>CAVSFE010000004.1:0-6786 GCA_963727315.1 uncultured Chloroflexia bacterium | reverse complement strand
GCCGAAGTCGCCTATCTTGGCGGTACCGTCGGCGCTCAGCCAGACATTACCCGGCTTGAGGTCGCGGTGGATGATCCCCTTGGCGTGGGCGAACTCCAGCCCCTTACAGACGGACTTCGCGATTTCTATGGCCTTGTCGAGAGGCAGGCGGTGGTCAGGGGCTTTCTTGATGAGCCCCCCCACGTCACCACCGGCCATGTAGGGGATAACGATATAAGGCTGGCCTTCATGCTCTCCCATATCGTGGACGGTGACGATGTTCGGATGGTCACCGAGTTTTCCCATGGCGCGGGCCTCGCGCTTGATGCGGGTGCGGGCGACTTCGTCCAGCTTCTCGGTCTTGATGAGGGCGAAGGCGACATCCCGGTCTAACGTGGTATCGTGGGCGAGGTAGACTTTTTTCTTGCCGCCTTCTCCTAAAAACTTCTTGACCTGATAGCGGCCGCCGGCAAAGGAGGCGGGCAGGGTTGAAGACGGTTTGGCGAGTAGTGGTTCCTTTTCTACCAGGGGTTGACCACACTTGTTGCAGAAGGCACTATCATGCAGGTTACTATGCCCACATTTGGGACACACTGTTTCAAGCCGCAGCGATTGTCCACATGTTCTACAATATTCTGAACCTTCGGGATTTTCCGCCTGGCAGTGCGGGCACTTCACAGAGAGCACCTCCCCAAAATGCTGATTAAGTCTATAATTACAGTTTATATATGTCAAGACGCTTAATCCTCTTATCGGGGGAAAGTCACTAAGGTGATCAACTTACCATCGTTATATTGTCCGCTGATCTTTGAAGGACTGTATAAAAAGCCTGGGAGTTAACGGACGAGTAAAAAAAGGAAGCCTCCCGGCCTGGGGAGGCTTCCCCGTTTCTAACCTGAGCTATGGATGCTTTATTCCCAACGGAAAACCTTGAGGGAGGTAACATAGCAGGCCAATACCCACGCCGCCATCACGCCTAGCGGAGCCCCTTTAAAAGCCGCCCGGATGGCGAGCAGCCCGTTGGTCATAGGCAGGAGTTTACCGACCTCCTGCAGTGCTTTGGGCAGCACTTCCAGCGGGAAGACGCCGCCGGTCAGTATGAAGCACAAGCTCAGTGAAAATGCCAGCGTGTTCAGCCATTCCGTGAATACGATGGAGAAGATGCCCAGGAACTGGGCGAAGGCGCAGATGGATACGTTGGTTATCAGCAGTGCCAGTACCAGCACCGGCCAGTTGATGGGCCCGAAGTCCACTATCGTCGTCAGCCGTATCATGATGATAGATACCATGCAAGACAGCAGCCCGGTAGGGTAGTGCAGCACGCAGCGACTGAGGAAGTTCTGGAAACGGCTGGCGCTGGAGATATATAAGAGGCTGAGGGTGGAATAGCAAGGGCTGGCGAAGACAACACGCAGAAGATAGAGCGCTTTCACGGCACGCTCAAACAGCGTACGAAGGTCATGCGGGGCCTTAAAAACTTCGAGACGGCGTTAGGACTTTACCGAAGGCTGGCTGGTGCACTAAAACTAAAAAACGTATTTTGTTTTGTTTTCCTCATGACTTTATCTTAGGATTTTTAGATATTATATGGAGGCTATCAACCAAATGCAAACAGAACCTATTAAAAATTCTTGAGAATTTTTTTACACGTGGAGAATTTTCCGGTATTGTGTTCCCGCTTATATCCGTCTTTTCTTTGGCGGGCTCTTCCCGGTTTGCTGCCAGCCCTTGAGAATCGCTACCCCTTGAGTGCCTTCTGGACGTATTCATAGCCAAGGTCGAAGGCTTTTATATTTATCTCGCCGACCTTTCCCTTGAAGCGGGCCAGTATCGCTTCCCTGGCTGTCTCCTCTTTGACGGGCATGAGTCCCGTGCCGAACAGCGCCCCCAGCATGACCACGTTGGCCGCCTGCAGGCTCCCCGCCTGCTTTGCCAGCCCGCTGGCATCCAGTGTGATGATGCGGTCGGTGACTTTACGGAGCTTTTCGATTATTTCGTCGCGGGACGGATACCCGCTCTTGCCCAGATAGACCGTGTACGGCAGGATAGTCGTCGTGTTGAGGACGACCACGCTGTTTTTCGCGAGGTATTGAATATTTCTCAGCGCCTCCGATGGCTCCACCGCGATGAGGACATCGCATTTGCCTTCCGGGGTCATCGGGGCGATGGCCTCGCCGCCCAGCCGCAGGTTGCTGAACACGGAGCCTCCCCGCTGCGCCATCCCCAGCACTTCCGAGCCCTTGACCGCCACTTTGCCCCTCACCGCCGCGTTGCCCAGCAGCTCGGAGACCAGGACGACGCCTTGTCCCCCCACCCCGCAGATGATGATGTTGATTTCGTTCTTCGCGGCCATCTTACACTCCTGCTTTTATCGCGTCGTGCGGGCAGACCAGGGCGCAGACCCCGCACCCCGGGCACCCGGAGCTATCGATTGTCACCTTGCCTTTTTCGGTTATCAGGGCGGGACAGCCGAGCAGATTGATACAGATACGGCAGTCGCAGGAGAGGCAGCGTCTCGCCTCTTTTACGGCGGCCTCCCGCGTCAGGCCCAAATCGACCTCTTTGAAGTTGCCTTTTCTCCGGGTGACGGGCAGCGCTGGCATGGCCGCCCTCGGTTCCTGGTAGATGCTCCAGGTATCCACGATGAGCTTGCTCTCGAAGACCTCTTCGCCTTCACGCCCTTTGTCCAGCGGCTCGCCCTTGAAGTATTTGTCGATGGACCTGGCGGCTTTTCGGCCCGCCGCCATGGCCTGGATGACCGTGGCCGCCCCGGTGACCGCGTCACCGCCGGCGAAGACGCCTTTAATGCCGGTGGCGAGCGTGACAGGGTCGGCTTTGATATGGCCATCGGCGACCGCCCCCGCCATGTCCCCGCCCATGAAAGCGAGGTCGGGCTCTTCACCCACGGCCGAGATAATCAGCCCCGTCTCGATAACGAACTCCGAGCCCTTAACCGGCTCCGGCCGACGCCGTCCCGATGTATCCGGCTCGCCGAGCTTCATTTTAATGCATTCGAGCCCTGACACTTTTCCGCCCTTCAGCACGACCTTGCTGGGACCGGACAGGAGCGTCAGTTTGACGCCTTCATGCTCGGCTTCGGTCACTTCCTCGGCGATGGCGGGCATTTCCGCTCCGGAGCGCCGGTAGGCGATATTCACGTCTATAAAGCCCAGCCGTATGCAGGTTCGGGCGCAGTCGACCGCCACGTTGCCGCCGCCCACCACTACCACCCTGTCTTCGGTCTTTAGTTTCTCGCCGGCGTTGACCTTGTGTAAAAACTCCGTCCCGTCGATAACGCCATTGGCACGCTCATTTTCTATCCCGAGGGTTCGGCCTTTATGAGCGCCAACAGCGATAAAAACTGCATCATAGTTTTGCCTCAAATCAGATAATCTAACGTCTTTGCCGACCCTCGTGTTCAGTTTAATTTCCACGCCAAGCCTTGTGATAATATCCGTTTCTTCCTGGAGGATGTTCCGTGGCAACCGGAACTCGGGGATGCCCACCGCCATCATCCCGCCCAGCCTGTCCAGGGCTTCGAAGATAGTTACCTTATAGCCGGCCTTACGCAGGTCGTAGGCGGCTATCATGCCGGCCGGTCCCCCGCCGATAATCGCCACCCGCTCTTTCTTTTCCGCGGCGATGGTATAATCCTCCGTATACTTCCCGTATTCGGTCGCCGCCCGCTTGAGGGCGTTGATGGCAATCGCCTCCTCGACCTCCCTCCTCACGCACTTGCCCTCGCAGGGTCGCGTGCAGATCCGGCCGATGATGCCGGGGAAGGGCAGGGTCTTTTTAATGAGCGCCAGCGCCTCGTCGAACTTGCCCTCTTTTATCAGGGCGATATATCCCCTGATGTCGATATGCAGGGGGCAGGTGGCCTGGCAGGCCGGCGGACTGCCCGCCACGCATTTCTCCGGTTCGACCACGTAGGCGACGGTCTTTTCACCGGCTTTTCGTTTCTCCCGCTGGTCGAGGATATTGCAGAGCCGGCGGGCGACGATGACCGAGGGCCCTTTAAATTTTATCGCCTTCTCCAGGACGTCGATAAGCTTTGGCAGGTCGAAGGCGTCAACGACCTCCACCATCTTCACGCCGCTGGCGCGGGCGATATCTTCTATTTTTACATCGTTAGCCACGTCGCCGCTGGCGCCGGGGTGCGGCTGGAAACCCGTCATGCCGGTGGTCGAGTTGTCCATCACGACCATAGTCACGTTGGCTTTGTTATAGACGGCGTTAATCATCGGGGGGATGCCGGAGTGGAAAAAAGTGCTGTCGCCCAGGTGCGCCACCACCGGCGCGTCCTGAACGTGGGCAAATCCATTGGCGAGGCCAAAAGCGCCGCCCATGCAGATGGCGACGTCGTCCGCGTTGAGCGGCGGGTTGGCGGAGAGGGCGTAACAGCCGATGTCGCCGGTCTTGACCGGCTCGATGCCGGTCTCTTTCTGGTAGCGCCGGATGGCGATGTTAATGGCGTAAGCGGAAGCCCGGTGCGGGCACCCGGCGCACATGGTCGGCGGGCGCAAGGGCAGCAGCGCCGCAGTTTCTTCTCTTAATTTATCAATCTCCGCGAAGTCCACCGGCGGCCTGACACCTGTCAACTTGCTCAAAGCCTCGGCGACCTGCCGTGTCGATAGCTCCCCGGCCAGGGGAATGAGGTCCTTACCGTGGATTTTCACGCTGATATCGCTGTCCTTGGCGATGACCTTGACGCCGTCCTCGACAAACGGCTCAAGCTCCTCGACCACCAGCGCCTCTGGGACAGACTTTAAAAACTGCTGCGTCATTTTTACTGGCAGCGGGTAGGGCGTGCCTATTTTCAACACGGATATTTTGTCTTCTAATCCCATCCACCGTATGGCCTCGACGGCATAGCCGTAGGAAATGCCGCTGGCGATGACGCCCAATTTGGCGCCTTTCTTAAGCGTCATGTGATTATAGGGCAGGGTATCGACGACTTCTTTTATGCGTGCCATTCTTTGAATAACCATGCGGCGATTGACGCGGAAGTTGGCCGGCAGGCACACCAGCCTTTGAAAGTCTCTAGTGAACTTCCCCTGGCGCTTTTGCCCCTCTATCCCGCCCAGCACGACGTCGCTGCGGGCGTGGCCGATGCGCGTCACCGACCGCAGCATGAACATCTGCCCGAACTCCTCGGAAAGGCGGTAGGCCTCGACCATCATGTCCTTGCCTTCCTGCGCCGTCGCGGGCTCGAGCACCGGTATATAGCACTGCCGGGCGATGTAGCGGTTGTCCTGCTCGTTCTGCGAGCTCCACTGGCCGGGGTCGTCGGCGGAAATGAGCACCAGGCCGCCGAGTCCCATGTAGCTGGCGGACGTCAGCGCGTCGTGGGCGACGTTCACGCCGACGTGTTTCATAATCGCCAGCGAGCGCAGGCCGCTCATGGCGCCGGCCATGGCTACTTCCAGGGCGACCTTTTCGTTAATCGACCATTCGGCGTACATGCCCGTGATTTTGGCGTTGTTTACCAGTGTCTCGGTGATTTCGCTCGATGGCGTGCCGGGATAGGCCGCCACCACCTGCACGCCCGCCTCGATAGCCCCCCGGGCGATGGCTTCGTTGCCGAGCATGAATAGCGTGGCGCCGGGGGCATCGGAAGCCGGCGTTATTTCCGCAACCTTGTTCAAGTTAGTCCTCCTGACCGTAGCACGGATTGTTCCGGGTAATTATTTAAGGGAAAATTCCGCGTTTCTCCAGCTATATTTTACACGCTTTTTAAAGCTGATGGCAAATTGCAGGCTTAGCTTTTTTCATTTACAACGGGGCGTCTAAGAGGGGCAAAGCCCCTCTTTCTATCCCTCCCCCTCTCAAACAAAATAGAAATGAGTATTAAATATAAACTGTTTGAGAGGGGGACAAAAGGGGGAGAGTAAAGAAAATCAATCGTGAATAAAAGGCACCAATAATTTGACAATAACTGTGTCATTACCTAGAATAATAAAACTTGCTAAAAGGAGGCATTCTCATGAACCCCAAAGCTTTCGCGGAAAAATTTATTAAGGCTGAAAACGAGGCGTGGATAAAGGGCAACGTGGATGCCCTCGATGAAGTTGAAAATACCGATGTCTTCTATCATTTAACGCCGCCGCTGCAGGACGTCAAAGGACGCGATACGCATAAGCAGTTTATCGCCGCCGCGCGGAAGGCTTTTTCCGATATTCGCATCGATATTAAATATCTGACGGGTGAAGGCAGCCTCGTCGGGTTTTTGTACAGCGGCCGCGAGAAATATACCGGCGAGTTCCCCGGCCTACCTCCGGGGAAGGGTCAGGAAGTGGTCAGCAATGAGCTCTGGCTTTTCCGTCTGAAAAGCGGCAAGGTCAGTGAAGGGTGGATGTACGGCACGACTACAGGCTTATTCTAATAACGTATCAAAGGAGGTATCCAAATGAACATCAAAGATTTCGCGGAAAAATTTATTAAGGCCGAGGATGAGGCATGGGTGAAAGGAAACTTTAAACCCCTGGAAGCACTGGAAGACCCTAAAGTGCTTTATCATATACCCCCTATGCCCGACGTAGTGGGTTTTGAAGCACACAAGCAATATATCCTGGGTTCACAGCAGCTAGTTTCAGACCTTAAGCAGGAGTGGAAATATATCACCGGAGAAGGCAACCTTTTTGCTTTATCTTACAAATCAAGCGGTAAGGCCATAGGTCAGTTTCCGGGTTTCCCTCCGATGATTGGAAAAAATTACGCGGCCGATTATCTCTTTCTTTTGCAGTTAAAGAAGGGGAAAATTGTGGAAGTATGGACTAACGGTACCTTCACGTTGACCTAGCCGTC
>CAVSFE010000003.1:0-316817 GCA_963727315.1 uncultured Chloroflexia bacterium | reverse complement strand
TGGCTGGCGAGCCAGGATTCGAACCTGGGCTAAAGGATCCAAAGTCCTCTGTGCTACCACTACACAACTCGCCAGCGCCGCTCGTAGGATTATATCATTTCAGTTGGCTTCAGACAATTCCGGCCAAGGCGTAAACAAGAAAGAGGGGCTTCGGCCCCTCTTAAACGCCCGGTTTATTCGTTTCGTTTTCTACTTTGACGATGTCCTCTTTTTCACGATGGTCTCTTCTCTATCGTGCATCGCCTCGATTTGCGACTTCCACTTGCGCGCGCGGTCGGCCATGAAGCGCCGCGTCGGCTGCCTCTCCGTGCTGATGAGCATCGAATTTATATTGGTCCAGGGCACGAAGAGACTCTCCGTATAGCCCCCGAGCATATCGAGCTTATCGTCCCAGTGCACCAGATTTATCAGTATGCCGTGCTCGTCCACCACCTCGACCATCCCCAGATAGCAGTCGTCCGGCGCGGTCTCCGGCATCAGGTGCACCGCCACGCAATAGCCGGGTTGTATCGTATGTTGAGGTTTTGCCATTTCCTGCCTCCCAATTACCTTGGCTATCGTAGCCTATTTATATAATTATTTTACCCGCTTGTCAATAGTATTTTTGTTTCCGCCGGGCCGGCAGGTCGGGCGGTCTCATTATTTTTCGCTAATTATTCTTTATGAAATCTTAAGGTTAGTTTAGGTGATGTTTATATATTTTATGTGGATTTTTATGAAGTATTGTTATGCTTCTTAAGGTAAATAAAGGAAACATCGTAAAGATTGTAAATCCCCGGGACATGAAATCACCGGAAGGGGAGGCAAAATAAATGGAAAGCTTTGTCATCGCAGGGAAGGCCAAAACGGTTTTTCGTCTTATCGAGCTGAAAGCGAAGCGGGAAGAACTTGCCAGGCGCGCTAAGAAGCAGAACTCAAAGGGTAAATAATATTTTATCCCCGGTCATTGTTTCCGGAACTTGTTTTTCAGGGCGTTAATTTCCTGCTGCTTTTCGAAATCTTCCTGGCTGAGCGGCTCACACGATATCAGCGTATCATTCTTGATTCTTACCATAAATAGTTCGTGGCATTTCCAGCAGCGGCGCGGACCGTCGTAGCTGTTCCCGACAAAAGAGAGCTTGCTTTCCGCGTTGCACTTGGGACATATTATCGATATCATATCGTCTTCGGTCCTTTCATCCCTATTGTTGGTGCCGAAGGTCGGAGTCGAACCGACACGAGGGTTGCCCCCCAACGGTTTTTGAGACCGCCGCGTCTGCCATTCCGCCACTTCGGCACGGCTAACTTATTCTAGGTGAAAATGGCGTATGACGCAAGAGGAGCCATTTGCTCAACGGGCGCCGTTATTATAAACTTTTATCGGAATCCGAAATATTTGGAGGCATATTTATGAAGGCAACCGATTTGATTGTGAAGGCGCTTGAGGAAAGCAGCCGGTACGTGTCCGAAGCCATGAAAGGCCTGTCTCCGGCGGAGCTGGCCTGGCGCCCCAAGCCGCATAGCAACTGCATCGCTTTTCTCATGTGGCACCTGACGCGTGGCGAAGATTTTTGGATCAACGGGGTACTTCAAGGAGAGAAACACCTCTACGAGTCCGAAGGCTGGTATAAAAAGTTCCAGACCCCGGCCCGGGATACGGGCTTCGGCTACGACGTCGCCAAGCTAGATGCCTGGCCGGTCCCGTCTCTGTCACTCTTGAAAGAATATGCCGCCGCGGTCCGGGCTAAGACACTCGTCTACCTGAAATCGCTGGCTGCCGCCAAGCTGGATGAGCCCCGCGACTTCGGCTTTATGAAGGGCACCACCGGCTCGGCGCTCTCGCACGTGGTTAATGAGCTTGCCGAGCATGGCGGCCAGATCGGTTATATCAAGGGTATCATGAAGGGCATCGAGCCGATGCCGCCTCCCCCGCCTAGAAAATAAAAATCTTAAATTGTCCTGCTCGACATAACTCTAAAACCAAATCCGAGCGTCAGCCGCGTTTTTCCCTGAAAAGGGGATAATTTGCTGTTGCGTCATTTACATACGTAGCTATAATTGCTAAAATGACTTCATGGGGTGCGAGTATGATAGATAAATACGATCCGCAGGCGATAGAGAAGAAGTGGCAGCAAAAGTGGGCTGACGATAAGCTTTACGAGGTCAGGGACGACGACCCCCGCACCAAATGGTACGCCCTGACCATGTTCCCCTATACCTCCGGCGACCTTCACATCGGCCACTGGTACGCCATGGCGCCGTCCGACGTTCACGCCCGCTATAAGCGTATGCGGGGCTTTAACGTCCTGCACCCGATGGGCTTCGATGCCTTCGGCCTGCCAGCGGAGAACGCCGCCATCAGCCGGGGCATCCATCCCTTCAAGTGGACGATGCAGAACATCGATAACATGCGCCGGCAGCTCAAGAGCATCGGCGCCATTTACGACTGGTCGCGCGAGGTCGTCACCTGCCTGCCGGACTATTATAAATGGACCCAGTGGTTTTTCCTCAAGCTTTATCACGCCGGACTGGCTTACCGCGGCCGGGCGCCGGTCAACTGGTGCCCCGAGTGCCAGACAGTGCTTGCCAACGAGCAGGTGGTGGGGGAAGGG
Source organism: uncultured Chloroflexia bacterium (assembly GCA_963727315.1). GTDB lineage: Bacteria > Chloroflexota > Dehalococcoidia > Dehalococcoidales > RBG-16-60-22 > JBFYTX01. The sequence continues at coordinate 314,226 of CAVSFE010000003.1, read as the reverse complement.
GTCTGCGAGCGCTGTGAGACACCGGTCATCAGGCGCGACCTCGAGCAGTGGTTCTTCCGCATCACGAAGTACGCCGATGAGCTTTTAAACTTCGACGGCATTGACTGGCCGGAGCGCATCAAGATAATGCAGCGTAACTGGATCGGCAAGAGCTACGGGACGGAGATATCTTTCGCCCTGGACCACCCCGGCGTTAAAGAGAAGGAGATAAAGGTATTCACCACCCGCCCCGATACCGTCTTCGGCGTGACCTTCATGGTGCTGGCGCCGGAGCACCCGCTGGTGGCCAGGCTGACCACGCCGGAGAAGAAGGCCGAGGTCGAAGCCTATATATTAAAATCGCGCCGCCAGAGTGAAATCGAGCGCCTTTCCACGGAGAAGGAAAAGGACGGTGTCTTCATCGGGACTTACTGCGTGAACCGCCTCAACGGCGAAAAGGTGCCTATCTGGATTGCCGACTACGTTCTGTTGAGCTATGGCACCGGCGCCGTCATGGCGGTGCCCGCCCACGATGAACGTGATTTTGCTTTCGCGAAGAAATATCATTTGCCCATACCGGTGGTGATTTCGCCGCCCGACTGGGATAAAAAAGAGCTCAAAGCGGCTTATATCGAGCCGGGTACGATGGTCAACTCCGGGCGGTTCAACGGCCTGCCCAGCGAAAAAGGCATCGAGGCGGTCACGAAATACCTGGAGGAAAAGGGGTGGGGCAAGCGCACTATCAGCTACAAAATCCGCGACTGGCTTATTTCCCGCCAGCGTTACTGGGGCGCACCCATCCCCATGGTTTACTGTAAAAAATGCGGCATGGTTCCCGTGCCGGAGAAAGACTTGCCGGTTCTACTCCCAGAGGACGCCGAGTTCAAGCCCACCGGAGAGTCGCCCTTGAAATATAACGAGAAATTCGTCAATACCACCTGCCCCAGGTGCGGCCGTCCGGCGCAGCGGGAAACGGACACCATGGATACCTTCATGTGCTCGTCCTGGTATTTCCTGCGTTACACCAGCCCGAACTATAAAAAGGCCGCCTTCGACCCCGCTAAAGTCAAGCACTGGCTGCCAGTGGACTTCTATACCGGCGGCGCCGAGCACGCCGTGATGCACCTGCTCTACGCCCGTTTCTTTATCAAGGCCATCCGGGATATCGGCATCGTTGATTTCGGTGAGCCCTTTTTGAGGCTGTTCAACCAGGGGATAATCATCTCTGGCCGCCGGAAGATGAGCAAGTCCCGGGGTAACGTGGTCAACCCCGATGACTATGTCGCCGAGCTGGGGGCGGATACAATGCGGGGTTACCTGATGTTCATCGGCCCCTGGGACCAGGGCGGCGAATGGGACGATAGCGGTATCAGCGGGATGAGTCGCTGGATGAAACGGGTCTGGAACCTGGTGCTGGACCGCTATAATTCGAATTCAAGCGCCGGCGATATCGAGCTTGCCCGCTTTACCCACCGGACGATTAAGAAGGTGACGGAAGACATCGAAAAAATCCGTTTCAATACGATGGTCGCCGCGCTGATGGAGTTCAGCAACTACCTCGGCAAGGTCAGAGAGGACGGCAGCGTTTCGGCATCGGCCTGGCAGTCCTCGATAAATACGCTGCTGCTGCTTTTAGCCCCGACGGCGCCTCATCTCACCGAGGAGCTCTGGCAGCGCACTGGTGGCAGCTACAGCATCCACAGCCAGTCCTGGCCGCAGTGGGACGAAGCTTTAGTCAAGGAAGAAGAGATTGTTATTCCGGTGCAAATAAATGGTAAGCTACGTGACACCATGACGGTGTCGGCGGCGGTCACAGAAGAAGAAGCTAAAAAGCAAGCCTTGGATCGGGAGAAAGTAAAACAACACCTGAAAGATAATCAAGTGAAAAAGGTCATTTACGTACCAAGCAAGGTGTTGAATATAGTGACCTATCCACCCAAAGTTATTAGAGAGAAACGTAAGGATGTCATAGAATGAAAATTGCCTTTATCGGCGGGGGGAATATGGGGGAAGCCATGCTGGCGGCCGTGCTGGAGAAAAAACTGGCGGCGCCGGCCGGCATCTCCGTCAGCGATATCAGCGAACCGCGCCGACGGTATCTTAAAGAACGATACGGTATCGCCGTCACGGAAAATAACCGCGCCGCCATTGCCGGAAAGGACATCATCGTCCTGGCGGTCAAGCCGCAAAATATTCCGGAAGTCCTCGCCGATTTAAAAGGTCAACTAAAATCAACCCAGCTTGTATTGTCTATCGCCGCCGGAGTGAAAATCGATACCATATCCCGGGGGCTGGGACATAAAAAAATCGTGCGCGCCATGCCCAATACCCCCGCCCAGATCGGCTTCGGCATGAGCGGCTGGACGGCCACCGCCGCCGTCACCCCGGCGCAGAAGGAGCAAGCGCGGGCAGTCCTCGCCGCGATGGGCAAAGAAATTTCATTCGGCGACGAGCAATATCTGGATGCCGTCACCGCGGTCAGCGGCAGCGGCCCGGCCTATTTTTACCTCTTCGCCGAGTCGCTGATAAATGCCGCGGTAAATATAGGCCTTTCCCGTTCCAATGCCGAGGAACTGGTCTTACAGACGATGCTGGGCTCAGCGCAGCTTTTAATTAAGTCCGGCCAGCCGCCCGCCGAGCTGCGACGCGCCGTGACGTCTAAAGGCGGCACCACCGAGCGCGCCTTAAAGGCCTTGGAAGACGGCGGTTTCGCCAGACTTGTCGAGGAAGCCGTAAGGGCGGCGTATCTCCGCGCTAAAGAGCTCGGCAAGAAGACTGACTAATCGGTTATTGACGTCCCGGGTAATCAGATGTAAAATGCTCGTATGAGCTGGCTGGACATCGTTATCCTGGTAATCCTCGCCATTTCCGCCTTTTCCGGCCTCAGGGTCGGTCTCATCAAGGTAATCTTCGGCGTGGTCGGGATAATCGTGGGTATTCTCCTGGCGGGGCGATTTTCGGACGATTTTGCCGGCGTGCTGACGTTTATTCCCGCCGATTGGGCCGGGATAGCCGCTTTCGCCATTATCCTGGTCGCGGTGATGATTATCGCCGCGATACTTGGCGCCATATTAAGCAAGTTGATTTCGCTGGTGCTGCTGGGCTGGGTAAACCGACTGGGCGGCGCCGTCCTGGGCGTTGTGGTGGGGGCGCTCTTCTGCGCGGCGATCCTATCTATATGGGTGCACTATCTGGGTATCGGAGATGCTGTCGCTGGCTCGGCGCTGGCCAACTTCCTGCTGGATAAATTCCCGATCGTCCTGGGACTGCTGCCATCCCAGTTCGACTCGGTCCGCGATTTCTTCCAATAGTCAGTTAGCTCTATTTTTTCCTGGGATGGGCGGGGTCGGGTTTGGCGGCATCCACCGGGCAGATTTCCGCGCACTTGGACGAATCAAAGTAACCGACGCACTCGACACACTTATTGGGGTCGATGACGTATATTGTTTCTCCCTCGCTGATGGCTTGTACCGGGCACTCTGGCTCACAGGCCCCGCAGCTGATGCACTCGTCCGAAATCTTATAAGCCATTCGATTTACCTCCTGATTTTCCCTGGAAAATTCCAGTTAACGCGCATGTCCTGATGGAGTTTATTTTTTAGCGACGCCCTTCTTTACGAGGGCTTCGGCGACGTTTTTCGGGACGAGACTGTGAATATCGCCTCCCAGGCCGGCGACCTCTTTTATCAGGCTGGCGCTGAGGAACTGGTACTCCTGGCTGGCCATGAAGCAGACGGTCTCCAGGCCGGGCGAAAGCATCTGGTTCATCATCGCCATTTCGAACTCCCACTCGAAGTCACCGATCATCCTGAGTCCGCGCACCAGTACCTGGGCTTTAATTTCCCGGGCGAAATCTACCGTGATGTTGTCATAGGGCTTCACCTCGACTTTAGGCAGGTGGCGCGTGGCTTCCCTGGCCAGCTTTACCCGCTCGTCGAGGGGGAACATCAGGCTTTTTTCCGGCGTGGCGAAGATGCCGATGACTATTTTGTCGAAGAGCTTGGAAGCTCTGGTGGCGATGTCGATGTGCCCGTTCGTTATCGGGTCGAAGCTGCCCGGGTATAAAGCGATAATCAAAGCTTGACCTCCTTGCGATAGATGGCGATACAGCTGTCACCGTGGCGGTGCTCTTTAACGAGGTTTAAAGCGGCATAGCTCCGGCTGAGGGTCAAATGAGGTGAATGGGTCACCATAACCGTGGTCTTTTCACCGACCAATCTGGAATTCGCCAGTTGTGTGATGAAATCTCCGATTGACCTATCGGCATAGGGTGGGTCCATCAAGATGACGTCATACTCCTTATCCAGAACGGTAAGCGCCTTGGCAACGCTGCAGCAGTAGACCTTGGCCTGGGCTGACAGCCGCGTTTTCTCCAAATTTTCCTTAATTATACCACAACACCTCGGCTCGCTTTCAACAAAGTCCACCCAGCCCGCCCCGCGGCTGAGGGCCTCGATGCCCAGGGCGCCGCTGCCGGAAAAGAGGTCCAGCACCTGCGACCAGTCGTCGGCGATGTTTTCCAGGATAGCAAAGATGGCCCCGCGCACGAGGTCGGTGGCCGGGCGCGTCCGCGTCCCCTTGGGGAACTTCAGGTGGTGTCCTTTGGCTTTGCCGGTAATGACTCGCATATATGGCCAGAAACATCCGTGGTGAAGTATGTGCTAAGGAATAAGATAACCAGATAACAGGGAATTTGTCAAACGGGAGAGTTAACCTCACCCCTTAATCCCCTCTCCAGCCAGTGCCATCGGTCAAATACGAAAGTTTATCTGGCTGGAGAGGGGAGTGTAAGAGAGAGGGGGCGGAGCCCCTCTCAAATTCCTTCCCCCTCTCAAAGAAAATATCATGGAGTTCGGGCAAATAAAAGTGTTTGAGAGGGGGATTAAGGGGGTGAGTATGTGAAAAAGAGCAGAAAGAAAAAAGGACGGGCGGCGGGCGTTTCACGCCCGCCGCCCCACCGGTCAGAATCAATAATATATATTATTTATTCTATTTTTTACCGCACAACCTATGCTTGTGCGCCTTTTTTTACTGGAAGTGCCGCTGCTTTACCGGTTCGTTAGTCGTTTCGGTCTGAGCCGGCAACCGCCGCTTGCTGAACAAAGGCCGGCGCAGGAAGGAAGGCATATCCAGTTCCTCTTCGGTCTTCATGTTCTTCAGTATCTTGTTCAGCTCCTCTTCTTCCGCGTTGCCTTTGCCCATTCCCAGCTTGGCATGGAAACCGGTGGTAATCAGGGTAATCTTTACCTCGTTTTCCATGGACGGGTCGTTGGCGACGCCGAAGATGATGTTGGCTTCGGGGTCGACGGCCTGCTTGATGACATCGGCGGCCTGGTTGACCTCGAACAGGGAGAGGCTGTTGCCGCCGACCACGTTGAACAGGACGGCCTTCGAACCTTCGATGGAAACGTCGAGCAGCGGACTGGCCAGCGCTTCTTTAGCCGCATCGATAGCGCGGTTCTGTCCCGTGCCCTTGCCGATGGACATCCAGGCGGGGCCGGCGTCTTTCATGATGGCCTTGACGTCGGCGAAGTCGAGGTTGATCATCCCCGGGGTGGTGATGACCTCGGCGATGGCCTGGACGCCGTGCCGCAGCACGTCATCGGCCAGTTTGAAGGCGCTGTCAACGCCGGTCTTGTGGTCGCAGAGCGTCAGCAAGCGGTCGTTCGGGATAATGATCAATGTATCGACCTTGTCGATGAGGTTTTCGATGCCTTGCTCGGCCGTCTCCATGCGATGTATGCCCTCGAAAGCGAATGGTTTGGTGACCACGGCGATGGTGAGGGCGCCGCCGTGTTTGGCTATCTCCGATACGATGGGAATGGCGCCGGTGCCGGTGCCGCCGCCCATGCCGGCCGTAACGAACACCATGTCCGCCCCGGCCACGAGCTCTTTCAGCTCATCGCGGTTCTCCTCGGCGGCTTTCGCCCCGATAATATGGTCGCCGCCCGCGCCCAGGCCCTTGGTCAGCTTGGACCCGAGCTGGACGCATACCGGAGCTTCGCAGACAGCCAGGGCCTGAGCATCGGTATTCATCGCGATGAAATCAACGCCCTGTATGTTCTCCCTGACCATGCGGGTCACGGCGTTGCTGCCGCCGCCGCCCAGACCAATTACCTTTATCTTAGCTGGACTGGCTACAAAACTTGTTCTTGCCATGTCCTCCTCCTTTTAAGATATTTCCTGTCGTTAGACGAATAATTTTCTTAGCTGTTGCGCGAGCGCGTTAAGCGCGTTGCCGAATATGCCCGATTTCCATTGCTTCTTGTTGCCTCTATATTTGCTGCCCCAGAGTATCAGTCCGACCCCTGTAGAATAGGCCGGGTCCCGGAGGTTATCGGCGATGCCGAAAATATCGGTGGGAGCGCCTACTCTTACCGGGATTCTGAGGATTTCGCTGCCCAGGGAGGCGATACCGACCAGGTTGGAGCTGCCGCCGGTGAGCACCAGCCCCGCGGGTACCAGTGCTTCGTAATCTGAGTTCGGCATTTCCAGCAGGATGAGCTTCAGGATTTCTTCGACCCTGGCCCTGACAATATCGCAGAGGTCCTGATAAGAGATACCGTGTCCGTCCTTGGATATCGCCGGGGCGGTGTCCGTCGTCTGGGTGTCATAAACGGGCATGACGCTGCCGTATTTCTTCTTCATTTCCTCGGCGATTTCAAACGGGAGTCCCAGCCCGATGGCGATATCGCGGGTAAGCTGATAACCGGCTACCGGCAGGATGGATGTATGCCAGATGCTGCCCTCTCTGAATACGGCAATATCGGTGGTGCCGCCGCCGATATCCGCCATGATGACGCCCACCTGCTTTTCATCCTCGGTCAAAATTGCCTCGCTGCTGGCGAGGGGTTCCAGGACCAGGTCCTCGATATCGATGCCGATGCTGCGGATGCACTTTACGAGATTCTGAATGGAGGTTACGGCCGCGGTAATGACGTGCGTTTCCACGTCGAGACGAAATCCGTGCATGCCCACCGGGTTCTTGACGCCGGGCTGGCCATCGACGGTATAGCTACGGGGGATGACATGAAGCAGCCGGCGGTCCGTGGCGGTCTTAACGCTCTGGGCCGAGGCCAGAACCCGTTTCAAATCGTCGGTGCGCACGACGCGGTCGTTGCGGGTAATGGCGACGACGCCGTGGTTATTCATCGAGGTCACGTGCCGGCCGGTGACGCCAACATAAGCCGATTCCACCTTGCAGGCGCTGGTCTGTTCTGCCTTTCTTACTGATTCGCGAATCGATTCTCTGGCTTCGTTAATGTTGACCACCAGGCCCTTGTGAAGTCCCTTGGACGGGGTAATACCCACACCCACCACGCGAGGGCTGCCCCCATCGCTGACGTCCGCCAGGATGGTGCATATCTTGGTCGTGCCAACATCTATCGAAGCGATAACATTCCTTTTTTTCATCTGCCCTCCTTAGTAACTGGAATTATCTTTCGTTTTGTGGTTACCCCGTTTTTACATATTTTTTTAAATGTCCTCCTTTCAGAATCTCGTTTTGGTCTAAGCAGCCAAAAAGGCTATCTCAATTTTCTGCAGTAATGCCGGCCGCCGCCAGACCTGCGACCTGGCGATGGTCACAAAATCATGTTCCTCGGTGCTGGCGCAGCAGTCCCCCGGCGCGATGATGCGCTCCGCCGCTCTCAACTTGGCGCTGCGACTCCGCGGATTAACGCGGATTTCGTCAGCGGTCGGAATGATTACTTTCTTATTAATTATTCTCAGGCTGGGCGTATGGCCGCAGACACAGGTCGGGGTGCCGGGCGGGCAGATACAGGCCCTGGCCTCTTTTTGCATAAACTGCTTGACGATGCGGTCTTCCAGGGAATGATAGGTAATCACTACCAGCCTGCCCTCGTAACCGAGGAGCTCGACCGCCTGCTTTAAAGCCGTTTCCAGGTGCTCCAGCTCGTGGTTCACGGCGATGCGCAGTGCCTGGAAGGTCTTCGTCGCCGGGTGCAGCCGGCCGCGGCGTCCCACCGCTTTTTCAATTATCCGGGCCAGTTGGCCGGTGGTCTCGACCGGGCGTCTCATTAACGATAAATCGGGCGATGCGGCGGCTCTGGCTTTCCTCGCCGTAGGCCCTGATGATGTCGGCCAGTTTGACCTCGGGGGCGGTGTTAACGATGTCGGCGGCGGTGGTCCTCTGGCCGGGGTTGAACCGCATATCGAGCGGGGCGTCGTGCTGGAAGCTGAAGCCGCGGCCGCTCCCGTTGAGCTGCAAAGAGGAGAGCCCGAGGTCGAAGAGGATGCCGTGCACGGGGAAAAAGTCGTATTTGATGCAGATGGACTGCAGGTTCACGAAATTATCGTTGACGATGAGGACCGAGTCCCGGGAGCCCCGGAACCTCTCGCGGGCAGCCGCGATGGCGGCGGGGTCGGCGTCAATGCCCAGCAGCTGTCCGCCGGGAGAGCTCTGTTCCAGGATGGCGGCGGCGTGTCCCCCGCCGCCGAGGGTGGCGTCGATATAGCGGCCGCCTGGCTGGACCGCCAGCGCCCGGAGTACTTCGGCGAGGAGGACCGGAGTATGGGTGGAGGCCAAGCCGTGTTTAATCATTACCGATTTTCCAGGCTTTCTATTATCTGCCAGGCCTGTTCCTGGCTGATGTTCTTCTCTTCCTCCCAGAGCGCCTTGTTCCATATTTCCAGGTTGGTATTCAGACCGACGATAGCCACCTCGTCCGCAATCTGGGCGTGCTCCCGCAGGGGCGCCGGCAGGGCCACCCGTCCCTGACCGTCGACCCTGGTGACGAAAGCCGTGGCGAATAAGAACCGGTTCAGCCGGCGCATCTTGCTGCGCGTCAGTGAGCTGGCCGTCAGCGAGGCGGACAGTTTTTTCCATTCCGTCAACGTATAGGCGGTGATGCACTTTTCCGCCCCCACGGTGAGGACCAGGCCGTCCTTCAGGAGGTTCCTGAACGGGGAGGGACCGGCACCCGGCCCTTGTCATCTATTTTGTAATCGAATTCGCCGTAAAACATATCTTTAATATTCTACCACTATTTACCACTATTATCCACGTTTCACCATTTTATAGCACAATGACCCACGTTTGTCAAGTATTTTGGAAAAAATATTTTGTATTGTGACTGATATGTGATTTTTAGCGAAAAAACCAGGGATGTCTAAGAGGGGTTCACCCTGAAGGGCACGGCCCCTCTTTTTCTGGCGGGTACTTTCGCCGACGCCGTCATATGTGATAAAATATAATCTGCTTTGTGAAAAAGACGATGATTAATATCGGCATACTGACTGTCAGCGATAAAGGTTCGCGGGGGGAGCGCCAGGACAAGAGCGGCGAGGCCATCCGTAAAGTCGTGGCGCAGCTGCCAGGCTCCGTCGTCAAATACGACGTCGTCCCCGATGAAGCGGATATCATCTCCGCCACGCTTACCGATTGGGCGGATAGGGGAGGGGTGGACATAATCCTGACCACCGGCGGCACCGGACTGAGCCAGCGCGACGTGACGCCCGAGGCGACCCTCGCCGTCATCGATAAAGAGGTGCCCGGCATCGCCGAGGCCATGCGGGCGAAGTCGCTGGAAAAAACGCCCAACGCCATGCTGAGCCGGGCGGTGGCCGGCCTGCGCCGCAAGTGCCTCATCATCAACCTGCCGGGCAGCCCCAAGGCGGTAAAGGAATGCCTCGAGGTCGTCCTGCCGGCCCTTCCGCATGCCGTGGAAATCATTAAAGGAGAGGTCACGGAGCACGGCGAAATCATACCGGGGCCGTATTAAGTCAATGCGCATCGATATTTTAACGCTGTTCCCGCCAGATGTTCGAGGCGCCTTTTAGCTTCGGCATTTTCCAGCGGGCGGTGGAAAACGGCCTGGTCAGCATCAACGTGCACAATATACGCGACTACACCCACGACAAGCACCATACCGCTGACGACTATCCTTACGGCGGCGGCGCCGGCATGGTCCTCCGGCCCGGTCCTATTTTTGAAGCGGTGGAAGCCGTCAGGGAAAGCCTGCCGGAAGACGAGAAAAATTTTCCGGTCGTCCTGCTCACGCCCCAGGGCCGGCTGCTGTCCCAGGCGGTCGCCCTGGAGCTTTCGCGGCAGCGCCACCTGGTCTTTATCTGCGGCCACTACGAGGGCGTCGACGAGCGGGTGCGCGAGTACCTGGCCACCGACGAAATCAGTATCGGCGACTACGTCCTGACCGGCGGGGAGGTCCCCGCCCTGGTGGTCATCGATGCGGTGCTGCGGCTGCTGCCGGGGGTGCTCGGCTCGGAGGAGTCGCCGCTGGAGGACTCGCACGCCAGCGGGCTTTTAGAATATCCGCAATATACCCGCCCGGCCGATTTCCGCGGGTGGACGGTGCCGGAGGTACTGCTTTCCGGGAACCATGCGGAAATTGCCCGGTGGCGCCGCGAGCAGGTCATCCGCCGCACTTTAGAACGCCGCCCCGACCTTTTAAATAAAGCGAACCTCGGACTTGAGGATAAAAAACTGGTCGAACGCCTGACGGCCCCGAAGAAATCGGGGTAGCAGGCTAATAACGCATAGGGAGTCTTAACATGGATGTTTCATCGCTGATTGAAATCAAAAAAAACCCGAAAATACCGGACATCGCCCCCGGCGACACGGTCAAGGTCAGCGCTAAAATCGTGGAAGGCGGCAAGGAGCGCATCCAGGTCTTCCAGGGCGTCGTCATCAAGATAAAGCACGGCGGCAACGGCGCCGGCTTCACCGTCCGGCACGTCGCCTTCGGCGTCGGCGTGGAGCGCACCTTCCCGTACAATTCGCCGCTGGTGGAAAAGGTGGAGATTGTCCGGCAGGGCAAGGTCCGCCGTGCCCGCCTTTACTATCTGCGCGGACTCAGCAGCAAGGAAGCCCGCCGCAAGATAAAGCGCGTCGAGAGGAAGGTCAGGGAGCAGGTCGGCGAAGAGCTTCTAGTCGCGCCGCCGGAAGAAGAGGTCGAGGAGGCTGTTGCTGGCGGAGGTAAAACCCGAAGCCGACAGCGGCACCTGCGGCCGCTCCCGAAGCCAAAAGCAGCAACTAAACCGAAATCGGCCAAGCCGGAAGAGAAACCCGCCGAGCCCGCTAAGCCTGAGCCGGCCATGGAAAAACCGGCCGCGCCGGAAGCGGCTCGCTAAACCCGCGGAAAGCCAGGAAAAAGAAGCCCCGAAACAGTAACGCCGTTTCCCGTGCCGGGTATCGTTTTAGTGCCTTCTGGAGTCTGGAATGAGATACGCCGAGGTCAGTGTCAACTCACCGGCCGCCCGGCGCCGTACTTTCAGCTACGCCGTTCCTCCGGGTATGGACGTCCGCGAAGGACAGGCGGTGCTCGTCCCCTTCGGGGAGAAAGTCCTCCAGGGCATTGTTCTGGAGCTTACCTCGGTCCCGGCGGTGGAAGACACCCGGGAAATTATCGATATTATCACCCCCGACCCCGTTTTATCCCCCCATCATTTATCGCTCGCCCGCTGGATAAGCGATTATTATCTTTCGCCGCTGTTCGACGCCGTGGCTTTGATGCTGCCCCCCGGGTTCGAGCGGCGGGCCGTCACTTTTATCAGCCCCGCGCGACCCGATATTGATGTTTCGTCTCTCAACGATGACCAGAGAAAAATTCTCGGGCTTATCGACCGGGCAGGGCAGGGTCGAGCTGAAAAAGCTGGAGAAAGCCCTCGGCAAGAAAAAAGCCTCGAACGCCGTCGCATCGCTGGTACGGCAGGGGCTCGTTACCCGCAGCTATGAGCTGGGTCCCGTCAGGATAAAGCCCAAAAAAGAGCTTTACATAACGTTAACGGGCGATATCAGCAAAGCGTCCGGACTGCCCGCCAGACAGGCCGCCCTTTTCCGTTTACTCATCGAAAGAAAGGTGCCGGTCTCCTGGGCGGAAGCCCGGCGAATGACCGGTTGCAGTAAGTCCGTCGCCGATGCCCTGGTACGCCGGGGACTGGCGCGTCTTTCAGGAGGTCGACGTCCGCCGCGAGCCGATTTCCTATAATAATATCGTCCCTTCTTCTCCTCTGGCCCTCACCGCCGACCAGCAGTCGCGCTTTCGACTCCGTTAAAGTCGGCTTGCAGCGTGCTGCCGCGTTGAATGCGAATCCGGAAGTATTTTTACTGCATGGCGTGACCGGCAGCGGCAAGACCGAGATTTATCTGCGGGCGCTGGCCGAGGCGGTCAGGCTGGGTAAAAAGGGCATCGTCCTGGTGCCGGAGATTGCCCTCACCCCCCAGACCATCGAGCGTTTTGCCGCCCGTTTTCCCCACCGGGTGGCGGTGCTGCACAGCCGGCTTTCTTTAGGAGAGCAGTACGACGAGTGGCACCGCATCCGCCAGCGGCGAGTTCGACGTCGTCATCGGGTCGCGGAGCGCTATCTTCGCCCCCCAGCCCGACCTCGGCCTGATAATCATTGACGAGGAGCACGAGTGGACCTATAAGCAGGACAACTCCCCCTATTACCATGCCCGCGCCGTCGCTATCAAGCTGGCCGGGCTTACCGGCGCGGTGGTGCTGCTGGGCAGCGCCACGCCGGACGTCGACTCTTATTTTAAGGCGCAAAACGGCGAATATAAACTGCTGCAGCTACCCGAGCGCGTTGTCCCCACCGCCGGGGCGCCCCTGCCGCAGGTGGAAATCGTCGATATGAGGGAGGAGCTCAAGGCGGGCAACCTCAGCATTTTCAGTCGGTCTCTCTCCCACGCTATCAACGAAGCCATCGCCGCCGGCGAGCAGGTAATTCTCTTCCTCAACCGCCGCGGGGCCGCCACCTTCATCCAGTGCCGGAGGTGCGGTTTCGTCCTGCGCTGCCGCCGCTGCGAGGTGCCTCTGGCGCAGCATATCGCCGAAGATGTCCTCATCTGCCACCAGTGCGGCTATAAAACGCCGATACCGCAGGTCTGCCCGAACTGTTCCAGTCGTCAGTTGAAATTTTTAGGCGCCGGCACCCAGAAGCTGGAGCAGGAAACGCGTTTTAATTTTCCCCGCGCCCGCCAGCTCCGCTGGGACAGCGATATTATCACCGGCAAGACCTCCCACGAGTCCATTCTCAGGAAATTCCGCGGCCGCGAGGCGGAAATCCTCATCGGCACCCAGATGGTCGCCAAGGGCCTAGACCTGCCCTCGGTGACTTTAGTCGGGGTGGTCAGCGCCGATACCTCGCTCAATCTGCCCGATTTCCGCTCCGGCGAAAGGACGTTCCAGCTGTTGAGTCAGGTTGCCGGCCGGGCCGGGCGCGGGCCTTCGGGGGGCAGGGTCATTATCCAGACCTTCTCTCCCGACCACTATGCCATTCAGGCCGCCGCCCGGCACGACTATGCCTCTTTTTACGAGCAGGAGATTGCCTACCGGCGGCAGCTCCATAATCCCCCCTTTACCCGGCTCGCCCGGCTGGTCTTCGTCCATACCAACGACGCCGCCTGCCAGCGCGAGGCGGAAAAAATGAAAAAACGGCTTATCGAGGAGAGCGCCGCCCGCGGCATCGGGGGCATTGATATTATCGGCCCCGCCCCGGCTTTCATCCGACGCCTCCGGGGGCGGTACCGCTGGCAGCTTGTCCTGCGCGGCCAGGGGCTTTCGGCCTTTCTATCGCCCCTCGATTTACCCCATGGCTGGACGGTGGATATTGACCCCGTCAGCCTTGTTCAGTAAACTTAAAATAGCATAATTATCGTTAAGGAGGCCCGGTGGCGGTTCTGCCCATCAGGACTTTACCCGACCCCATATTGAGGCGTAAGACCAAGCGCGTCACGACTATCGATAAGTCGGTGAAGAAGCTGGTGGCCGACATGCGCCAGACGCTGCACGCCGACGCCGGCAGGGTGGGGCTGGCCGCGCCCCAGGTGGGGGTATCGCTGCGGGTGACGGTCATCTGCCTGCCGGGCGAAGAAGAGAAAGACCTTATCCTGGTAAACCCGGAAATAGTGCGCCGCAAGGGCCAGCGTATCGTCAGCGAAGGCTGCCTCAGCATCCCGGGCTATGTCGGGGAACTGGTGCGGGCGGAGTCGGTCACCGCCAAAGGGCTTGACCTGTCCGGCAAGCCGGTCCGTATCAAAGCAGAAGGGCTGCTTTCCCAGGCGCTGGAGCACGAGACCGACCATCTCAACGGGGTGCTTTATATCGACCGCATGGAAAACATGGACACGCTGCGTAAGATCGAGCCCGAGGACAACGAAATTTAAAGAGGCGCTCCTTTAAATGGACGGCAGCCTCTATTTATTTCTTGAATGTGATTTCCCATTATTGAAGTAGAAAAGCTCGTCGAGCCTGGAATCGGGGAAGGCTTTCTTGGCCCCGATGATAAATTTTTCGTTGATGCCGCGTTTTTCCTCGCGGACGCGGTATACCTGGCTCACCGATAGCCCCATGGCCGCCGCCAGCGCGGACAGATTGCGGTATTTTCCGTTAGCCATTTCGAAGATTCTTGTCCTGATGATCACGGCGGGCCAACCTTATTTCAGCTGGATGCCAATTGGCATAATTATAGTAACATATGTTGACAATTGTCAAGTCGACCTGGAACGAAGTTATCAGGTATATTTGACTAAATGTTGCTTAATGTTTAAAATTACTTATTTGCATGGCTGATTTAATCTGCCTTGCAGTCAAATTATTGAAGAAATATGCCTGACAATTTGTCCCTCAGACCCGGTGATAAATTCTTCCGTCCCCGCAGAATCAAACGGTTCCATTTAAGACGAGTTCTGGGCGTTACCGGACTTTTCAGCGCCGCTTATGGTAATGTTGGCTCTTCCATCTATTACGGGTTGGGTGTGGTGGCGATGTCCGCCCTCGGGCTTACCCCGCCGGTTTTATTGATATCCGGTGTTTTTTTCCTCTTTACCGCTCTGACTTACGCCGAAGGCGCCACTATGCTCCCCGAAGCGGGGGGTTCCGGGGCTTTCGCTTTCCGTGCTTTTAACCATTGGGTAAGTTTCATCACCAGCTGGGCGTTGATGCTGGACTACATCGTCACGATGGCGATTTCCGCCTTTACCGCGGCTAACTACCTGGGTTATTTCTTTCCATCTTTGGGAGAATGGCCGTATAACAGTATCGGGGGCATTGTCGTTGTGGTGATGCTGACTTTCGTGAATATCCGCGGTGTGCAGTCTTCTTCGCGCCTGAATATTTATCTCGTTGTCATTGATATACTCACCCAGGTTTCTATCGTGGTGCTGGGAATATTGATGATAATAAATATTCCCACTCTTATTCACAACGTGCACTGGGGAGTCGCCCCGACGCTTTACTCAGCTACTTTTCGGTATTTCGATATCCATGATTGCCTATACCGGCATTGAGACGGTGGCGAATCTGGGCAGTGAAGCGCGCTCACCGGAAAAAAACATCCCCCGGTCGGTGATTTGGGTGTTCATCGTGGTGATATTACTTTATGGCTCTTCTGTCGATGACGGCTCTGAGTGCCTATCCGGTTTATCAGGACCCCAGCGGCCATTGGGTCACCGATCTGACGCAGAAGTTCTTGAACGACCCCATTATGGGTATCGCCAATGTCTTGCCGGTGTGATATCCGGCCTATCCTGAGTTTTTGGGTCGGTATTCCTGGCTGTGACGATTTTGGTTATCGCCACTAACGCCGGTATGCTGGGCGCCTCTCGGCTGGCTTATTTCATGGGGCAGCGCGGGCAGCTGCCCGGTATTATCAGTCACGTCAGCAAAAGGGCGCGCGTCCCGGCCAATGCCATCATAATATTTTCCATTATTGCCGGTGTTTTAATAGCAATCGGTAAGATTACCCTTCTGGCGGACCTGTACGCCTTCGGCGCGGTGCTGGCTTATACCGCGGCCCATGCGTCCATCATCGCTTTGCGCGTCAAGGAGCCGAATCTGCGTCGCCCCTTCAAAATACCGTTGAATATCCGCATCCGCGGTCGGCAAATACCTGTCACGGCGGTTCTCGGGGGACTGGCCACAATTACCACCTGGTTCATCGTGGTGTACACCCATGAAATAGGTCGCATCGTTGGTTTCGCCTGGCTGGCTCTTGGTCTGTTCATTTATATCCTCTATCGTAATTATCGCAAAAAGCCCACGGAAAGGTGGGAAATCAAGCCGGAGAAAAAATAGTCCGTCCCCGGATGTTGTGGATTTTTGACAATAAGGTTATAATAGCACGGTCTAGTTAAAAGTTAGCTAGAGAAGGTATTGGTGTTTAAACAGATACTGGTGCCGGTCGCCGGTACGGTTGCGGATGCGGAAACCGTCAGGCTGGCCTGCCGGCTGGCTAAGAAAGATAAAGGCAAAGTCTGGGCGGTCTCCGTGGTGGCTATCAAGCGCGCCCTGCCCCTTGACGCCGAGATTGAGTCCGAGATAAAAAAAGCCGAGGAAATCCTCGATAAGGTGGAGGCCGTCGCCGAGGAAGAGGGCTACGAGGTCGAGACCGATGTCCTGCAAGCCCGGGAGGTCGGCCCGGCCATCGTGGACGAGGCCGTGGAAAGGGGCGTCAGCCTCATTTTAATGGGCATTTCCTACAAGCAGCGTTTCGGGCAGTTCAACCTGGGCAGCGTCGTCCCTTACGTGTTGAAAAATTCCCCGTGTCCCGTTATACTCTACCAGCAGAGCACTATGACGAAATAAGGGCCATTTTATGAAAATACTGATCATGGGATGCGGCCGGGTCGGCGCCAGGCTGGCGGCTTTGCTGGACGAAGACGGTCACGAAGTGACCATACTGGATATCGAAACGTACAGTTTCCGCCGCCTGCCGCCTTCTTTCGGCGGCACCGCCCTCTATGGCAACGGCATCGACGAGGAAGCCCTGAAAAAAGCGGGCATCGAAGACTGCGACGTCTTCGTGGCTTTAACGCAGGGCGACAACCGCAACGTCATGGCCTGCCAGATTGCCAGGCACATCTTCAACGTTCCCCGGGTGGTCTGCCGCATCTATGACCCCCTCCGCGAGGAGATGTACGCCGCCCTCGGACTGGAAACAATCAGCCCGACCAAAATATTTTCTCAGCTGCTGCGGGAGAAGATAGAAAGCCCGGGTAATAAATAATATGTATATCATTGTTGTTGGCGGCGGGCGCCTCGGTTATTACCTGCTCAAGGCCCTGCTCAAGGAAGGCCACGAGGTGCTCGTGCTGGAAAAGGACGCCCGCGTCTGCAAGACCATCACCGATGAGCTGGGCAGCGTCTGTTTCCGCGGCGATGGCTGTGAAGCCGCCACCCTGGCGGAGGTCGGGACGGGCAGGGCGGACATGTTCGTGGCGGTCACCGGCGACGACGAGGACAACCTGGTCTCCTGCCAGATTGCCAAGCATAAGCACAACGTGCCGCGCACTATCGCCCGTCTGCGCAATCCCCGCAACGCCATCCTCTTTAAGAAACTGGGGGTGGACGTTACCATCAGCACCACCGACCTTATTCTGGAGGCGATCGAAAGGGAGGTGCCGACCCATCCCCTGACGCACCTGCTGACGATAGATGAAAAGGACCTGGTTATCGTCGACGTGAAAATCTCTCCGGAGTCGGCCACCGTGGGCAAGACCGTCAAAGACCTCTCGCTGCCCGAGAAAAGCAATCTGGCGCTCATTATCCCCCACGAGGGCAGCGCCCGCACGCCGTCCCCGAATACCGTCCTCCAGGCGGGCGACCAGATTATTGCGGTGACCACCCAGGAATCGGAAGAAGCCCTGCGCAGCGCCCTGCGCGGCATCTGAAAGCGGCGGGACGATATTAATATTAATATTGTAGCTGGCTGTCTCCGCTTCAAGTTATTTTTCCGCCGATAACCGATTCATTCCTTCCTTTTTTAGTCCGGCTGGATATATTGGCTGTTCCGGTTCGCCAGATGGCGATTCTGTAGACGGATAATGGGGACTCTCGATGAAAGCAGGCCGGTTTTTTAACCGCTGGTCGGTCCTGGCGGTTGCCCTGGTGATAATCATTATCGCCGGCGGCACGGTCATCGGCCTGGACTACCGCCCGGGCCAGCCCATTGAAATCCAGATGTCCTCCGCCCCCGCCCCCGCCGGTGAGATATATGTCGGCGGCGAGGTCAATAACCCCGGCATCTATCCTTTTTCTGCCAACGATACGGTTGAGGATATCCTCCGCGCAGCCGGCGGCGTTACCGACAACGCCGACCTCAGCCAGGTTGAGCTTGATATACCGGAAAAAGGCATGGCGGCGGAGCTCCAGAAAATCAATATCAATACCGCCGACGCCTGGCTGCTGGCCGCCCTGCCCGGTATCGGCGATGTCCGCGCTCAGGCCATTATTGCCTACCGCCAGCAGAATGGCCCCTTTCGCGATATCAATGAACTGCTCAACGTGGAAGGTTTCGGCGCCGTTACCCTGGATAAAATCCGGGACCTGATTACCGTCGGCGACTGATTTTAAAAAACGGCCATGTCAATTATTTTTTTAAGCTGCGCCTGGGTCCTCGGCATCTTTCTCGGTTCCAAATTTCATCTCCCCTGGGTGCTCTGCCTGGCCGGGCTCGCTCCTCTGGTACTGCTCGCTTTCAGCCGTAAATATAAAAAGCTGATTATCCTGGCCGGGCTGGGTATTGCTGTCCTGGTCGCAGCGGCCGCCTATGCCTACTCCAGCCTCTATGCCGTTGACGAGGGCCGCCTCCGCTTCTATAACGACCAGGGCACTTTCGAGATTAAGGGCAGGCTCGCCAGTGCCCCGGATGTCCGGGACAAAAGCGCCCAGCTTACCCTGTCGGTCGAGGCCATCAGGCTGGATACCGTCTGGCGGGATGTCGAAGGAAAGGTCCTGGTCTTTGTGCCCCGCTACCCCGCCTATCATTACGGCGACGTGCTCCAGGTGACCGGCGAAATACAGACGCCGCCCCTCCTCGGCGACTTCGATTACCGCGGCTATCTGGAGCACCAGGGCATCTATACCACCATGTCCTATCCCCAGGTCGAGGTGCTGGATACGGGGCAGGGCTTTCCGCCGCTGGCCTGGATTTATTCCCTGAGGGACCGCCTGGCGGAGACCCTGGCGGAGGTGCTCCCGGAGCCGCAGGCGTCGCTGGCGCAGGGGATTATTTTGGGGATGCGGGGCAACATCCCCGCCGACCTCAATAGCGACTTCGTCCGGAGCGGCACGGCCCATCTCCTGGCGATATCCGGTTATAATATCGGCATCATGGCCGGCATCCTGCTCGGTGTCGGACTTTTTCTCTTCGGGCGCCGGCGTTATCTCTATGTCTGGCTGGCGCTTGGCGGTGTCTGGCTCTATACCGTTATCACGGGGATGAACCCGCCGGTGCTGCGGGGCGCTATCATGGCCAGCCTGTTTCTCATCGCCGAGGCCCTGGGCCGCCAGCGCAGCGCCATGGTGGCGCTGACCTTCGCCGCGGCGGTCATGGTGGGCATCAGTCCCTTATGTCCTGGGGGACGCCTCTTTCCAGTTGAGCTTTCTGGCGATGGCCGGTCTGGTCTTTATCTCTCCCGTTTTCCATAATCTGGGCCGGCGGTTTGTCGCCGCCAGAATCGGCGAGGAAGGTATCGTTGTTTCTATAGCCAACCTCACCGTCGATATCATGAGCGCCACCCTCGGGGCGATTATCGCCGTCTGGCCTTTGATTGCTTATTACTTCGGTATTTTTTCTCTGGCGGGTCCCCTGGCCACTTTTCTCATTACACCGGTATTGCCCGTCATTATCGTTCTCGGGACCCTGGCGGGTGTCCTGGGCCTGGCTTCGCTGGCGGTCGCCCAGGCTTTCGGATGGCTGGCCTGGCCGTTCTTATCTTACATGATGGCTGTCGTTAGCGGACTGGCCGCTCCTTCCATATCGGCAGTCGCGGTCGACTCCATCAGCCCCCTTTTTATCGTATGCTACTACGCGGCCCTGGCGGTGATTATCTGGCTGCACCGTCGCTGGCGAAAGCTGCGCAACCCTTTGTCCGGCACGGCCGGGCTGATGAAAGCCGACGTGAGTTTTTCTTCGGGGCTTACACGCGGCATGAAATGGGCCATTGCGCCGCTGGCGGTGCTGGCGGTGCTGGTGTCTTTCACGGCGTTTACCCTGCCTGATAACGACCTTCGCGTCAGCTTTCTCGATGTCGGCGAGGGCGATGCCATTCTTATTCAGAAGGGGAACCGGCAAATCCTGGTCGATGGCGGCCCCAGCCCCCGGGCGATAAACCTGGCACTCGGCCGGGAGATGCCTTTCTGGGACAGGTCTATCGATTTGCTTGTTTTAACGCACCCCCACCAGGACCACCTCGCCGGACTGCTCGAGGTGCTGCGGCGGTATCGCGTGGAGCAGGTGCTCTATCCCGCCCTCGATTATTCATCGTCGCTATATGAAGAATGGCTGAGGACGATTGACGAGAAAAAGATAAAGATTACGCTCGCCGGCGACGGACAGCGCATTGACATGGGCGACGGCGTGGTCGTCGAGGTGTTGCGTCCGTCGCTTACGGGTGATGAACCCGATATCGATAGGGACAGCCTGGTGCTGCGGCTCGACTATGGCGCGGTCAGCTTCCTGCTCACCGGCGATATCACGAGTGAGACCGAGTGGGAGCTGGTCCGGGAGCGGGCGCCGCTCGCCAGCACGGTGCTCAAGGTCGCCCACCACGGTTCGATCACTTCCACCACGCCGGAGTTCCTTTCCGTGGTCAGTCCCGGCGCGGCGGTTATTTCCGTCGGCGCGGACAACGATTATGGTCTGCCGGATTCGGTAGTGGTTGCCAGGCTGGCGGGGAAAATCGGCCGGGACAATCTTTACCGCACCGATGAACAGGGGACGATCACCTTTACGACCGACGGCGAAAGGCTGTGGGTGGAGGCGGGGAAGTAAAAGGTTTTTGTCTATTTATTTCTCACCAGCACGCACACGTTTCTTGAAAATATCTTTAACGGGAATTTATATCTGCTTTCCGGGTATGATTTCACCACCTCTAAGCCCGCCTTCTTTAACAGCTTTTCCAGTTCGCCGTAGGAGAACAGGTGATAGTAGCGGTAGAGTGTTTTTCCTTTCATTTTCCAGGGCACCAGGACGTCCTTTTTCTTGAGCCAGAACCGCGGCTGCCATTTGTTCCACACGGTGATGAAAGCCTCGCCGCCGGGCTTGAGCACCCGCTTTAGCTCCGTCAAAGCCTGCAACCTGCCTTCCTCGCCTTCGATGTGGTGGTAAATGGCCACGGCTATCGCCCAATCGAAGTCAGCATCGTTGAAGGGCAGCTGGCGGGCGTCGGCCTGTGAGAGGTTAACCGTCAGATTGTATTTTTCAGCGTATTTCTTAGCGAGTTCCAGCATTTTGCCCGATATATCAATTCCGTAGAGCTCAAAGCCTTCTTTGAAAGGTACAAAGTCCGCCCCGTGCCCGCAGCCCACGTTGAGCAGTCGGCCGCCCCGCCACCGCCCCGCCAGCGCCTTGAGTTCTTTCTGGAATATCGTGCGGTGCCGCAGACGATACCACTCCGGCGCTATCTCGTCGAAGATTTCTTGCGTTGTTGACATAAGCCCTATCTGCTAAACTTAATATATAATATGGTCAATATCAGGAAATTTACAAGGACTATCTCCGGCGTTACGCCGCTGGCGGTGATGACCGCGCCCGCTCACTGCCCCGGCCAATGCGTTTATTGTCCCACCTACCCCGATGCCCCCCAGAGCTATACGCCGGAGTCGCCGGCCGTCCTGCGCGCCCGCCGCTTTGCCTACGACGCCCGGCAGCAGGTGGCCGCCCGGCTGAAGACCTTCGCGGAGATGGGGCACCCCACCGATAAAATCGAGCTGATCATCATGGGCGGGACTTTCCTGGCCCGGCCCGTCGATTATCAATACAGCTTTATCAAGGACTGCTACGACGCGTTGAACGGCGAGACCTCCGCCTCGCTGGAAGAAGCCAAAAAGCTCAATGAAACGGCCCGGCACCGCTGCACCGGACTCTGCATCGAGACCCGGCCGGACTGGTGCGGGCAGGTCGAAATCGAGCGGATGCTGGAGTTCGGCGCCACCCGCGTCGAGCTCGGCGTGCAGACCCTTGATGATGATATCTATCGACTGGTGAGGCGGGGGCACGGGGTGGCGGAGGTGGTCCGCGCCACCGCTTTGCTCCGCGAACACGGCTTTAAAGTCTACTACCACTGGATGCCCGGGTTGCCCGGCGCGACACCCGAAAAAGACCTGGAAATGTCCCGTTTACTCTTTACCGACGACCGCTTTAAGCCGGACGGGCTCAAGCTTTATCCCACCATGGTAGTGCAGGGAACGGAGCTGGAAAAGTGGTACCGGGAGGGGCGTTATACCCCTTACGATGACCAGACTATGGTCGACCTCATCGTCGGTATAAAGTCGCTCGTGCCGGGGTATGTCCGTATTTCCCGCGTCCTGCGCGATATCCCTTCAAAGTTCATCGTGGCCGGATTAAAGGACTCTCTCCGTGATATCGTTCGGGAGAGAATGAAAAACGATGGTGTCGAGTGCCGTTGCATACGCTGCCGGGAGTACGGCCACCGCGCGCAGGCCGGCTGGGCCATCGGCGAGCCGCACCCGGTCAGGCTGGACTATGCCGCCGCGGATGGCAGGGAAATTTTCCTGTCCTTCGAGGACGACTCCGGGACGCTCTTCGGCATTTTAAGGATGAGGATTCAATCACACCCAATCCCTGTACAAACCGGCCCCGACGGCAACTATGCCGTCATCAGGGAGCTGCATATCTTCGGGCCGGAGGTGCCCCTCAGCGAGCAGAGGGATGAAGCCGCCCAGCACAAAGGCTTGGGCAAGGCGCTGCTCCGGGAGGCGGAGCGCATCGCCCGGGATGAGTTCCGGGCGCGCCAGCTGATTATCCTGAGCGGGACGGGCGCTAAAGAGTACTACCGCCGCGAGTTCGACTGCCTCCCGCAGGGCGACTACATGGTAAAGTCTCTGGATACGTCGGCATAAATTCTTTTAATATCTTCCCAGTTCTTCCAGCCGGTCGTCGCTGATGCCGAAGTGGTGGGCTATTTCGTGCCGGACGACGCGCTGTATCTCTACGATGATCTGGCTTTCGTTCCGGCACATCGCCTCGATTGATTTCTGGAAGATGGTTATCTTGTCCGGTATCACGAAACCGTAATTGTGGGTGCGCTCGGTCAGCGGCACGCCTTCGTAGAGGCCGAGCAGGTTGTGCCCGTGCCTTTCTTTTAACGTTTTCAGTTGGCCGCGCGTGGGCTCGTCAGCCACCACGATATCGATGTTTTCCAGCCTTTCGCGGAATGCTTCGGGCAGTCTTTCGACGGCCTCGCCGACGAGTTCCTCGAACCTATGGCTGTCCATTGTTCCCTGCCTTCATATCCTTTAGTTGCGCCAGGTCGAACTTCATGCCGTCCCGCGCCGCGATGACCTTTACCCCGGTCTTCTGCGACATCTCCTCGGCGACGAGCCACGGCCTGGCCTGCCAGACGTGCATCCCGAAGTGGCTCAGGATGGCTGTCTTCGGCTTTATCTCCTGGATAAGCCGCTCGACGTCCGGCACGCTCAGGTGGTCGACGGGCGGCCGCGGCTCGGTGAGCACCATGTTGACGATGAGCAAATCGCTGCCGGTGTAGCTGGCGGCCAGCCCCTCGAATGAGCGTGTATCGGTGATATAGCCTATGGTCTGCCCCGCCGACGTGAAAACCATGCCGTAGGTCTCCACCGGGTGCACGTGCCTGACCGACGTTTTGAACGATATGTTGCCTGCCTGGTAGGTCTTTTCCGCTTCCAGCACGGTAATCCCCTCGACGAAGTTTTTCAAGTAGGAGAAGACCACCGGCTCGGGCGCCAGCGCGTCCGCCGGCAGGAACACCTGGCCGCGCCGCCTGAAGCCGCCTCCGGTCATGGCTTCCACCATCACGTTGGCATCGGCCGAGTGGTCGAGGTGGCGGTGCGATATGATGATGGCGCTCAGCTTTTCGGCGTTGAGCTTTCTTTTGGTGGCCTGGACGATACAGCCCGGCCCGGGGTCGATGAGCAGTTGCGTGCCGTTCAGGTCCAGCCACATTCCCCCCGAGGCCGCCAGCTGTTTGCTCACCATGAAGCGGGCGCCGGCCGTCCCCAGGAACGTTATCGTATCTACTGGTGAGCTTTCCTCGCGCTTTTTTTGCACAGCCACTTTTTTATGATAAGAGATACGTGGCATTTTTACAATCTGTCCCTACGACCTCACCCCCTCTTAAACGCCCCTATTAGTTCTCCTTTTAGTGGTTTTTGACGTTTAAGTTTCTAATTTATCATGTTATACTTAATAGACCTAAGGATATATATCTTTAGATACACCCGTATCACGAATAACTTTGCTATAATTAGGAGGTAAAGCCAATGGAAAAGCAAGTGACGACCCACCGCGGTGGGCACCTTGAGGCCCTGCTCAACGGTTGCCCCGATGCCATCCTCGCCATCAACGCCGAAGGGATTATCAAGTTCGCCAACAAGGAGGCCTGCCAGCTCACCGAGCGCAGCATGAACGAGCTTATCGGCGAAAGCATCGTCCAGGTATACGAAAGCCTCGAAGCCGCCCGCCAGGCCAACCGCAGAATCTATGAGGCCGGCGGCACCATCCACGATTTGGAGACCAAAACGAAGACCAAGTCCGGCAAGCTGGTTCACGTGCGGGTCTCGGCGTCACACCTTTACGACAGCAGCGGCAAGTACATCGGTGGGGTCGGTTATTTTGCCCGGTACCGTCCCTGGGCCGGCGCGGAAGCTGAGGTCAAGGCGCGTGTCGACGAGCTGGAAGCCAAACTCGATAAATGGAAGACCCTGGCGGCGCCCGTCTTCGAGCTTTATCCCGGGCTCTCCGTGATGAAGGTAGTCGGCCACCTCGATGCCGGTCGCTTCGAGGATATCAATACCAATCTGCTGGAGCACGTCGATAAAGCCAGGTCCAGGGTGGTCCTCCTCGACCTCTCAGAGTCCACCGCCAATGATGAAGAGGTCGCCAAGCAGCTTGCCAGGACGATACGCACCGTGCGTTTGCTCGGTACCCAGTGCATCATCGCGGACATGCATGCCAGCCTGGCCAGGGCGCTGGAGTCGCTGATGGTAGACCTTGGCTCGGTCAAGTCTTACAGCTGCATGGAGCTGGCGCTGGAAGAAGCTTTTAAGGCCATCGGCTATGAAATCCGTCGTAGAGACTAGACTCAGGAGGAACGAATATTGGACAAGGTATTTCCCGGCATCGACGAAGCGATAGCGGATATCGAAGACGGCGCCGTGATTGCCATCCCCGGTTTTTTTGCCGCCGGCGTCCCGAGGTATTTGCTTCAGGCCATTATCCGGAAAGGCATTAAGGATTTAACGCTTACCTGCGGCTGCGGCCCGCTGCTCGGCGCCGCCGATGAGCTCAGGGAGCTGGTGAAAAACGGCCAGCTTAAAAAAGTCATCGATTCTTACGGACTCTTCCGCTCCGCCAGCAAAGGGATGCAGGACTCCTTCGAGCAGGCCGTCCGGGCCGGTGATATCGAGTTCGAGGTCTATCCCATGGGCACCATGGCGGAAAAATACCGCGCCGGCGGGGCCGGCATCCCGGCTTTTTTCACGCCTACCGGCGTCGGTTCGGTCGTGGAGGAGGGCATCGTTTCCAATATCGAAGCCAACCGGCGGCCCAAAGAGACAAGGATCATCGACGGCCAGAAGTACGTCCTGGAATACGCTTTGAAGCCGGACTATGCCTTCGTCCACGCGTTAATCGGCGACCGCGAGGGCAATTTGCGGTATGCCAAGACCGCCAGGAACTTTAACCACATTATGGCAACGGCGGCCAGGATTACTATCGCCGAGGTCGAAAAACTGGTCGAGCCCGGCGACCTGGACGGCGATGATATCCATACGCCCGGCGTGTACGTGCGCCGCCTGGTCAAGGTGGCGCGCCCGAAATTCGCCATAACCATAGACTAGCAGGAAGGTGATGAAATGTCTCCGAAGATGAAGTTCAAGGGGCTTTCGAGGGAGTTAATCGCTTTGCGGGTGGCCGGCGAGCTTGAAGACGGCACCTATGCCAATCTCGGCATCGGTATCCCGACTCTCGTCTCGGACTGGATTGAAGGGCGGGACATCATACTCCAGTCCGAGATCGGCATGCTCAAGACCGGCCCCCTGGCCACCGGTGAAGATGTCAACCAGGACCTGATCAACGCCAGCTGCCAGGCGGTGACCGAGATGCCGGGCTCCTGTTATTTCGATATTGCCGAGTCTTTCGGGATGATACGGGGCGGCCACATCGATGTGGCGGTCATGGGCGCTTTACAGGTAAACGCCCGCGGCGACTACGCCGGCTGGTCGAATCCGGCCCGCGGGCTTTTCGTGGGGAATATCGGCGGGTCGATGGACCTGTGCGCTGGCGCCAGAAAGTTATTTATCGCCATGGAGCACATTACCCGGGACGGCGAATACAAGATCGTTAAAGAACTATCGTATCCCGCCACGGCTCTGGGCAAGGTCAATATGCTTTTTACCGACCTCGCGGTGATTGAAATCACCCCGAAAGGCATGGTCCTGAAAGAGGTCGCCCCCGGCCTCACCGCCGCCGACGTCCAGTCCGTCACCGAGCCCAGGCTCATCATCAGCCCGGATTTAAAGGAAATGGCGCTTTAACGCTGTTTATCCTTGCGTAAAAATCAGGGCGTTTAAGAGGGGCGTCAGCCCCTCTTCTTATTTTAGCCTTGGAATAAACTAATCTGCTGCCATAACGGTATCTGCTATGCCTGCGGGCTGGAGAATCTTAAAAATAAAAAGAAGAAGTACCGCTGGACGGATGACTAGCGTTCCCCGCTCTGCTATAATTCTCTACATATAATGTTAAAGAGGAAACATGGACAAGAAACTTAAAGTTGGTGTTCTCGGGGCGACGGGCATGGTCGGCCAGAACTATCTGCGGCTGCTCAGCCGCCATCCCTGGTTCGAGGTTGTCTACCTGGCCGCCTCCCCGAACTCCGCCGGCAAGAAATACACCGACGCCGTGGCCGGCCGCTGGCACATGAACGAGGCTATTCCGACTGCTTATCGGGACATCGTCGTCGAGGATGCCAGCAACGTTTCCAGGGCCGTCGGCAGGTGCCGGCTGCATCTTTTCGGCGGTGGAGATGGACAAAAAAGCCATCCTGGCTCTGGAAGAGGAGTACGCCGGCCGGGGTTTTGCCGTCGTCTCCAATAACTCCGCCCACCGCGCCACTCCGGACGTGCCGGTGATGGTCCCGGAGATAAACCACAGCCACCTTGAGATTATCCCGCAGCAGCGGAAGCAGCGCGGCTGGAAAGAAGGCCTGCTCGTCGTTAAGCCCAACTGCAGCATCCAGAGCTACATGCTGCCGCTCTACGCTCTGCTGAAAGCGGGCTATCGCATCGATAGCATGATTGTCGACCACCCTGCAGGCGGTGTCCGGCGCCGGCTATCCCGGCCCCGCCTCCATCGATTTGATAGATAACGTCGTTCCTTATATCGGCGGCGAGGAAGAGAAATCGGAGGTGGAACCGGCCAAGATACTGGGCAGGATTGAGGGCGGCCGCGTTATCCCGGACGCCAGCATTAAAATATCCGCCCACTGCAATCGCGTCCCCGTCTCCGACGGCCATATCGCCTGCTGCAGTATCAAATTTGCCGGTAAAAAACCGGACGCGGATGAAATCATCGGCATCTGGCGTAATTTTACGTCGCTGCCGCAGGAGCTTAAGCTCCCCTCCGCCCCGGTTCCCCCCATTATCTATCGAGATGAACCCGACCGCCCCCAGCCCCTTAAAGATAGGGATGCCGGCAACGGCATGGCGGTTACGGTCGGCAGGTTGCGCCCCTGCAATGTCCTCGATTACCGTTTCGTGGGCCTGCACCACAATACGGTGCGCGGCGCCGCCGGCGGCGCCATACTGACCGCTGAGCTTTTGGTGGCGAAGGGCTATGTAAAATAGGGCGGGGAGAAGGTAAAAACCAGGGGGCTTCTTTTAGAGAAGCCCCTTTTTATTAGCTCGTTGGCCCTTTTGCTATCCCCCGGGGAAGAAATACTGCCAGCTCCAGAGTGGGAAGGGGAAATAGTTATTTCCTGTGGCCCCGGGATGGAAATACGGCGTCCAGGGAGGGAAGATGTAGCCGGGCCACCGACTTTCCAGCGTCCTTTCGGTCAACCAGCCCGGCAGGATATGAAGGCCCAGGGCCCACTGGGCGTAAAGAACCGCGCCGAAAGCCACGATTATCACCATTACCGGTATCAGCACTTTAAGCGGGAATCTGGCCATTATCAGAGCGCAAATGATGACCACGGGGAAAAGCCCCGGCAGTAAAAAGCGGTCGAAGATGACAAACCCCCCGCCTTTCTGGAGTCCCGCCGTCCATTCATAGGTCAGGTACAGGCAGAAAACGAAAACGAACCACCCGATCAGGATTAATAAGATATCCCAGGGTAATTCCGACCGGAGACTGGACCATTTCCCCTCCGGCTGGCCTCTTTTAAAGAAAGCCGCGAATTTTTGATACAGCACCACCACAAAGCCGGGTATGCCGATTATCAGGAGCGGGAAGCCGATAAATAAGTTTCGGTAAAAACCTTCCAGGTTATAGCGGAGTATCTGCAGCGGTATGGATTCCCCGTTATAGCTTTGTCCAATATATTGAAAAGCGAATTTTATGGGGTAAGGTGAAAAAGAATAGCTGTATTTTAGCGGAGAACCGAAAACGAAATAATCGTAGAGCAGGATGGCCAGCACGGGCAGCCCGATTCCCAGGGCCAGCGGGAGTATCTCCGGCTTAATCCCGGTTTTTTGTCCTTTTCGCCAGGCGATAAATCTGGTGATGACCAGATGCAGAGCCAGTATCACCGCTATCGGCAGGTTAGTATAACGGGTAATCACCGACCAGCCGGTGAAAAAGAAAGCCAGGAAAAGCAGTATTCCGCCTTTCAACGGGGTAAGGTTGTTTCTTTCCAGGTGATAGTAAATGTACAGGCCTCCTCCCATTACCAGGAAAGCCAGCGAAGCCTAAGTGTCCATGTAAACCCGGTTGAGCATTACCAGGCTGATCGGCGTGAAAAGCATTAGCAAAGAGCCGATCATCGCGGCTCTTTCATCGCGCAGGCGTTTGAGCACCACAAAAGTCACGATGACCATTCCCAGCGCCAGCAGTACGTTGCCCCACCGCGGAATCCCCATCTTATAAAAGGGAATAAGATAAAAGACCACACCCGGGGCTTTTTCCAGGGCCCATTTGTTATATTCCAGCGGTAAATATTGGAGCAACGCGCCGCCCTGCTTTACTGTCTCCGTGGCTTGCTGTAATTGGGTTTGATTATTTACGGTAAAGTGGCCTTGAGAGAAATTGCGGACGGCATAGTAATAAGCCCAATCGTCCGGGTCGGGCTTTTGGAGAGGTGTGGTTAAGACCAGGACCGTCGCGATGATAAAGCCTATCCCGACGATGATCTTGTTAAGCGTGAGATATTGTCTCCAATGAAGCTTATTGATTGATGCTATATCCTTAGAGAATTTTGTCGATAAATAACTGGCTCCCCGACAATCCTTCCTTGGAAGGAGAACCTTGAACCTAGCGGTTAATCCTTCCATCGGAAGGACCCGCTCTACCATCAGAATCGAGCCAGTTCGGTTCTTAGTTTCTTATTTGTCTGACCACGTTTCAGATTTCGTTCTCTACGTAAAGCCTCAGAACGATTGTTGAACGATTCGTAATAGACTAGTTCCCATGGGCCTTTATTACGTGTCCAACCTCCTTCATTTGACTGATGCTGGCGCACGCGTTTTTGTAATTCGGTAGAGAAACCGATATATAGTCTTCCCTCAGGATTTTTTAGGACATAAATATAATATAAGTTATTATCCATCGTAAAATTTGGCTCCCCGACAAGGATTCGAACCTTGAACCTAGCGGTTAACAGCCGCCCGCTCTACCGTTGAGCTATCGGGGAGTGCTTGCGGATTCTTGAATATTATCGCCTTTTCCTGCGTTCAAGTCAAGCCTGTGCACTCAGTTTTCAAAGCTGTTATAATATTGAGTGGAACCCGGTTTTACGAGGAATTTTGCGTGCCTTTAAGCGACCGCGATTACATGAAAAACCCGCCCCCTTCTGCTCCCCGCCGCACCTGGCGGCCGGCGAGCTACGGGGCGCTTAATCCCGTCATCGTCTTAATCGTCATTAACTTCGTCTTCTATATCGCCACCCTGGTTAACCACGATATCATGAACAGATTGGGCCTGGCCCCCTTCCTTTTCTCGGATAGGCCCTGGACGATACTCACGGCTTTATTCATTCACGTAGATTTCTGGCATATCTTCGGCAACATGATAACCCTGTTTTTCTTCGGTACTTTTCTCGTCCGCCTTATCGGCAGCAACTGGTTTTTACTGCTTTACTTCGTCGGCGGCATCGCCGGCAATGCCCTCTATCTGGGGCTGGGTGATCGCTTAATCGCGGTTGTCGGTGCCTCCGGGGCCATCTATGCCGTCGCCGGCGCTTTGGTGGTGATGATGCCCAGGTTGCCGGTGCGCCTCTATTTTCTTATCCCCTTACCGCTGTGGGCAGTGGTGCTTATCTTTTTCGTGGGCTGGTCTTTTATTCCCGGGGTTGCCTGGCAGGCCCATATCGGCGGGCTGGCCGTCGGGCTGATTGCCGGGTTTTTCTTCCGGCGCAGAATCCGCTACGATTTTTACCGTTGATGAAATGAGAGGGGAAAATGAAGAGGGGCTTTTTAAAGCCCCTCTTTTTTATTGCCTCGCTGATTAGTCGGGTTAGGCGGCGCTCAGGCCCATGGTGGCAGAGATGTCGAGCTTGATGCCCGGCCCCATCGTGGTGGTGATGTAGGCGCTCTTGACGTACTGGCCCTTGGCCCCGGCCGGCTTGGCTTTCATCACCGCTTCCACGATAGCCGTCAGATTGTCCAGGAGCATTTTCGCCTCGAAGCTGGCTTTGCCCAGGGGCACGTGGATAATGGCGGTGCGGTCGAGCTTATATTCCACCCGGCCCTTGCGGGCGTCCTGGATGACGCGGGGTAAATCGTTCATGGCGACGACTGTGCCGGACTTGGGATTGGGCATCAGGCCCTTGCGTCCCAGGATTTTACCCAGCTTGCCGACCTTGCCCATCATCTCCGGCACCGCAATGGCGGTGTCGAAGTCGAGAAAGCCTTCCTCGATTTTCTTGACCAGGTCGTCCCCCCCGACGACATCGGCGCCGGCGCCGGAAGCTACCCTTTCCGCCTCTCCCTGCGCGAAGACCAGGACGCGCACC
The DNA here is from genome assembly GCA_963727315.1 of uncultured Chloroflexia bacterium. Lineage (GTDB taxonomy): Bacteria > Chloroflexota > Dehalococcoidia > Dehalococcoidales > RBG-16-60-22 > JBFYTX01. Next base: position 283,100 of record CAVSFE010000003.1, on the reverse strand, counting down.
TTCTTGCCCAGTCCGTGGGGCAGCAAAGCCACCCCCCTCAGCTGCTGCTGGGCGTTCTTGGGGTCGAGCCCCATGCGCAGGTGCAGCTCGACCGTCTCGTCGAACTTGGCGCGGGCGGTCTTTTTCGCCAGCTCGACCGCCTCCGGCGGCTGGTACGCCGCGTCCGCTTTGACCAGGGCGGCGACTTCATTATATTTTCGGCCGTGTTTTTGCATGTTATTCCACCTTTATGCCCATACTGCGGGCCGTCCCTTCGATGGTGCGCTCGGCGGCCTCGATGCTCTTAGCATGGAGGTCCTTGGCTTTAAGCTCGGCGATTTCGCGGATTTTCTGGCGGGAAATCGTCCCGGCGACCTCGTGTCCGGCGAGCCCGCCGGCTTTTTCCAGGTTCAGGGCTTTCTTGAGCAAATCCGACGCCGGCGGGGTGCGGGTAACGAAGGTAAACGACCTGTCTTCGTAGACGGTGATTTCCACCGGGATGATGGAGCCGGCCTGGCCGGCCGTCCGCTCGTTGTACTCTTTGCAGAAGGCCATGATGTTGAGTCCGTGCTGGCCCAGGGCCGGACCGACCGGCGGGGCGGGATTCGCCTGGCCGGCGGGTATCTGCAGTTTAACGATAGCCTTTACTTTTTTTGCCATTTTATTCTCCGGAAACGTTACAGTTTATCTATCTGTAAAAAGTCAAGCTCCACCGGCGTTTCCTGGCCGAATAGGGAGAGAAGCACCTTGACTTTGCCTTTTTCCATGTTTATATCGTCGACGACGCCCACGAAATCGATAAATGGCCCGTCTGTGACGCGGACGCTCTGCCCTTTGCGGAAGCCGACCTTGACCTTGGGGGCCTCGGCGGCCATCTGCTTGAGGATCTCACTGACCTCTTTTTCCTGGAGCGGTGTCGGCGTATTGCCGCTGCCGACGAAGCCGGTGACGCCGGGGGTATTGCGGACGACCGCCCAGGTGTTCTCGTCCATCTTCATCTGGACCAGGACATAGCCGGGCAGAATCTTCTTGGTGACGGTGCGGCGCCGGCCGGCCCTGACCTCGATTTCCTGTTCGGTGGGTATTTCCACCTTGGAGATCTCGCCAGCGGCGTCCATGAACTTAACGCGCTGCTCCAGGTTCTTCTTGACGCGCTCTTCATGTCCCGAATAGGTATGAACCACATACCACTTTTTATCGTTATCCTTGTCCGCCACAAATAACCTCTCTGCCTGTATTATCGGGAAAAACAGCGATTACTAAATGCACGATACATCTATGCCGTCCGACCGCAGCTCTTTATTTGCCAAGGAATACTTTTTGCACGAGCTGCGTGAAACCGTAATCAAGCGCCCCCAGAATGATGCCGGTAATGATGGTAACGATAAGCACCAGCCCGGTCAAATAAATCAGCTCCCGCCGGGTGAGCCAGACGACCTTTTTCAGCTCGTTGAAAATCTCGGCGAAATAGTTAAAGAGTCGAAACCCTTTTTTCTTGGCGACAACTGGCTGTGTCATTACCGGTCACTTCCGTGCGTATTCCGCAGCGCTACTTTGCCTCCCGGTGCAGGCGGTGCATGCGGCAGCGGGGGCAATATTTGTTGAGCTCCAGCCGCTGCGTATCGTTTTTCCTGTTTTTCGTGGTGGTATAGTTACGCTCCTTGCACTCGGTACAGGCAAGGTAGATGATACCCCTGGCGTCAGCTTTTTTTGCCATATATTATTCGATGATGCGGCTGATGCTGCCGGCACCGACCGTCCTGCCTCCTTCACGAATGGCGAAACGCAAGCCCTTCTCCAGAGCGACGGGGTAAATGAGCTTGATTTTCATGTTGATGTTATCGCCGGGCATGACCATCTCGACGCCCTCCGGCAGCTCGATGCTGCCGGTGACGTCCGTGGTGCGGATATAGAACTGGGGTTTATAGCCGTTAAAGAAGGGGGTATGCCGGCCGCCTTCATCCTTGGTGAGGACGTAGACCTGGGCCTCGGCGTAGGTGTGGGGTTTAATGGAGCCGGGGGCCGCCAGGACCATGCCGCGCTCGATGTCTTCACGCTCGACGCCCCTTAACAGAGCGCCGATAGCGTCGCCGGCTTCCGCCTGGTCCAGCGATCTTATGGAACATTTCGAGTCCGGTGATCACGACGCGGCGGGGCTCATGGTGCAGGCCGACGATATCCACCTCGTCGCCGACTTTAACAATGCCGCGCTCAACCCTGCCGGTGGGAACGGTGCCGCGGCCCTTGATGCTGAAGACGTCTTCTATGTGCATGAGGAAGGGCTGGTCCTTGGCGCGCGGGGGCACCGGTATAAAGGCGTCGACGGCGTCCATGAGCTTGAGGATGGGGCCGCACCACTGGCAGTCCCGCTTGCCGCAGCCGCATTCCAGGGCTTTCAGGGCGCTGACCCTGACGATGGGGGTCTTGTCGCCGGGGAACTCGTACTTGGTCAGGAGCTCCCTGACCTCGACCTCGACCAGCTCGAGGAGCTCTTCGTCTTCCATGGCGTCGACCTTGTTCAGGGCGACGACGATATAGGGGACGAGCACCTGGCGGGCGAGCAGGACGTGCTCTCGGGTCTGGGGCATCGGGCCGTCCGGCGCGCTCACGACGAGTATGGCGCCATCCATCTGGGCGGCGCCGGAAATCATGTTTTTAATAAAGTCGGCATGTCCGGGGCAGTCGATATGGGCGTAGTGCCGCTTTTCCGTCTCGTATTCGACGTGCTGGATAGCGATGGTCATGCCCCTCGCTTTCTCCTCCGGGGCGTTATCGATGCTGTCGAAGGGGCGGAACTGGTTCTTGGGGTTTTGCTTGGATAGGACCAGCGTTATCGCCGCGGTCAGCGTCGTTTTACCGTGGTCGACGTGACCGATGGTGCCCACGTTTACATGCGGTTTCGACCTGTCGAATTTCTGTTTAGCCATTTCATCCTCCCTTTATTCCGAGCCCACCATCGGATTCGAACCGATGACCCCATTCTTACCAAGAATGTGCTCTACCGACTGAGCTAGGTGGGCGTCGGTATTATTATACATATATTTATATGTCGTTGTCTATATCTACGCCAATATTGGACTTAAGCTATGGTGGAGGGAGCAAGATTCGAACTTGCGTAGCCCTTAGGGCGGCAGATTTACAGTCTGCTCCGATTGGCCGCTCCGGCATCCCTCCAGGTATGACCTGCGGCGATAACCTCAGCCCGAGAAGGGAATCGAACCCCCAACCTACCGATTACAAATCGGTTGCGCTACCGTTGCGCCACTCGGGCACCAGACTCGCAATAGCTTACTTAAAACCGAGGGTGACAATTAATAATTATAGGTTAGGGCGAGCGTAAAAGTCAAGCTAGGGCTATACGCGGGACAGGCTATCTTTACATCGTCGCTCCGCCGTGCTATAATAAAACGTTAACAACTGAATAAAGCGTCCCGAGACAGCGGGTGTCCTGAGTTTATCGAAGGACTTAATCAAGCGCCTGCCGAGGATGAAATCATATCGGATTGTTTTCCGGTTTTTAGTCCTTGTGCTCAGGCGCAGGGACTTTTTATTTACTTGATGTATTACCGGAGGTGTCAGCCATGGCGACCGAAAAAAAGATGCAGCTAGTCCAAAGCCTTCAGGAGACTTTCTCCCGGTCCCGCGCCGGCGTCCTTACGGACTATCGCGGGCTCCCCACCGCCGAGCTGAATGAGCTGCGCCGCAAATTAAGGGAGGCCGGCATCGAGTATAAGGTGGTGAAAAATTCGCTGGCGCAGCTGGCGGTGAAAAATGCCGGCATGGCCGACCTTGCAGGCGCCTTCACGGGCCCCCTGGCGGTGGCTTTCGATTTCTCCGATTCGCCCGTGGTCGCTAAGGTCCTGGCCGATTATCTCCGCGCCACGAAATCGGCCCTCGGCATCAAGGGGGGCTTTTTAGGCGATCGGGCGCTCACCCCCAAAGAGGTCGAGACCCTGGCCCGGCTCCCCTCGAAGACGGTGCTCATCTCACAGGTAATGGCCGGTATGAAAAGTCCTGTCTACGGACTGGTCAATGTGCTTGCGGGCCCCATCCGCGGTATGATGGGCGTGCTGCAGGCCAGAATAAAACAACTGGAAGGAGCCTGAAATGGCAGAAGAAGTAAAAAAGGAAGAGACCAGGGCTGAAGAACCTGTTGCGGAAGAGCCCAGGAAGCACAAGGCGGCCCCCAAGGCGGAAAAGCCTAAGAAGTCGGCGGCTATCGATGAACTCATGACCGCTATCAAGGGCATGACCGTCCTCGAGCTGGCGGAGTTGGTCAAGGCCCTGGAGACCGAGTTCGGCGTCAGTGCCGCTATGCCGGTCGCCGTGGCCGCGGCCGCCGCTCCGGCGGCTGAAGCCGCCCCCGCCGCCGAGGAAAAGACGGAGTTCACCGTCACCCTGACGGCCATCGGCGCCAACAAGATTAACGTCATCAAGGCCGTCCGCGAGCTCACGAACCTGGGACTGAAGGAGTCCAAGGACCTGGTGGAAGGCGCCCCCAAGGCCGTCAAAGAGAACGTCAGCAAGGAAGAAGCGGCGACCGCCAAGCAGAAACTGGAAGCCGCCGGCGCCACCGTCGAAGTAAAATAGAGTCCACCGCAAGTCAGGGCGGGTCGGCTTTTCCGGTCGGCCCGCCTACCTGTCCTGAGATTGTCGAAGGGTTGCAAATTCCCTGCCGATGGCCTATAGTTAGCATTAATACTCCCTAGGGGGTTGGCCGTATGCCGGGCAGCGATTGGTCGATTCTGGCGATTGTCGGCGCGGTGTTCATCGTCCTGGGCTTCATCGGAATTTTATGGGGCCGGGCAGAGCAGAAGAAGATGGACGAAGCCCTGACGACTCATATTGACGTGAGGGAGTTCATCTCTCACTGGCCGGAGCGCCCCCAGCCCGGGGCTTTAAAAATCGGCGGGGCTATCGCCGTCGCCCTGGGCGTAATAATGATGGTGGTGGGCCTGATTATCTGGTACACGGGCCTGCCGCCGACGTAGCCAATCTTACTTTTCCCGTTACCTCTTTCCCTATGAGTTACTCTATTTTCGATGATACCATGGTGGCGATGGCCTGGCCCGCTATCGAAGAGGCCGCGGCGCGGGGGGCCATCGTTTTGCTGCCCCTGGGAATTATCGAGGAGCACGGACCCCACCTGGGACTGGCCGTCGATACCCTTATCCCCCATTTGTTATGTGTTCTGGCGAAGCGTGAGCTGGAGACTCGCCGCGTTGAAGTCCTCATCGCGCCCCCGTGTTACTGGGGCGTCAGCACCGCTACCGCTTCATTCCCCGGCACTTTTTCCATGCGACCGGAGACTATGCAGGCGGGCATCGTTGATATCCTGGCGTCCTTAAAAAGCTGGAATTTCCGGAGGGTCTTTATCATCAACTGGCACGCCGATTACCGTCACTGCCGCGTCGTTCTGGAAGCTATACAGGAAGCTCGCCGCACCACGGGCATTGATGCGCGTAATGTTATATTATCGTCTGATATTCGCCGCTTCCGACTCTCCGGCGGGGAGGACTATATTCTCGTTCAGAAGGCCCCGCCGCCCGAAAAACCGCCCGGCCAATACGTTGATTATCATGCCGGCTCTCTCGAAACGGGCATCATGCTGGCCTATTTCCCGGAGTACGTTGACGCCGCCCTCGCCAAAAAGCTCGAGCCTACCCGCCTTACCGTCGACGACCTCAAAGGACTGGGCAGGAGCGACGCGGAAACTAGGAAGCTTATTCCCGGCGGCTATTTCGGCGACCCCGCCCGCTACGATATCGAGTCCGCAAGGCAGTTTATCGTAGCCAGCGCGCGCGATATCGCCGATACTATCGCCGACTATCTCAAGCGCACTTAGAAATACATCTTGCCCGGACCGGACGTAAAGTGGAATACCGGCCGGTCAACCTTAATGAACGTCAGTGGGCAGTGCTTCAGTCCCGCCGGTATGAAGACCAGGCTCGTTTTCGTGATGATGTGCTTCTCGTCCCCCAGCCACAGTTCCGCTTCCGCCCCGAGGTCGTAAGGGTCGTCATGGTTTGTCCCGATGAAGGCGATGATTTCGTCCCAATCATGGGTATGGGCCTCGGTGCCCACCCTCCGGCCGCCCGGCTGGGGCGGCGCGTTGGCCGGCCGCGGCATTACCCAGACGCATTCCATGTAAGATGCCCCCGGCACGATGCTGCTGTCCATATAGAAGATGCGTCCGCCTCTGCCCTTTGCGACTCCTCTACTCACGTTCGGGGGACTCCAGGGCGCCTCGATGGCGGGCGCTTTATATTCGCTCAAAATGTATTTTCCGTATTTCGATTTAGCCATGATAACCTGTCTCCTGTTTCTTTTTCGCGGCCTTGCCGCAGGGAAATTCGGTGGTGAAGAAGATGGGCTTGGTGATGTTGCGGATGGTCATCGGCCCCACCTCCAGACCGGCCGGTATGAACATGGCGCCGCTCCTGTTGACGACGTGCTTTTCCCCGCCGATATAGACTTCCATTTCGGCGCAGAGGTCGCGGATGTTATCGTAGTTGAAGGCGTAAAACCCGAAGAAACGGTCGTAGGGCTGCGTGTTGGCGTCGAGCAGTTTTAGCTCTTTTGGTCCGCCGGGAAGGAGCCACAGGTTCTCGCAGCCGAACTCCGCGCCCTTGACGGTCGTCTCATCGATATAGGCAGGTCGTTTGGTTGTCTTGGGATTCGGGTGCTCGTAGGCCGGGTATTTAAAGCCGGGCTTGTCCTTGGTGATGAAGTTCTTTTCCCATTTTTTCGCCATTAGCGTTTCCTTTCTCTCTCAGTTCTCCGGGCTAGGTGTACATGTTGCCGGGGCCGATGGTGTAGTGGAAGAAGGGCTTGTCCATGCGGAGGATGCGCAGCGGGCAGTGGGTGACGTTCGCCGGGATATAGACGACGAAGCTCTTGTTGAAGATATATTTCTCGTCCTCCATCCAGAACTCGACCTCGCCGTTGAGCTCTTCCGGGTGCTCGAAGTCCGTCCCGAAAAACGAGAGGAGTTCCGGGAACGGGTGTGCGTGCGGGGGAACTCCCTGGCCGCCCGGCCGCTTGGCCGCTTCTTTCATTTGCTCCGGGGTCAGGACGGGGCGCGGCCGCTGGTTGGGGAAAGTGCCCGGCCACTGCCAGACCATCTCCGAGTAGAATGAGCCCGGCATGACCTCGGAGTCTGTCCAGACGACGTGTTCCAGGCCGCGGTGGTAGCCTTCCCACAGTCCGTCCCCGATCATGTCCCGTTCCCACTCGCGGTAGGGGGGCAGCGGGACGTTTTTCTTGAGTTCCGTGCAGATATATTTATCGTATTTCCCCATGTTCACCTTTCCTTTCTCTTTGTTGGTTTTGTGTTTAACGCTCCGGGTTTCTCCCCGGCATGGCTTTGGCGAAGTCACCGCAGCCGAGCATGACCGTCATCTCGATGTGCGGTCGCGTGACTTTTTGCCAGGTGAGCGGCCCGTGTTTCGTTCCCCTGGGGAGAAAGAGGGCGGTCGTCCGGTCGAAAGAAAGGGGCTGCCCTTCGACGTTGATGGTCATTTCCCCGCCCAGCGCCTCCGGATTTTCCGGATCGCTCCCGATGTGCATCACGATTTCGTTGAAGTTGTGCGCGTGCTCGAAGACGTAAGGGTTGGGCGTGGGAACGTCATAAATCCAGCTTACCTCGATATAGGTGTTGCTGCCGGGCACGAGGGCGTTGCTCATGTAGGTCATCGAAGGCACCTGGTGTCCCTTATGCTTGCCCACCAGGTCCACCGCGATTTCATACGCCGGTTTGCGCACGAGTAATTTATTATAGTCCGTCTTGGGCATAGTCTGCGTGCTCCTTCCCCGGAAGCATTTATCGATGAGGTGAAAAAGCGGTATCTACCGAATTTATTGTCCGATTTTAAAATCATTTTGTCAATTTTAAAGGGCTGTTTCATCGCACCGGCACGTAGATGTCCATCTGGGAGTCCTTGTTATCCAGGCCCTGGAACCTTTTAACATCGTAGTATTCGATGATGTAGGGATAGGAGCGTTTGAGTCCGGTGTCGGTCAGCCACTGGGTGGCGGCCTTCGACGGCCAGTCCGACTTTATCTCTTCGCCCTTCAGGGTGAAAACGGCGTACTTCGTCTCGGGGAGTACCCTCGCCACCAGCTCCAGTGGCAGGTCCTGCACCTTTTTCACCGCCACCCCGACGAAAATGTAGTCGTCTTTGGGGTCTTCCTTGCCCTCGAAGTCGACCCAGAGCTCGTAGCCCGACTCCGATACCAGGTGCTTTATCGAGTCCTTCTTTTTCTCGTAGAAGGCGCTGAACCTTTTCCACAGTTGCCCGATGGCGTTCTGCATCGACCACCCGGCCGCTTCCTTATAGGGGTTGCCGTAAAAGTCCATGCCCACCAGCGTGATTTTTCTCTTGTTGGTAACGGTATACTCTACCACGGGGCCTCCTTTACATAATGCTATTGCTGTTCATTTATTCCGTTCTTCTCGGTCTGTATTGTACCGCTTCGGCGACGTGCTGCGCCTTAATCGTATCACCGCTTTCCAGGTCGGCGATGGTCAGCGCCAGCTTCAGGATGCGGTGGAAAGCGCGGGCGGAGAGATATAGCTGTTTCATGGCGGCCTTGAGCAGGCTCTGCGCCGCGTCCTCGACGTGACAGAACTCCCGTATCTCGGCGGGGGTCATTTCGGCGTTGCTGGTGAGCCGCGTGCCGCGGAATCGTTTAAGCTGCCTCGCGCGCGCCGCGGTTATCCTGGCCTGCACTTTCGCTGAGGTCTCGCCGCGCCGGTTGTCGGTGAGCTTTTCGTAGTCGATGTGCGGTACCTCGACGAAGATGTCCACCCTGTCGATAAACGGCCCGCTGATGCGTCTCTGGTAGCGGGAGACGAGGCCGGGCGGGCAGGTGCACTTGTGGAAGGGGTCGCCGTAGTAGCCGCAGGGGCAGGGGTTCATCGCCCCGACGAGCATGAAGCTGGCGGGAAATGTTACCCTCCCCTGGGCGCGACTTATCGTGACGACCTTGTCTTCGAGCGGCTGGCGCAGCACTTCGAGCAGCGAGTGCCCGAACTCCGGCAGTTCGTCGAGGAATAGCACCCCCCGGTGGCTGAGGCTTATCTCTCCCGGTTTGGGAAAATGCCCCCCGCCCACCAGCCCCGCGTTGGATATCGTGTAGTGCGGTGACCTGAATGGTCGCTGCCGCACGAGCGGCGTGTCCGCCGGCAGCAGCCCGCTGACGCTGTATATCTTGGTGACCTCTAACGCTTCGTCGTTGGTCATCGGCGGCAGTATCGAGGGGAGCGCGCGGGCGAGCAGCGTTTTGCCGCTCCCCGGCGGCCCGCTCATGATCATGTTGTGGCCCCCCGCCGCCGCCACCTCCAGCGCGCGCTTGACGTGCTCCTGCCCCTTGATGTCGGCGAGGTCGGTGGTGGCTGTCAGGGGCTTGGACTGGATTGATTTTGTCTCCGGCTTGAACTCCGGGGCGGGTATATCTCCCGCGCAGGTAGCTGACCAGCTGTGCCAGCGAGGTCATCGGGATGATTTTCACGCCTTCTATCAGGGACGCCTCGACGGCGTCCGCCTCGGGCACGATGACTCTGGGGATGCCTTCATCGTGGGCGAGGGCCACCAGCGGCAGGACGCCGTTGGTGTGGCGCAGGCTGCCGTCCAGCGATAGCTCGCCGAGGAACATGGTGCCGTCGACCTCCCCGCTGACCTGCTCCGAGCTTAGTAGTATGCCCACGGCGATGGGCAGGTCGTAGCCAGGGCCCGCCTTCTTGAGGTCGGCCGGCGCCAGGTTCACGATAATTCGCTTCATGGGAAAGCTGCCGCCGGAATTGCGGATGGCGGCGCGCACCCGCTCTTTGGCTTCCTGGACGGCGGTGTCCGGCAGGCCGACTATCGTAAAAGCCGGCAGTCCCTGTGAAATATCTACCTCCACCTCGACCACCGCCCCGTCCAGCCCCACGATGGCCCCGCTGCGCACTTTAGCTAGCATTTCAGACGGATTATATCTCAAATGCAGGCCGAATGGCAAAAGGTGACCTCACCCCCTTAGTCCCCCTCTCCTGTCAGGAGAGGGGGAGAAAAGAAAGAGGGGCTTGCGCCCCTCTTGAACACCATGCCTTGTTAAGTTCAACCTTTAGCCAGCTCCCCCCTCACCTTCTTCGCATACTCCTCGCTCTCTTTGTCCCCCGTCACCACCTCTATCTCCCCGGCGGCTTTAACCCCCACCCCCAGCTCCGCCGCCCTCTTGATCTGGTCCTGCTCGAAGATTTTGCCCCGGCTGACCTCCGGCGTCGTCCCCAGCAGGCGTAATATCGCCACTCCCGTCGCGTCTATGGCCACCCGGTCGCTGCCCGCCAGCATCACGTTGGCTTTGACCCGCGTCCCCACGTGCGGGCCCCCGTCCACGAAAGCCTCCACCCCGTCTAAAACTACCAGGTCGGTCTTGTACGCCGTGTTTATCTCCGCGATCATCTGCCGCTGGTACTTCGAGCTGTGCAGCTCGTTCATGTAGGGGTATCCGCCCGCGCCGGGCGGCCCGAGTCCCGGCGGCACCATGCCCACCGCGAGCTTTAGCGACAGCGTGAAATGCCCGCCGAACTGGTGCGTCTTGAGACAGGGTGTCGTCACGATGCCTCCGCCTCTCGGTAAATCTTCGGGAAAAGGAAACCGTCCTTCCAGTGACTGTCTTTGGGCTTGACCAGCACCCAGCCCGACCGGTCCATCGCCTGCAGGTCCAGTATCTCGAAGCCGAGCTCCTTGGCCATCACGAAGATGCCCTTTTTCTCCATGTTGTCATGGGTGGTGGGGCCGGGCCCGCTCCTCTCCGCCAGCGTTATCTTCTTTACCCCCATTTCTTTGAGCGTCAGGATGAGCGAGCGCAGGGTATCGTTGTGGGTGGAGCCGGGGGCGGGGTCGGCGGTATTGAAGTTGGGCTTGAGGACGACCTCCTTGCCCTTCACCGGGTTTATTTTGAGCAGATCGATGGCTTTTCTGGTGCCTTCGGTTCTATCGCTGGTGCGTACGAGGCTTATCCTGGTCATGGCGGCCTCCTCTTTAATCTATTTAAATAAATTCTAAATCATTTTATCCTTTTCTGCACCTTCGCCCACGACGGCGTGATGAGGAAGCTTTCCTCCATGTTATCGACCATCCTTTTGAATTTGCTCATGGGCGCGGCGAACGCGAGCTTGTCTTTAGCCACGAAAGGCCTCGCCGATACGTCGAACATGCCGATGACCGCCCGCGGTCGGGCGGACTTTGTCTCTAAATAAGGGTACTGCACGATGCTGGCGCAGCCGCTCCCGAACGGCGCTATCACCATGTTCTGCTCCGCCTCGTCGAAGCTGGCCAGCGTGAAAAGCCCGGCCAGCACGTCCGCCCCGGCGAAGAAGATGACCACCTCCGGGTTGTCTTTTGCTGACAGTTTGTCCCACCGCTTGAAAACGATATATTTTGCCGGGGCTTTCGTCGCCGGGGCGTGCTTTTTCATGTACTCTCTGACCATCTCCGGCGTTTTCTTATAGCGTTCGCCTTCCATCTTGCCGGGTATCCCGCACGATAGAAAGTATTCGAAGTTAGGCATATCAAGGTTCTCCGCGAACCCCAGGTATCTTTTGCCCCCCGGGCAGCCCACCGCATCGACGTCGAAAGCCAGCGACTCCCCCTGCTGTATTTTCAGGATTGCCCCGATGATGCACCTCGGCACGGTGCCGGGCTTGACCGTTTCGGCGCGCCCCTCTTCGTCGGTGTAATAGAAGGTGATGGGCAGCTCGGCGTTGTTAAAGTATTTTTCCCAGAGTTTGATGAATTTGTTTTTAAAGGCTGTATTCATCGTTTGCCCTCCTTCAGTTTTTTCCCGTAGATAATGAGATTGGCCGGTCCTATTCTTTCGCGGCGCACCTCGGCGAACCCCAGCTTTTTAAAGAGCCTTCGCGCGGGTGCGTTGCTCACCAGGGTATCGAGGACCAGCTCCCGGTAGCCGAGTTCTTTGCCCCGCTCGATGAGCCGGAGCATCATGGCCTCCCCGTAGCCCTGCTGCTGGCGGTCCCGCTTTACCCTGAGGCGCTTGAGTTCCCCGCAGGTCTCCGTGGCTTGCCTGATAGCCCCGATAACGACTATTTCCCTGCCATCCAGGCCTACCAGGAAGTCGCCCCGGTTGCTGATATACGCGCCTTCGATGTCATCGAGGTCGCAGTCGATGAAGTGTTCGTCCCGGGGACGTATTATGAGCCGCTCGCTTTCCGGTATCATTTCTCTCATTTGCGCAATCCCCGCGAGGTGCAGCGTTTTAACCGCTTCGTTGTCTTTGGCCTGGTATCGTCTTATCTTCAACATGTCCGTTAAATGTAAAGCGGGCATGCTCCGTGCTTTTCTTATGGCGCATGCCCGCCGTTCCCCTTTTGATATATCACCGCTTCGTAGGATTATTCCCGCCTGTTATCGTCGAGTCGAAAGTGGGCGCGAACATGATATGCCCGAACATTATCGGTTTGTCCACCCTCTTGAAATTGAGAGGGCAGTGCATCAGGTTTCCCGGGACGTATACCCAGGTGGTGTTGGTGATGATGTGAGTCTCGGCGTCCTTACCTTCTCCTATCGTAAACTCGACCTCCGCCCCGAATTCTTTAAAATTCATCGGGTCGCCGCCGATAAAATACAGGATTTCGGCCACGGAATGTCGGTGCCCGTTGGGAATCATCTTGTAGGGCCGGTATATTGGACGCAGGACCTGTGTCAGCGGCTCTTCCCACCCTTTTTCCGTCATGGACTCCTTCTGCCCGATACCGATGTATACCGGGGCATCGGGAGGTGTGCCCGGGTGAATAATCCCCCAGGGTTCTTTTAAGAAATATTTATCGTATTTTCCTTTAGCCATTCTTTCGCCTTCTTTAAACAACTTTAGTTAAATTATTATTAACTCTCGGGTTGGTGCCCGTCAAGTCGGCGCGGCGACGGCTTATGGGTGCCAGGCACTACCTGAATAAAGGGTAGCCCTGTTCCACCGCCCGGCGCTGCACGTTAGACTTTTAATAAGTACGGTCCATCGGGGAGGCGTTATGCTGTTATTAAATTCGCTGCTTTTTTGCATCCTGTTATTATTGGCCTTGGGAGCAGTTGCTGCCTTCGGACTGTTCGTCATCAAGCCCCTCCAGACGCGCTGGGCTATGGCCGGCGCCCGTAAAATTCTCAACGCGGGACAGGCCCGGAGCGAGGTGCAGTTCCGCACGGTGTATCGCACGCTGGCTACCGCGCGTAATGACCTCGAAGCCACCAAGCTCTGGCGCCGGCTCGACGAACTGAAAGACCTGGCGGGCGTGCCGGTCGATAAGTAAGCCTGCGCTATACCCTGGTGATTGCACATTTACCGCGTTTCCCCGATAATATACTTGTCGATGAAAGCCGAACTGATTACCAGCGGCACCGAGCTCCTCCTCGGCGAAGTGGCCGATGTCAATACTTCCTACATCGCCGGTCAGCTGGCCGCGCTGGGCATCGACCTCTATTATTGCTCGACGGTAGGGGACAACTTCGAGAGGTTTTCCCGGGTCCTGCGCCAGGCGTGGGGCAGGTCGGACCTGATTATCATCACCGGCGGGCTGGGGCCGACCCAGGGGGACATCACGCGTGAGGTCGTCGCCGCACTGCTCGGCGAGAAGATGACCATCGACCCCGCCTTGAGGAAAGAGCTGACCGCCTTCTTTAAGGGGCGGGGCATCGAGATGCCGGACAATAACCTGAAGCAGGCGGCGCTTATTCCCTCGGCAGTGGCTTTACATAACGTCTCCGGGACCGCCCCCGGGTGGTGGGTGGAAAAGGATGGGCGCATCATCGTGACTCTGCCGGGTCCCCCCGGCGAGATGCAGACGATGTGGCAGAACGTGGTCCTGCCCCGACTAAAAGCCAGAAGTGCCGCCATTATCCTCTCGCGGACGCTCAAGACCTGGGGACTTGCCGAAGCCAACGTCGACCTGATGGTATCGCCTTTCCTGAAGTCGGCCAATCCCACCCTGGCGTTGTACGCCAAGCCGGATGGCATCAACCTGCGCCTTACGGCCAAAGCGGCTACCCAGGCGGCCGCCGCTGCCATGCTCTCCCGCCGTGAGAAAGACATTAGGAAAATCCTGGATAAATATATCTGGGGCGCCGATAGCGATACCCTCGAGGGAATCGTCGGTGAGCTGTTGCGTGAAAGGAAACTGACGATAGCCGCTGCCGAGACTTTCACCGGCGGCCTGCTGGCGTATTCTTTGTCCGCTATCCCGGGCGGCTTTAAGGGGGGCATCGTCCTTGCTTCTAAAGCCGCACCTACTGAGGCCTCGACGATAAAGATGGCGCAGGCGGCTTGTGCCCAGTTCAAGTCCGATGTCGGCCTGGCGATAGACGGTCGCGGCGCTGCCGGCAGGAGGCTCAAACGGAACGCCTTTATCGCTGTGGTCTCCGGGAAAAAGAATGCGGCGGTGGCCACCGGCTATCCGGGCAGTCCTCAGCTCCTTGCCAGGAGGACCATCAACCATGCCCTGATTTTCCTGAGGGATTTTATTAAAGCGAATTATTAAGTTGCCTTTTTCACTCCCCCTTTTCCCCAGGACAATAAGAAAAAAATGAGGGGGCTTCGCCCCTCTTTAGACGCACCTGTAGAAAAAGTTATATACTTAATAAAAAGGAATATCGGAGGGAGCCATGTCACGCAGATTATGGGTAACCGCCATCGTCATCATCATCGCCGTTGCGGCCGTCATCGCGCTGGCGTTTATTGCGTTCCTCGACCAGGTTCCCGCCCTCTCCGTTATCGTCCTGGTCTGTATCGCGCTGGCCGTCGTGGCCCTCCAGTATCTCGTGGTTAACCCTGCCCTGGTGGATGCGGCCAAAGAGAGCGCCCGGATGTACTGTGAAGCGGGCCAGATTATCGACCCCTCTCTGAACAAGAAGCTCTGCGACCGGCTCGCGAAAGCCCCTACCGACCCCGAGGCTGCCCGTTTACAGGCGGAGCTTAAAAAATTGCAGGAGAAAAAATAGCTACCGGAGGTGTCAACATGGCGGAAAGGACTAAACCGATATCGGTAGGGGAGAACGCCCCGGACTTTTCCCTCAGGGACCAGGACGCGACTAAGTTCACCTTATCCGGCTTGAAAGGCAAGCGGGTCTTGTTGTCTTTCCACCCGCTGGCTTGGACGGGTTTCTGCACCCTGCAGATGCTCTCGATAGAGGTAAACTATGATAACTTTACCAGGCTGAACACCGTGCCGGTCGGGCTAAGCGTCGATTCCCTGCCCACCAAGGAAGCCTGGGCCAGGGACATGAAGCTGAAGGACCTGAAAATCCTCTCCGACTTTTTCCCGTCGGGGGCGGTGGCCAGGGCTTACGGGCTTTACCGCGATAAGCACGGCACCGCGGAGAGGGCCAACGTTATCGTCGATGAGAAGGGTAAAGTTGCCTGGGTGAAGGTCTATGAAGTCCTTTACCTGCCGGACGTCAACGAGGTCCTCGCCTTTCTGAAAAAGCTTTAAAAAACCCGGCTTCGCTGTCCGCCATTAGAACTTCTGTGCTATAATAACGGTATGCCGGAATTTAAAATCGTCTCCGATTTCAAAATGACCGGCGACCAGCCCCAGGCCGTCGATAAGCTGGTGGATGGGCTGGCTAAAGGCTATAAGCACCAGACGCTTTTGGGCGTGACCGGCTCCGGCAAGACCTTCACCATGGCCAACGTTATCGAGCGGGTGCAGCGCCCCACGCTGGTCATCTGCCACAACAAGACCCTGGCCGCCCAGCTTTCTTCCGAGTTCAAGGAGTTCTTTCCGGAAAACGCCGTGGAATATTTCGTCAGCTATTACGACTACTACCAGCCGGAGGCTTACGTTCCGCAGAAGGACCTGTATATCGAGAAGGACGCCGATGTCAACGAGGAAATCGATAAGCTGCGGCACTCTGCCACCCGCGCCCTCTTCGAGCGGCGGGACGTCCTCATCGTGGCTTCGGTGTCCTGTATCTATGGCCTCGGCGAGCCGGAGGAGTATCGCAGTTTCGTCGTTACCCTGAAGCGCGGCCAGCATTACGGTCGCCAGCTGCTCCTGCGCCAGCTGGTGGACATGCAGTACGGCCGCAATGAGTTCGGCCTGTCTCGGGGTGACTTCCGTATCCGCGGCGACACTCTGGAGGTTCAGCCGGCCTACGAGGAGCTGGCTCTGCGCATCGAGTTCTTCGGCGATGACATCGAGAGAATCACGTCTTTAGACCCCCTGACCGGGGAAATTTTGAGCGAGATGGACGAGGTGAGCATCTATCCCGCCAAGCACTTCGTCACCTCACAGGACAAGATGCAAAAAGCCCTCGTCTCTATCGAGCAGGAGCTAAAGGAACGGCTGAAAGAGCTTAACGACCAGGGGAAAATCGTGGAGGCGACGCGACTCAAGGCGCGCACCAACTATGATTTGGAGATGATGCGGGAGGCGGGCTATTGCTCCGGGCGTGGAGAACTATTCCCGCCACCTGGCGGGCCGGCCGGCTGGCTCTGCCCCCTGGACCCTGCTCGACTATTTCCCGAAGGATTTCCTGCTCTTTATCGACGAGTCGCACATGACGCTGCCGCAGGTAAGGGGCATGTTCCACGGCGACCGCTCGCGCAAGGAGACGCTCGTCGAATATGGCTTCCGTTTACCCTCGGCGCTGGACAACCGGCCGCTGGACTTTAACGAGTTCCAGGCGCGCATTAATCAGGTCGTGTTTACCTCGGCGACCCCGGCGGAGTTCGAGTACCAGCACAGTCAGCAGGTGGTCGAGCAGCTGGTGCGTCCCACCGGCCTGCTGGAGCCGACCATCGAGGTCAAGCCGACGAAAGGGCAGATCGACGACCTTCTCGAGCAGATAAGGCGTCGCGTGGAGAAGGGGAGCCGCTGCCTCGTCACGACGCTGACCAAGCGCATGGCGGAGGAGCTTTCCGAGTACCTCGGGGAGATGGGCATCAAGACGCATTACCTGCATTCGGAGGTGGACACGCTGGAGAGGGTTGAGATTCTGCGGGACCTGCGCCTCGGCGTTTACGACGTCGTCGTGGGCATTAACCTGCTGCGCGAGGGGCTCGACCTGCCGGAGGTGAGTCTGGTGGCTATCCTGGACGCCGATAAAGAAGGCTTTCTGAGGTCGAGGTGGTCGTTGATTCAGACGATGGGGCGGGCGGCGCGCCATATCGACGGCCATGTCATCATGTACGCCGATACGGTGACGAAGTCCATGCGGGAGGCCATCGACGAGACGATGCGGCGGCGTAAAATCCAGGAGGACTACAACCGCGAGCACGGCATCACGCCGCAGGGCATCCGGAAGGCGGTTAGGGACATCACGGAGCGCGTCCGGGCGGCGGCGGTGGCGGAGAAGCGCGCCGAGTATGTGGTGTCCGCCCCGGTCTCCCGCGAGGATATGTTGCGCCTGGTGAAAGACCTGGAGACGCAGATGAAGCAGGCCGCCCGGGCTTTAGAGTTCGAGAAGGCGGCGCTTTTGCGCGACCGCATTATCGAGTTGCGCAAGGAGATGGTGATTGAGGATGGCCAGCAGTTCGCCAAAAAACGATGATGAAGTCACCCGCCAGGAAGCCCGCGAAGAGAAGCTGCGTAAGAAACAAGCTAAGATGAAGCAGCACGGCAAAGGCCTGGCGAAGATATATAAAGATGCGGTGGAAAAGCGGGGGAAAGAGAATACCTGAGGCATAAGTTTTTAAATGAGAGCGAGTCAGCAGGGCGTCTGAGAGGGGTTCATCCTGAGGGTTCACCCTGAAGGGCGTTAGCCCCTCTTCCTCTTTACTGCCCTCCCTCCCCCCTCTTCCTTTTCTCCTCCTCCTCCCGCTTCTTCGCCAGCGCCTCGAGCTGTTTCTTTACCTTTTCCTCCCCGATGGGCCGGAACTTCCACTTCCGCGTTGCCCAGCTCCCGAACCAAAAGTACGTCCGTATGTTCCTTACCTCTTCCCACGGGTCGTAGTCTTCCATGCCTGGCTTGTTTTTTATTTCATGCGAGGTTGTCGTATCCTCGGCGTCTACGTTTATACCGTGCTTTTCCCGCAGCCTTTTCAGCTCGGCGTCGTCCTGCCCGCTCAGGCTGAATATCTTTTTCAAAGCTGACCAGAAACTCATCTTCGACCTCTCCCCGCATATCGCTTTCATTCTTACCTTATACCCATTTCAGTGAGGCTGTCAACAGCCATGGAATTTTTGACTTTTCGTGCGCGTCTGGATAATATTATAGATAGAGCCATTTATAAAAATGTTTTTTCGACCCCTGAGGAGGTAAAAATGATTAGAAGACTGGCCATCAGCGCCCGACCCTTACCGCTATCGCTCCGCCTCACCGATGCCCGCACCTATTTGGTCGTCGCCGCTTTCGTGGTGCTGAGCGTGCTCACGCCCTGGGCTTTTCACCAGTTCCACCTCGCCGGCGCCACTTATCTCCCGATGCATTTCTTCGTCTTCGCCGCCGCGCTGGCGATGGGCTGGCAGGCGGGGGTTATCGTGGGGCTGCTGACGCCCTTCGCCAGCTACGCCGTTTCCGGGATGCCCGCGCTGACCGTCCTGCCCCAGGTGGCCGTCGAGGTCACCGCCTACGGGCTTATCGCCGGACTGCTGCGGCAGAGATTTCATCTTAACGTGGTGTGGTCCCTCCTCGGAGGCGATGGTCGCCGGCCGACTCGCCCTGCTCGTCGCCGTGGTCATTGTCCAGGCCGTTACGGGCAGCGTTTACAGTCCGCTGGGTCCCTCGGCTACTCCCTTTAATGCCGTGTGGAATACTATTGCCCAGTCGTGGCCCGGCATCCTCGCCCAGGTCGTCCTGATACCGGTCGCCTTCTGGGCCTGCGGCCGCTTTTCCCGTAAACAGCAGGCGGGCTAGCATGTCCGCCGACCTTTTCCGGGCCTTCCTGGCCAGCGACGACACGCTGCGGATTTATCGGGGCGGGAAACTGGTCTTTAGCTCGAAAAAAGACCGGCTCCTGCCCCTGATGGACTATCTAGCCGCGCGTAAAGCCGCGCCGGACAACCTCATCATCTACGATAAGATCATGGGCAATGCCGCCGCCCTGCTCGCCGTAGTCGTTAAAGCCGCCGGGGTCTTTAGTCCGCTGGGGAGCGAGCTCGCCGTTAAAACGCTGGACCGGTACGGCGTCAAGTACAGCCTGACGAAAATCGTCCCATTCATCATGCGCGACGATGGCCAGGGCCTGTGCCCGATGGAGCAGCTTTCCATCGGTAAATCCCCCGACGAATTTTATCAAATAATGAAAGCCAGGATTTAAACATACGGAGTGTCTAAGAGGGGTCACGACCCCTCTCTTTTTCTTTCCCCTCTTCACTTTCAAAGGAGGGAACGGGATTTTAGTATATGGGGCGTCTAAGAGGGGTGAAACCCCTCTTTTCTTCCTCCCCCTTCCCTTTCAAGGGAAGGGGGTAGGGGGATAGGTTGAGAAAGGATTATTCTATGGATAAGATAAAACTGGGTAAGACCGGCATGATGGTTACTCGCCTCGGCTTCGGGGGCATACCCATCCAGCGGCTGACTGATGCGGAAGCGGTAAAAGTCGTTAGCCGCTGCCTCGACCTGGGCGTTAATTATCTGGATACCGCCAACGGCTATACCACCAGCGAGGAGCGCATCGGCAAAGCGGTCATGGGGCGCCGCCAGGACGTCTTTATCGCCACCAAGTCCTTCCCCGGTACCCCTGAAATGATCCAGAAAAACCTGGAGCTGAGCCTGAAGCGACTCGCCACTGACTATATCGACCTGTATCAGTTCCACGGCGTTAACGATACGAATACCATCGATAGAATCCTCGACCCCGGGAACGGCCTGATGAAAGTCTTTGAGGATGCAAAAAAGGCCGGGAAAATACGGCATATCGGCGTCACCTCGCACCAGATGGACGTCGCCAAAGCGCTGGTCAAGACCGGCCGCTTTGAGACCCTGATGTTCCCCTTTAATTTCATCACTTCCGAGCCCGCCGATGAGCTCCTGCCTCTTTGCCGCGAGCGTAGCGTCGGCTTTATCGTGATGAAGCCGCTGGCCGGCGGCATGCTTTCGGATGCTACTGTCGCTTTTAAATATCTCCTCCAGTTCAAAGATGTGGTCGTCATCCCGGGCATTGAAAAAATCAGCGAGATCGAGGAAATCGCTAAAATTTACGAAGGGCCGCCGAAAATAACGGCCGCCGACCGTAAAAAGATGCAAAAGATGAAGGACGAGCTCGGCTCCCGTTTCTGCCGCCGCTGCGATTACTGCCAGCCGTGCCAGCAGGGCATCCCCATCTCGTTGGTGATGACCTTCCCCACCTTCGTCAAGCGCCTGCCGCCGGACTGGTATCTGCGGGGCTTTGTCACCGAGGGCATGGCGAAGGCCGCCGACTGCACTCAATGCGGCGAATGCGAGGCGCGCTGTCCTTTCGGCCTGCCCATCCGCGAAATACTTCAGGAAAACTATGACCTCTTCGAGCAGTTGCGGTCCGGTTCTCCGTCCTCGCGCTGAAACAGGACAAGTCCCGCCCCGCTGTTGTATAATCGCAGTTAAATCCGTCGGTAAAGGAGGCGCACATGCCAGCCAGTGAAAGGGCCAGACTGGAGAAATATTTCCGGAAAAGCGTTATGACGAACAAGACTCCCCACCCGGAAGTCACCGCCCCGCGTCTGGGACTTAAGAGCGATAAAAAGTACGGCAAGCGGGACTTCTCGATGAGCTGGTGGGCGATTACCGAGCCTTTCTTGATGGTGACCGATTGCCATGCCCATGATTTCGACCAGTTCCTGGTGTTCGTCGGCGGCGACCTGACCAATATGCCCGACCTGGGAGGCGTCGTTGAATTGACTTTGAGCCGGGACGGCAAGAAGCTGGAGAAGTTCGTTATTACCGAGGCCTGCACCGTTTTCGTGCCGGCGGGGCTTTACCATTGCCCGCTTAACTTTAAGAAGGTCAATAACCCCAAAAAGCCTATCCTCTTCCACGACCTTTTCTTCTCGCCGGAATACAAGAGGAAATAAGGGGTGATCTACCTCACCCCCTCGGTCCCCCTCTCCTTTCAAGGAGAGGGGGAAGAAAAAGAAGAGGGGCTGTCGCCCCTCTTTAAAACCCCCTGCCTTAATACTTTGCTTATTCTTTTCTTTAACGGTTATTTCGTCTCCCTTTAAAAAAGGGAGAGTGAGAAGGATTTAGCCCCACCCCGCCCCTCCGCCCCTCCTAAACATCCTATATTAAAAAAAATTCTTTTAAAAATTTTTTTTAAAGCTAAAGCCCTATTGACAAAGAAAAAATGAGGGAGTATATTAATAACTGTCAATTAAATATTGCGTTTGCGAAATGCCTAGAAAGTGGAGGCTGGCTATCCGATAAAGCATTTCATCCTTGGTAGAAGCAGGAATTTTGACTAGCCTCCCGAAAAGGAGGCTTTTATATTGTTTATTGAGATATAAATTGAAATATAAAAGTAAACTATCATTAATAATAAACAATAAACGCCTAGAAATAGTTAGATGTTAATGTGTAAAATATTATTAAAGGAAAAAGAAAAATAGAATTAATAAGCGTGAAACCCCCAGTGGTAGCTAGGGGTTCCACATAGAAGACCTATTGGGGACTTGGACAAACTAGCATATAATAGACCCTTTTATTGGAAAAAGTCAAGAGGGTATAGTCGGTTACCTCCCAATAGGCGAATAAAATGGAGGTGCGTAACATTGGCTGAAAAGCGAGATACCACAAGGTATACTCTGCGGAATGGTCAAAAAATAGTCTACATCGGTGTTACCAATAAACCGGAACGTCGTGAAGGTGAACACGAACAAGACAAGAATTTTGGTCAGATGAGGAAAGAAGGGCCAAAGGTTTCCAAAGAATCAGCTCTTGAATGGGAGCAAGAAGCCCTTGAACGTTACCGCAGAAACCATGACGGTAGAAATCCAAAATACAACGAGTAAATAAAAACCGGGGTCAGGGGAGAGGCTACCTATCCCCTGACCTTTCAAAGTAATTTCTATTTAAGGAGTAATAACATGACCTATAGCGAGGAAGATATAAAAAAATCTATCAATGAGCATATACAGAATGGTGGTGGTGTTTACAAATCATGGTATGTTGGGATTAGTAATGATGCGCGTGATAGGCTTTTCAACCAACATAAAGTGCGCGAAAATGGAGATTGGTGGATTTATAAGAAAGCATCTTCGTCTCAAGTTGCTAGAAGTATAGAGAATTATTTTGTCAATGTATGTGGTACAGATGGTGGCACAGGTGGTGGCGATGAAAATGCCGATATGGTGTATGCATATAAGAAAGAATCACACACAAAACCGTAAAAAAGGTAAGTGAGTTTCCTCCCTCCCATCTATAAGTCCATCAGCTCAAACCCGCTCTTTTTGTCCGGCAGGCGCTGCGCCTTGGCCCCCGTTATCTCGTAAATCACCGCCTCGCCCACCAGCCACGTCTTTACCCCCGGCCTCAGGCACCCCGTCAGCGTTTTGCCCCCTCGCCCCAGGCTCGCGTGGATGTGCAGCCGCGGCTTCCCCTCTCTGTCCGGCGCGATGATGCCCACTCCCTCCACCTCGTGCGCCCCCTCCACCGGCAGCAGCACCGGCTCCGGCGGCATCCTGTCCGACTCTTTAGGCCCGACGACCACCCGGCCGCTCCCGATTCCTCCGATGAGCACGACGTGTCCCGTCTTTATCCCTTTCTCCGCCGCGAACCGCTCGATGCTCCCCGGCACTTCATCCCCGTCCTCCAGCCTCAACACGAACACTCTCCCGATTCGCCCCTCGCTCGCTTTCATTCCTGTCTCCTATTGGCTAATCGCTGATGGCTAATTATATGACATTTTGTGCTTGTAAGTCACTGCTTTTTGCCTTAAAGTTAAACGAGTGGGTGGGGAGGGGAGCCAGATAGCTAAGCTAATCGTTAATTTAACATAAAACGAAAAACGAATACCGGATTTTGAAGCTGATTTGACATAAAACGAAAAACGAATACCTGAAGCTGATTAGCTGCGGGAAATCAGAAAAAAATTTTAAAAAACGAATAACGAATCGGTTTACCCTGGTTCCACTGAGGTCACCACCGAAGTGAGCCTGTTTACCCTACGAAGCTTTAGCGTAGTAGAGTCGAAGGGCTGTCCGTCACTTCGTCCCGAGGTACTGCAGCGCCAGCTTGACCTTCTCCTCGAGCTTGAGCTTCGGTTTGTCCGGCAGGGCGGCCGTCGCCTTGATGGCTTCCCCCGCCGAGTATCCCAGCGCCGTCAGCGCCGCCAGCACGTCCGCGTTCTCCTGCGCCGCCTGCGTCGCCGGCGTGATGACCCATCCCGCCCCGATCTTCTCCTTGAGCTCGAGGATGATTCTGTTGGCTACCTTCTTCCCGATGCCCGGCACCATGTCGAGCATCTCCGCGCTGCCCGTGGCGATGGCCGTGGTTATCTGCTCCGGGCTCATCGCCGAAAGTAAAGCCAGCGACAGCTTTGGACCCAATCCCGTTACCCCGATCAGCGTCTCGAAGAGCCACAGCCCTTCGGCGCTGTTGAAGCCGTAAAGTGATATGTTGTCCTCCCGCACGTGCAGATGCGTATAGACTTTGACCTGCTGGCCGGGCTTGCCCATCGCGGCGATGTCGCTCGTGGGCATGAATACTTTAAAGCCGACTCCCCCCACGTTGATGACCGCCCCTTCTCCCCCCACGCTCTCCACTTTGCCTTCGAGGCTCCCTATCATCTTTCTCCTTGTCTGGCCAGTAGGTCGTTCAATTGCATTTCCTGTACGTGGCATAGCGCTACCGCCAGGGCGTCGGCGGCGTCGTTGGGTTGCGGCACTTCCTCGAGGCCCAGTTGCAGCCGCACCATCTCCTGCACCTGTTCCTTGCTGCTCGCGCCGTAGCTGGCGACCCTCTGCTTGACCTTCGCCGGCGGGTATTCGTGCGTGGGGATTTTCTCTCTGGCGGCGGCCAGCAGGGCGATGGCCTGCGCGCGTCCGATGGCCATGGCCGACTTCACGTTCTTGGCGACGAAAGGCGATTCTATGGCTAAGACTTCGGGTTTGTGGCGCCGGATGATTTTAAGGAGTTCGTTAAAAAGGTAATTCAGGCGTTCGCCGCTTTTTAGCTTGTCCGGCACGTTGATGGCGCCGTAATCGACCAGGGCTATGTCGCTTCCTTTACACTCTATCAAGCCGTAGCCCATGACTATCGTGCCCGGGTCGATGCCTAAAATCTTCATCTCATATTGTAGCGAATAGTTACGCTGCCGGGTAGCTCGCCATGACGGCGTCGGGGATGTCGGCGTTGCTGTAGACGTTCTGCACGTCGTCGATTTCCTCGAGCTTCTCCAGCAGCTTCATGGCCTGCAGGCCGGACTTTTCGTCGAGTTTGATGAGGGATTTCGGCTCTTTGGTGAGCTCGCTGGATTCTATTTTGACCTTGTTTTTTTCTAAAGCCTGCCTGACTTTTTCGAGCTGGTCGGGCGCGGTATAGACCTCGACGTAGCCGCTCTCGACTTTCACGTCTTCGGCCCCCGCGTCGATGGCCCCCAGGACGAGTTCGTCGGCGTCGACGTTTTCGGCTTTGATGTTGATGATGCCCTTGGACTCGAACAGCCAGCTGACGCAGCCGCTTTCTCCCAGGCTCCCGCCGTGGCGCGTGAACGTGCTCCTCACTTCCTGGATGGTCCGGTTGCGGTTATCGGAGAGGGCGTTGACCAGGATGGCCATGCCGCTGGGACCGTAGCCTTCGAGCACGATCTCGGCGAGGCTGCCTCCCCCCAGCTCCCCCGTCCCTTTTCTAATCGCCCGGTCGATGTTGTCCATGGGCATGTTGGCGTCGCGGGCCCTCTGTACGGCCAGCCTCAGGCGGAAATTTGTGTCGGGACTGCCCCCGCCCTCGCGCGCCGCCACGATGATTTCTCGCGTCAGTTTGGTGAAAAGGTTGCCCCTCTTGATATCGTCGACACCCTTCTGGTGCTTTATCTTTGACCATTTCGAATGCCCGGACATCTTCTTGCCCTCCTTGCCCCTTGGCGTCGCCCTATCCAGATAATTCTATCACTTCGACATAATATGGTCAAAGCACATGCGCCAGTTTTTTCGCCAGCGACTCCCTCAGCTTCTGGAGGCGTTCCAGAAAAGGGGCCGAGTTGATGTTTTCCGTGGACATGATGACGGCGTCTTCTTTGTTATCGAGATAGTAGCCGTGCCGCACGCCCATTTTCAAGAACCCGTACTTGCCATAGAGGTTCTGCGCGGCGATATTGGAGACACGTGCTTCGAGCGTCATGGTGATGGCTTTGAGTTCTCGCGCCAGGTCGACGGTGGCTATAAGCAGCAGCTCCCCGATGCCCCGCCTCCGGTATTCCTGCGCCACGGCGATATTCGTGATGTGGGCTTCGTCTACCATCAGCCAGATTCCGGAGAAACCGACGATGTACGGTCGGGTCTTGGGCGGGTTTTCATCACGGGAGCGGGCGGCTTTACGCCAGGGCGCCAGCCAGGCCGCCAGCCTTGACAGTTTTTTAGCCGATTTTCCTCCGTTCTCGGCGGCGGTCCTGGTATCGTCGACGGCCACGAGGTAATGCGCCAGGCGATTCTGGAGCTCCTGGCGGTAGTTGGGTGGCGGCCACTGGCTGGGGAAGGCTTCCCGGTCGATTTCATTGATCTGTGCCAGGTCTCCCTTTTCCATTGGGCGAATGATATATGCCAATTATCCCTCTCTGTTGCCGGTTGCGCTCGTCCTGCCATTGTAGCACATTTTTCCCGTATCGGCATTTACCGTAAAATGAATCTGATAACTATCTTTTTACCCCCTTATTCGTTATACTATATGCACAGGGTAATTCCTGGTTTTTCGACCGGGTGAACCCTAGATTTCAGGTCTAATCCGGCCTCTGAACGGGAGTTGTCAGGTGCATGATGAGCCAAGCCTTATCCGGCGCGCGCAGCAGCACGACCAGGTGGCTTTAACTCAATTATATGAAGAGAACTTCGACCGGATTTATCGCTATATAGTTCTCAAGATAGGCGATAGGACAGAGGCAGAGGATATGACGCAGCAGGTCTTTCTTAACGTTCTCAAGTCTATCTCTTCCTATAAATGGCAGGGTATGCCGTTTACCTCCTGGCTTTATCGTATCGCCCATAACCAGATCGTCGACCACCTGAGGAAAAAGTCGCGGCGGACTATGGTCCCCCTAGATGAATCGATACCGGCCATCGGCGGCGACCCCGAGCATCTGGCCGTGCGAAGGGTGGAAATTGAAGAGTTAACCATCGCCGCGAAGAAGCTGACCGCGGCCCAGCAGGAGGTCATTTCCCTCCGCTTTGCCGCCGAGCTTTCCGTGGCCGAGGTCGCCAGTGTGATGGGTAAAAGCGAGGGGGCAGTCAAGGCGTTACAGCACAGCGCCATCGTCGCCCTGCGCAAGGTGCTGTCGCCGGGGGCGGCGTATGAGTAAGATGAACGAGTTCGATAATATACTGGATGAATGCCTGGGACGTCTGATTGACGGCGAGAGTGTCGAGGCATGCCTGTCGCGCTATCCCGAACATGCTGCCGCGCTCGAGCCGCTTTTAAGGACAGCTCAGCAGACCCTGAAAGCGGCGGATATCCAGCCGCGTCCCGAGTTCCGGGACAGGGCGCGCTACCAGTTCCAGGCGGCTATTCACGAGATGCCGGTAAAAGAAAGACGGGGTTTCTTCGCCGTCCTGAGGCCGGGACTGGCGGCAGTCGTCATGCTGGCAGTTGTCCTGCTGGCTGGAGGGGGCGTCGTGGCGGCAGCCGGTAATAGCCTTCCCGATAGTCCACTTTACTCGGTCAAGCTCGCCACCGAATCGGTGCGCCTGGCATTGACACCGTCGGCGCTGGGCAAGGCGGAGCTGAATGCCCAGTTTGCCGATGAGAGAGTCGATGAGATCATAAAATTGGCGGAGAAAGGCGAAGCGACATTAATTGTGGCGACGACCGACCGCCTGAACCGGCAGCTTATGGCGGTCGCCAATTTGACCGGGACCGGCGAAGAAGCTGCGGGAGGCCCGTATTTTAGCGACATGCGCGCGCCAACGACAACCCCTGCGCCGACGCCGACCGCTACACCAACGACGACTCCTGCACCGACGCCGACCCCTGCGCCCGCCCCGTCGCCTACGGAAAAAACGACGACGATGGTGTTGCCCGTGCCGACGGTAATTATTCCTCCTCCTGAGGAAGGGGTTCTGGGAGCCGCCAACGACCATGAAGCTGCAACCAAAAATGGCGGCAGTGAGCAGGAAAGGCTGATAGATACTCTGACGCGCCAGTATTATGAAAATATACAGGCTTTACAGGCCGAGTGGGAGAAAGCTCCGGAGTCGCTTAAACCGGCTTTACTCCATGCCATCGAGGTTGCCGAACGGGCCTACGCGGAAGCCCTGGCAAGCCTGTTTAGCTAGTGGGTCGCAGAAAAAGAATCGTAGCTGCTAACCTGGCGGCGACTTTTTCGTTATATATACTGGAAAACCAAAAAGGAGGGCAATATCTTGAAGAAAATATGGTTATCAATTGCAGGTGTGGTTCTCATAGTGGCGGCGGTGGTGGGCCTGGTCGGATGCAGTTCGGGGGAAGGTGCAACGCTTAACGGGAACTCCTCCGGCCTCAAGCTTAACATCAACGGCCAGCAGGAGGGTATCTGGGTCAACGGCGAGGGCAAGGTCACGGCCGTTCCCAATACGGCTGTCCTGACTCTGGGCATTCAATCTCAGGAATTAACGGTGGCTGAAGCGCGTGATAAAGCGGCCGAGGCAATGACTGCGGTCATGAATGCCTTGAAGGACACCGGCATTGACGAAAAGGATATCCAGACCCAGTATTTTAATATCCAGCCGGTGACCCGCTGGGACAACGACAAGCAGCAGGAAACCGTCATCGGCTACCAGGTGACGAACACGGTCACCGTGAAGGTGCGTGACGTGAACAATACGCCGGCCGTCATTGATAGCGTGACCGCCGCCGGCGGCGACCTGACCCGCATCAGTAGCATCGCTTTCACGATTGACGACCCCACCTCTTACTATGAGCAGGCCAGGGTAAAGGCGGTGGCCAATGCGGCCGCCAAGGCGAAGGAGCTGGCGGACACGGCTGGGGTCAAGCTGGGCAAACCTAACTATATTACCGAGAGTTCCTATATACCGGGCCCCATCTATCGTGACGTCTATACGGCTGGAGAAGTTGCTATACCGGCGCCGACTCCTACCACCCCCGTCAGCCCCGGCGAGATGGATGTAACCGTTAATGTCCAGATAGCCTATACCATCGCTGACTAAAAATGTAACGGCGGTTAATTGAAGAAGGAGCCCCGATTATTTTCGGGGCTCTTTCTTTATTTCTCCTTTTCGCTAAACCGTTCCCACTCGCTGTAAATGCAGCCGCAGTACTGCTGGCGGTAGAGGTCCATTGGTTTGGTGATGTGCCGGCTGTCCGAGTAGCGTTTGCGGAGGTCGGCGTAGAGGAATGCCGCCCCTTTTCCCCCGCTCGCCCTGAGCTTGTCGAATGGCCGCCTTCTCGCCGGTTTCTTTGATTAAGTCGTGTTTCTGGTGGGGGCTGATGAGCAGGGTGGTGGTGAAGGCGTCGTAGCCTTTCTCGCTGGCGGTCTCCGCCGTTTTTGTTAACCGCAATTCAAAACAGTATTGGCAGCGCTCTGCTTCGTGGCCGGCCACGCGACGAAAATACTCCGGCAGATCATAACCGTCAGCTATTATCAATGGCAGTTCTATCTGTGCCGCCAGCGCCTTCATGCTTTCGAGTCGGTGCTGGTGTTCGGTGTAAGGGTGGATGTTGGGGTTATACCAGAAGCCCGTAGCGTCATAGCCTTCCCTGCCGCCAGTGTTCGACCGTATAGGCGGCGCAGTGCGCACAGCAGACGTGGATAAGGAGACGTTTCATTCAACACCAGAAAAATATATTATCCCTAGATTAGTTTCTGTTGATTGGACTTGCTGAAGGGTAGCCCCAGGTGCTCGTAGGCCAGGCGGGTGGCTACTCTCCCGCGCGGCGTCCGCTCCAGAAAGCCGAGTTGCATTAAGAACGGCTCGTAGACGTCGGTAATCGTGTCCGCTTCTTCGCTGATAGACGCGGCGATAGTGTCCAGTCCCACCGGCCCCCCGTTGAACTTCTCGATGATGGTGCGCAGTACCTTGTGGTCTGTCTCATCCAGTCCCAGCGGGTCGATCTCCAGTTTGGCCAGCGCGTCGACGGCGACTTTATGCGTTATCCTGCCTCTGGCTATCACCTGGGCGTAGTCTCTGACTCTTTTGAGCAGGCGGTTGGCCACTCTCGGCGTGCCGCGCGCGCGACGCGCTATCTCTTTCAGCCCCTCTTCCTCCGCCTCTATTTTGAGTATCGCCGCGGAGCGCCTGACGATTTTCTCCAGCGAGGCGACGTCGTAAAAATCGAGGCGGAACACCGACCCGAACCTGTCTCGGAGTGGCGGACTGAGCAGGGCGTAGCGCGTCGTCGCGCCGATTAGCGTGAACTTGGGCAGGTTCAGTCGCAGGCTCTTGGCACCGGGCCCCTTGCCGATGATGATGTCCAGAGCGAACTCTTCCATGGCGGGATAGAGTATTTCTTCCACCGTCCGGTTGAGACGGTGTATCTCGTCGATGAAGAGGATATCGTGGCTGCGCAGGTTGGTGAGAATGGCCGCCAGGTCTCCGGTGCGCTCGATGGCCGGGCCTGAGGTCGTTTTGATGTTGACGCCCACTTCGGCGGCGATGATATGTGCCAGGCAGGTCTTGCCCAGGCCGGGCGGCCCGTAGAACATGATGTGGTCGAGCGGTTCTCCCCGCCCCTTCGCAGCGTCGATGGCGATTTTCAGGTTCTCTTTATTTTTATCCTGCCCTATAAAGTCCTTCAACGACCGGGGGCGAAGACTGGTATCGAGCGGCGCGTCTTCGGCGCTGGGCTTACCCGAGATGATGCGAGCTATTGTCTCACCCCCTGAAAATATGGTGTCGAATGAACCTTAAACGATTTCTTCTTTGTTTTTTTCTCCGGCCGCGTCGCTGTCCGGCGTTTCGGTATTATTACCCTCGGCGGGGAGGTTGGTAGCTAACCCGGCGGCTGCCTCGCCGCCCGGTCCGGTTGTAGCGCTTTCCTCGTTGACGCCCAGGCTGGCCAGCAGCTTCAGCGCTTCGTCTTCTTCGGCGGGGGGCATCAGTTCCGCCATCTGCTCTTCCTTGAGGTAACGCGCCGGTATCAGCTTGCCGATAATGACGTTCTCCTTGAGGCCGACCAGTTTATCGATTCGGCCGTTGGCCGCGGCTTCGGTGAGGATGCGGGTTGTTTCCTGGAAAGAGGCGGCCGCCAGCCAGCTGTCGGTGCTCAGAGAAGCCCTCGTGATGCCGAGCAGGACGGTATGGGCGGTTGCCGGTTCGCCGCCTTCGGCCAGTATCTTGGCGTTGGTGTCTTCGTAGGTAAATTTATCGATGAGCTCATCGGGCACCAGGTCGGTATCGCCGGCGGAATCGATGCGGACCTTGGTCAGCATCTGGTGGGCGATGACCTCGATGTGTTTGTCGTTGATGTTCACGCCCTGGGAGCGGTAGACTTTCTGCACCTCGTCGACGAGGTATTGCTGGACCGCTTCCTTGCCGAGTATGCGCAGGATGTCATGGGGGTTGATGGAGCCGTCCGTGAGCTGTTGTCCGGCTTTGACCTGGTCGCCGCTCTGGACCCAGATGCTGGCGGTAGACGGGACAGGGTATTCCCGCTCCTCTTTCTCAGTATAGCTGATGACCATTTGTTTCTTTTTCAGGTTAACTTCCCCGGCGAAACGGGCCAGGATAGGTTGGGCTTCGGCGGCGGGGGCGGCTTTCTCCTTGCTGCCTTTTCCCTTGGCGGCTTTGGGTGGCACCGGGGTGGCTAGCACCGTGCCGATGTCCACCCATTGGCCGTTCTTTATCATCGCCTGATAGCCGGCGGGCAGGGCGTATTCATCGCGGTAGACTTCCGCGCTGACGATCTTGATTTTACGGCCTTCTTCGCTCTGGACCACCTCGGCGGCGCCGTCTATCTCCGAAGTTATCGCCTGCCCTCGGGGTGTCCTGGCCTCGAAAAGCTCTTCCACCCTGGGGAGACCGCTGGTAATATCGAGTCCGACTACGCCGCCGGTATGGAAGGTACGCAGTGTCAGCTGGGTACCGGGTTCGCCGATGCTTTCCGCGGCGATGATACCTACGGCGACATCAGGCTCGACAAGCTTGCCGCGGGCAAGGTCGCGGCCGTAGCACATCCGGCAGGTTCTCCGCCGTGACTCACAGGTAAGGGGTGACCTGACGTGGACCGAGGTCAGGCCGGCGGCAACGATTTGCTCGACCTTTTTTTCGTCGATTTCTTCGTTGCGTGTCGCGATAATTTCCCCGGTCTTCGGGTGCGTGATATCGCTGGCGGCCATCCTACCGAGGATACGCTCGGCCAGGGGTGGTAAAATCCCTTTCTCTTTCGGTTCGGATATCCAGACGCCTTCGATAGTGCCGCAGTCATCATGGGAGGTGATGACGTCCTGGGCGACATCGATGAGGCGCCTGGTGAGATAGCCGCTGTCGGATGTCCGCAGCGCCGTGTCCGCCAGGCCTTTGCGGGCGCCGTGCGTGGAGATGAAGTATTCCAGGACGCTATGTCCCTCGCGGAGGCTGGACTTGATGGGGAACTCGATGATTTTACCGGCGGGGTCGGTCATGAGGCCGCGCATGCCGGCCATCTGCCGTATCTGGGAAATGTTGCCTTTGGCCCCCGATGTGGCCATCATGTAGACGCCGCCGTAGCGGTCGAGGTTATTCTGGATGGTGGTCGTGATGGTGTTGGTCGTCTCCGTCCAGATATCCACGATGGAGTTATATCTTTCGTCCGAGGTTATCAGGCCGCGGTGGTATTGATCTTCGACGGTGGCGACCTTGGCCTCGGTCTCGGCAAGTATCTGGGGCTTGCTCGCGGGGACCTCGATGTCGTTCATGGCGATGGTAATCCCTGATTTTTCCGCGTATTGGAAGCCGAGGCGCTTGATGCTGTCTAGGACCTTGCCGGTCTCTTCATCGGGGAGCAGCTTGCAGCAGCGGGTGGCTATCTGTTTCAGCGTCCCTTTATCGATTATTTTATTGAAATAGCCCAGCTCCTGGGGCAGGACCTCGTTGAAGAGGATGCGGCCGACGCTGGTCTTGAGTTTTTCGTTGGTGGCTTTATTTCTGACCTCGATTTCTTCCTGGAGGTCGACGTCGCCGAACTCATAGGCGAGCTTGGCTTCCTCGAAGCTCCCGTAGACTTTGCCGTTTTCTTTCGGCTGCCGGATCGTGGTAAGGTAGTAGCACCCGAGGACCATGTCCAGCGTCGGGCTTACGGTGGCCTCGCCGCTGCTGGGCAGTAGTATGTTATGGTGGCTGAGCATCATATCGCGGGCTTCTTTAACGGCGGCTCGGGACAGAGGCACGTGCACGGCCATCTGGTCGCCATCGAAGTCGGCGTTGAAGGCGGAGCAGACGAGCGGATGTATCTGGATAGCGCTCCCGTCGATGAGCACCGGCTCGAAGGCCTGAATGCTTAATCTATGTAATGTCGGGGCGCGGTTGAGCAGCACCGGCCGTTCTTTAATGACCTCTTCCAGGATGTCATAAACTTCAGACTTGGCCCTCTCCACCAGTCTCCGGGCGCTCTTGATGTTGGGGGCGAGCCCCTGCGCCACAAGCCGACGCATGACGAACGGTTTAAATAGCTCCAGCGCCATTCGGCGGGGCAGGCCGCACTGGTGCAGCTTGAGGTCCGGCCCGCAGACGATTACCGAGCGCCCGCTGTAGTCGACGCGCTTGCCGAGCAGGTTCTGCCGGAAACGTCCCTGTTTACCGCGCAGCATGTCCGAGAGCGATTTCAGTTTGTGGTTGCCGCTGATGGATATGGCGCGTCCCCTCCGGCCGTTGTCGATAAGGGAGTCGACGGCCTCCTGCAACATTCTTTTTTCGTTGCGTATAATAATTTCTGGGGCGCCGATGTCGATGAGGTGGCGTAGCCGGTTATTGCGGTTAATAACCCGGCGGTAGAGGTCGTTCAAATCGCTGGTGGCGAACCTGCCGCCGTCCAGCTGTACCATCGGCCTGAGGTCGGGCGGCAGCACTGGCAGCACCGTGAGGATCATCCATTCCGGCTTGTTGCCGCTGTTGCGGAACGATTCCACCACCCGCAGCTGCTTGCTGGCTTTCTTGCGCCGCTGCCCCGAGGAAGACTGCGTCTCCTGGAGCAGGCTGTTGCGTATCTCATCGAGGTTGATGCCCTTCATGATTTGCAGGACGGCTTCGGCGCCCATGCCCGCGTCGAAGATGTTCCCGTATCTCTGTTTCAGGTCGTGGTACTGGTTCTCGGTAAGTAGTTCCTTGACGTGCAACTCCTTGAGCTTCTGGGTTTCCTGGGCGAGCTCTTCTTCTGCTTTGGCTTTTTCATCGACGGACTGGCCGCGGGCTTTATTTATCTCCTCGACGGTCGCCTTTGCCTTCTCCATCGCGGAGACCTGCTCCTCGACGGCTTTCTGGCGCTCTTCTATAGTCTTGCTAGTATTTGCCTCGAGCTGCTTGATGGTTTCCTCGCGGGCGGCCTCATTAACCGAGGTTACGATATATTGGGAGAAATAAAGGACATGTTCCAGACTGCGCGGCGAAAGGTCAAGCAGCAGGCCGATGCGACTCGGTATGCCTTTGGCGAACCAGATGTGGCTGACCGGGCAGGCCAGTTCGATGTGCCCCATCCGCTCCCGGCGGACTTTAGCGCGGGCGACCTCTACTCCGCACTTATCGCAGATGACGCCCTTGTAGCGTATTCTCTTATATTTTCCGCAGTAGCATTCGAAGTCCTTGGTCGGACCGAAAATCCTCTCGCAAAAAAGGCCGTCCCGTTCCGGTTTCAGCGTGCGGTAATTGATGGTCTCCGGCTTGGTTACCTCGCCGTAGGACCAGCTCCGTATCTGTTCCGGTGAAGCCAGCGAGATGCGGACGGCATCAAAATCGTTAATCTCGAACATTTTCGTCTACCTCTCTCCAGCGTGGCTCTTCGCCTTCCTTCAGTTCCGTCTCCAGTTTATAGGCTTCCTCCATCGTTTCCTCGGCGGAGGCAACCTTGGTCTCTTCCTCGTTAATCACCTCGAGCGCCAGCCCCAGGCTCTGCAGTTCCTTGACAAGTACCTTGAACGATTCCGGCACACCGGGCTGGAGGATATCGTCGCCCTTGATGATGGACTCGTAGGCTTTGGCCCTGCCGGTCACATCATCCGACTTTATCGTCAGCATTTCCTGGAGGTTGTGGGCGGAGCCGTAGGCTTCCAGTGCCCAGACCTCCATTTCCCCGAAACGCTGCCCGCCGAACTGCGCCTTGCCCCCCAGCGGCTGCTGTGTAATCAATGAGTAAGGTCCTGTGGAGCGGGCGTGCACTTTATCTTCCACCAGGTGGATGAGTTTCATCATATAGATATTGCCGACGGTCACCGGCTGATCGAAAGGTTCGCCGGTGCGCCCGTCGTGAAGCATAGTTTTGCCGTATGTGGGAGGTGAGAATTTGCTCTCTCGGTTGACTTTTTCGACCACCTGTTTCAGTTCCGCCGCGTCGAGGTCTTTGCTGGGTATATTCAATTCTTCGAGCCAGAGGCGCAGGCCGATGTCCTTGGCCTTGCCGTGGAGCGACTCGTTAAAAACGGCCTTGCCGTCGTAGCCGCGGCTTTTTACCCATGCCTCGGCCACGTCCTGCTTGAACGGTTTTTTGTCTTTGTCGGGGCTGGGGTCGACCGACCCGGACTGCTGGACGATCCAGGAGCGGCACAGGGCGTCTTCGATGGCCGTATCGTCGGCTCCGTCGAAGACCGGCGTCAGCGCCCGGAAGCCCAGTATCTGGGCCGCCCAGCCGAGGTGCGTCTCCAGCACCTGCCCGATGTTCATGCGGGAGGGCACGCCGATGGGGTCGAGGATGATGTCTACCGGCGTCCCGTCCGGCAGGTAGGGCATGTCTTCTTTGGGGGCGATGATGGAAATCACGCCCTTGTTACCGTGTCGGCCCGCCAGCTTGTCGCCGACGGACACGCGGCGTTTCTGGGCTATCCAGACCTGCACCCACTGGTTGACCCCGGCGGGCAGGTCGTCGCCGCCGTCCCGGCTGTCCTTGCGGGTATAGACTTTAACGTTGATGACCTTGCCCCACTCGCCGTGAGGCACCCTCAGCGAGGTGTCTTTTACCTCCCTGGCCTTTTCCCCGAAGATGGCGCGGAGCAGTTTCTCCTCGGCGGAGAGCTCCGTCTCGCCTTTGGGGGTGATTTTGCCCACCAAGGTATCGTCCGGCCTTACCTCGGCGCCGATGCGTATAATCCCGTCCTCGTCGAGCTCGCGGAGGCTTTCCTCGCCGACATTCGGGATGTCGCGGGTGATTTCCTCCGGCCCGAGCTTGGTGTCGCGGGCTTCCACCTCGTGTTTGTTGATGTGGATGGAGGTGAACATGTCTTCTTCCACCATCCGGCTGCTGAGGATGATGGCGTCCTCGAAGTTATAGCCTCCCCAGCTCATGAAAGCCACCGTCACGTTCTGCCCGAGCGCCAGCTCGCCGTTTTCTGTGGCGGAGCTGTCGGCCAGGACCTGGCCCGCTTCGACGCGGTCGCCTTTGTTCACCAGCGGTCGCTGGTTGATGCAGGTCCCCTGGTTGGTGCGGACGAACTTCATCAGGTCGTAGGTGTCCTTTTCGCCATTGTCGCGTTTAATGACGATGCGGTATTTGGTATTCAGCTTGTCATCGATGTTCCCGGCGATTTCTGTTACCACACCGGCGTGCTCGGCGAAGACCACCTGCCGACTGTGCTTGGCGGCCTCCATTTCCATGCCGGTGGCTACCAGTGGCGCTTCGGGGCGCAGTAGCGGTACCGCCTGGCGCTGCATGTTGGCGCCCATTAAAGCGCGGTTGGCGTCGTTGTGCTCCAGGAACGGCGTCAGGGCGGTCGCCACGCTGACTACCTGCTTTGGCGATACGTCCATGTATTCGATTTTGTCGGGGGCCTCGGTGAGGTAGCCGTCGCTCAGCCTGGCTTCGATCCTTTTATCTTTGAACTGGTTATTTTCGTCGAGCGGCGCGTTGGCCTGGGCGATGGTATACTTGTCTTCTTCGTCGGCGGGCATGTAGACGATTTCGTCCGAGACGAACGGGACGACCCTGATTTTCCGCGACTTCAGTTTCGTCAGCCTGGCGGCAAGCTCCGGAGTGATGAAGGTATCGGCTCCCACCAGTGTCTTGCCCTTTTCGTCGAGGATGGCTTCAGCTACCGTCCGACCGGCCAGTTTTTTATCCTTATTGGTCATCGTGTTGATGACTTTGCGGTAGGGCGTTTCGATGAACCCGTACTGGTTGATAATGCTGTAGGTGGCCAGCGACCCTATCAGGCCGATGTTCGGTCCTTCCGGCGTCTCGATAGGGCAGATGCGCCCGTAGTGCGAGAAATGGACGTCCCTTACCTCGAATCCGGCGCGCTCGCGCGAAAGACCGCCGGGCCCCATGGCCGAGAGGCGGCGCTTGTGAGTGAGCTCCGCCAGGGGATTGGTCTGGTCCATGAATTGTGATAGCTGCGACCCCCCGAAGAATTCCCTGACTGCCGCCACGATGGGGCGGATATTGACCAGGGCGCTGAGGAGTGACGGCTTCGGTGCCGATGATGCTCATGCGCTCCCGGACGACCTGTTCGAGGCGTAGGAAGCCGATGCGGAACTGGGTCTGCACCAGCTCGCCGACGGTTCTTACCCGCCGGTTGCCCAGGTGGTCGATATCGTCGCCGTGGTCCTGGCCGTTGTTAATTAAAATGATGTGTCTTATTATCTCGACGATGTCTTCTCTGGTGAGTGTCCGTTCTTTGAGGCTGACGTTCAGCCCCAGGCGCTTGTTCAGCTTGTACCGCCCGACCTTGCCCAGATCGTAGCGCGTCGCGTCGAAGAACAGGCTCTTTATCAGCTTCTTGGCGTTTTCCTGGGAGGGGAGCTCGCCGGGATGGAGTTTTTTGTAGATGTCCATCACGGCGTCTTTCTCGTCTTTGATGAGGGGTTCGCGCTCCATGGTCGTCTGGATATAGTGATGGTCGCCCTGGCCGTCTTCTTTAGTAAATAATTTCAATAGCTCTCCGTCGCTACCGTAGCCGATGGCCCGCAGCAGCGTGGTGATGGGGATTTTCCTTTTGCCGTCGATTTTAGTCGAGATGACGTTCCGGTTGCTGGTCTCGAACTCCAGCCAGGCGCCGCGGGTGGGGATAAGTTTAGCCTGGCATAAATCCCGGCCGGAGACCGGGTCTTCTTCGCTGGTGAAGTAGACTCCCGGCGAGCGCAGGAGCTGGCTGACCACGACGCGTTCGGCGCCGCTGGTGATAAACGTACCTTTGGCAGTCATCAGGGGAATATCGCCGAAGAACAGGTCCTGTTCTTTAATTTCGCCGGTCTCTTTCACCAGCAGGCGCACCTTGACGTAAAGTGGCGCGGAAAAGGTCTGGTCGCGCTCGTGGCATTCCTGCTCGGAATGGCCCGGCCGCGGCTCGCGGAACTCGTAACCGGCGAAGCTGAGTTCGAGCCGGTTACCGGTGAGGTCTTTGATGGGCGATATCTCTTCCAGGAGCTGCTGCAGCCCGTCTTCCTGGAATCTCTGGAAAGAATCGAGTTGGACTTTAATCAGGTTGGGTACTTCGAGGACTTCGGGCAGCTTGGCGTAAGATTTCCTTGAAATCGGTGTGGGGGACTTGGGCACAGGCGTGGGCGACTTAACAGCCATCTCTACTCCTTAAACAAAAAACGCAAATTCCAGATTTTTCTTGGCGCAAATCGTTCAGAATGAAGACATGCGTACGTATGCCGTTACACTACGGGCATTTATATATGGGAAGTTAAAACAAAAAACATTTGGGGCATTATTACCAATATAAATAATATCACTATTGGGTTGTTTTGTCAAGTCCTAATCCAAAGGGTTCTGTTTGCATTTGGTTGAAAAAAGATTTATAGGTTGAGAGGGGGTGAAAGATGGAAACTGAAAACAAGATTATCTGTAAATATTGCGGGGGAGCAGGGGCGGTAAAATACGGCACTTATAAAGGTGTTCAGCGTTACTACTGCAAAGCCTGTAAAAAGAAATTCAAAGCCGATGATACCACCTTCCACATGAAGACGGACACCAATCTGGTGTCTTCAGCGCTCAATATGTATTACGAGGGTATGCCGATTAAGGCTATCCGCAGACACTTGCTCCAAGAGCACCAGCACGCCCCTTCGACTGCCACGATTTACGAGTGGATTCAGAAATACACCCAGTATGCCGTAGATAGCGCAAAGGGTTATCACCCGCAAGTAGGCAATATATGGATTGCCGATGAGACCGTGCTCAAGATAGACGGGCAGGATTTATGGCTATGGGACATTATTGACGATAAGACGCGCTTCCTGCTGGCGACACGTCTCTCACGAAGCCGTACAACACGGGACGCTCAAAGCCTTATAGACCGAGCCGTTAAAATGGCTGGCAAAAATCCGCAGGCGGTGATTACCGACAAATTGAACTCATATCTGGATGTGCGTTACAGCAAAGATACCGAACATCGGCAAGGTGGTATCGCAAGAGGCGGTGAAGATAATACCCAGAAGATAGAGCGATTTCACGGTACGCTCAAACAGCGTACAAAGGTCATGCGGGGGCTGAAAAACTTCGAGACGGCGTTAGATTTCACCGAAGGCTGGCTGGTGCATTATAACTACCTCAGACCGCATGAGAGCCTTCAAGATAAGACACCTGCCGAAGTAGCGGGGGTGGAATACCCCTACCAGAACTGGGCAGATATTATTCGCAAGCACAAGCCGAGCGCCAAGATTGTCATCGAGCACCAGCCGAGAACAGGAATTAAACTACAGGAAACGCATATCGGGAGACCGCACAAGCGTATCAGGATTTCAAAACAGACACCCAGACTAACGCCAACACCGCCGAGATTAACACCGCCTATACCGAGAATTACACCAAAAACTCCGAGGATTTCAGACAGAGGATAAGGCTGAAATGGATATTAACTTAATTATTAAACTTATTGAAGGTATTGGTTTATCCATAGGAATTGGCTTAGCGTTTCTTATAATACCCTTCGCCTTATTAACTCTAATACATATGCTTCCGTGGTTGTTATCCAAAATTCCATTTATCAGGGGGGTTCTTTTTCATAATCCTATAGACGGACTTAATAAATGGGGGAATAAGGATAATAGTTATATTTACTATTGCCACCCAGCTCAAGTAATCAAACGTCTTAGAAATTATGGTCCCCAAAGTCTCTTTAGGGATTATGACTTTCCCAAAACTCCAATTCAAGAGCAAGACAAACTCAGTAATGAAAATATTCCAGTAGAGTTTCTCAAGAGTACCAACCCAGTACCAATTAACAACAAAGTTCAACATGGCATTGATATATCTTCTAACTCTCACGACGAGAATTTATCACAAGGGAAAGATCATGTCAACCAAAAGCAAACAGAACCATCCAAACGTTTGCCCGGCTTTTAAAAAAAATATTTTTTCGGTTTCTTCCCTTGGACGCCGGAAAATATATGCTCTATATTTATTATATAATATTAAAGACCGCCATGCATAGTAGGTTGACCACGGCCCGGCTTCTCATAGCTGTTGTCAGCACCGCCCTGGAGGAGGTAGCCATCTGGGTGATATGGCGCTGGCTCCTGCCCGGGTTTGGCGTTAATCTGTCGGTGGGTGTACTCGTCGGTATTATGGTGGCCTGGGCGGCTTTCTGCGCCTGGCTTTTTATCTTCACCACCGTGGCCCTGCGCCGGCAGAAAACGGCAGGGATGCCTTCTATGATAGGCGAAGCAGGCAAAACGGCCGGTCGTTTGGCACCCGAGGGGCAGGTAAGAATCCGGGGGGAGCTCTGGGGCGCGATGTCTGAGGAAGGCGATATCGAGGCCGGCGAGACGATTGTGGTGGTTAGCGAGCGCGGCCTGAAGCTGCTGGTGCGGCGGGCCGGCGGGACGACTACACGTTAAAGAGAAAGGTGATGACATCACCATCCTGGACGACATAGTCTTTGCCTTCGAGCCGGAGCAGCCCCTTTTTGCGCGCCTCGGCGATGCCGCCGCTCTGGACCAGGTCGTTGAAGCTGATGC
The DNA here is from genome assembly GCA_963727315.1 of uncultured Chloroflexia bacterium. GTDB lineage: Bacteria > Chloroflexota > Dehalococcoidia > Dehalococcoidales > RBG-16-60-22 > JBFYTX01. The sequence continues at coordinate 242,989 of CAVSFE010000003.1, read as the reverse complement.
CTTCGGCGCGTATAAAACCTTTTTCCATGTCCGTATGGATTTTGCCGGCGGCTTTGAGCGCCGTGGTTCCCTTCCTGATTGACCACGCCCTGACCTCGTTCGAGGCGATGGTGAAAAAAGTGATGAGGTCGGAAAGCTCGTAGGACAATTTGATAGTACGCTCCAGCCCCGACTCTTTGATGCCGTATTCGGCGCGGAATTCCCTGGCGCCGCTTTCATCGAGCTGCGCCAGCTCCATCTCCAGCTTGCCGCAAAGGGTCATGACGCGGCATTTCGCCCCGCCGTACTGCTGGTTCAGTTCCGCCTCCATCGAGGGGGTCTGGGGAAGCTGCTCCTCTCCGATGTTCACCACGATAAGCAGCGGCTTGGCGGTTAGGAACTGGTAGTTCATCACAAACCTGGCCTCCGCCGAATCTATGGCAAGCTCGCGGAGGGGTCGTTCGTTTTCCAGTTCGGTTTTGAATTTTAACAGTATTTCCTTTTCCTGGAGAAATCCCTGGCGCTCGCCGGGCTTGGCCCCCTTCATCGAGGTCTCCAGCTTCTCCAGACGCCTCTCCATGATGGCGAGGTCGGAGAAGACGAGCTCCATGTTCAGGGTGCCGATGTCCCTCCTGACGTCCAGGCTGCCCTGGGGGTGGGGCAGGCTGTCTTCCTTGAAAGCGCGCACGACGCAGATAAGAGTGTCGACGGTGCTGAGCTGGTTGAGCAGCTGGCCGCCCAGCCCCTTGTCCTGGGCCAGTTTTTTAATAGAAGCACCGACATCAGTATATTTGGCTTCGACGGCCACCAGTCTCTGCGGCTTCAGTATCTCCTCCAGGACTTTGAGGCGCGGCTCCGGCACCCTGGCGACGCCGATATGCGGGGAGAGTCCGTCCGTGCGCGTGGCCGTCTCGACTTTGCCCCCCGTCAGGGCGTTAAAAATGGTCGTCTTGCCGCTCTGGGCCAGGCCGATAATACCGATATTGATGCTCATTTCTGTCTCGCCGGTCTGGTATTGGCAGGATTATCAGCGGCCTTTCTTGACGATGTCGCGGGCTTTCTTAAGGGCCAGGTCTCTTTCGTCGGTATTGAGTTTGTCGTTGGCGGCCAGGTTCAGAAGGATCAGCAGCGCCTCGTGGGTAGCTATGATGCCGAGCTGGTTGATGGCCTGTACCCTCATTTTATTGACGAGCTGCATGTCTGTGGCGATGCTGGCCAGCTTTTTCAGTTCGTCGGTGGTGTTTTTTTCCGCGCGGTCTTCCGGCATTCTGGTACCTCCCGGTTTTAGCAATGTTCTTAAATAATTCTTAGGCTTTCGGTGCGATTATTCCCCAACGGCGGTGTTTTGTCAACTTAAAGGTATTCGTTATTCGTTTTTTAAAATTATTTTATAAAATCCGAAGCTAATTAGCTTCGGATATTCGTTTTTCGTTATATGTTAAGTTAGCTACAAAAACCGGGTATTCGTTTTTAGAGTTATGGTAAGCTAATTTACAGTTTACAATTCATCGTAAATAGTATACAGGTGGTGGAGGAGAATAGAAAGGGGATTTTGTCGGGATGGAATTTACCCTTGGCTCCTCTTAAACCGTTTTATCGTAAACTGTGTTTCATTTCTGGTTGGAGAGGGGGAATAAAAAGAAAGGGGAGCTTCGCCATTCTTAGATGCCCCTTTATCGAAGGGGATTAAGTTAATCTTAAACATATAGTACGGATATGGTAAAATAGGATAAACCTTTCCCGGAGGGCATCTATTGCTTCATGTACTTATCGGCGAGGACGATTATTCCCTCCGCCAGACACTGGAAGACATTAAAAAAAGCACCGGCGACCCCGCTGCCCTGTTGCCCAATACCACCGTCCTCGACGGCAGGACGGTGACGCCGGAGCAGCTGCGCAACGCCTGTGAAACGGTGCCCTTCCTGGCGGAGAAACGGCTGGTCATTATCGAGGGACTGCTAGAGCGTTACGAGCCGACCCGGAAAAACGGCCGGAAAAAAGCGTCCCGCCCGTCCGAGCAGCCGGAGGAAATAAAAAAAATCGTCGCTATCGCCAAAGCGGTGCCGCCCTTCACCGAGCTGGTCGTTACCGGCGGCGGCGTCAAAGCCTCCAATCCCCTTTTACGCGAGCTTTTAGCTCTGACGCAGGTCCGGTCGTTCCCCTTGTTTAAATCGACCCAACTGGGTCCGTGGATTGAAAAGCGGGTAAAACAGGCCGGCGGCAGCATATCGGCGTCAGCGGTGGCGGCGCTGGTCAGGTTTGTCGGCAATGACCTCTGGACGATGGCTAACGAGGTCGATAAGCTTATGGTTTATACCGCAGGACGGCGTATCGAGGAGGCGGACGTCAAAGCGGTAGTCAGCTATGCCCGCGAAGAAAAAATCTATGAGATGACGGACGCCGTCCTCGAGTCCCGGCGCGGCGCCGCCCAGGAGGCTTTACAGCAGCTATTGCAGCAGGGGATGGCGCCGGCGTATCTTCTGGCGAGCCTGTCATCGCAGGTCAGGACGATTTTCCTGGTCAGGGAGATGAGGGCAAACGGCAAGTCCCGAAGTGAGATTCACCAGAAATTGAGCCCGCTCTCCGATTTCCAGGTGCGTAAGGCGTGGGAGCAGTCGGAAAAGTGCTCGCCGGCGCGCCTGCGCGAGCTTTATCACCGCCTCCTGGAGACCGACGTTTCCATCAAAACAGGCCGACTGGAAGGAGAAATCGCCTTGAATATCCTGATTGCCGAGATTGGACAGCGTGGCGTTGTCTCCGCTTAGTATGATATATACGGGAGGAGACTATGTTGGACTCTTTGCCGCAGGACAGGTATATAGAGGTTGATAATATAAAGACGCGTTACTGGGCGGCCGGAGACAGGGGGTCGGCGGTTGTGCTTGTCCACGGACTGGGCGGATTCATCGAGAACTGGATTCATAATATCGGACCTCTGGCGGAGGCGCACCGCGTCTACGCTATGGACCTGCCGGGGTTCGGGCGGTCGGATAAGAACGCCTTTAGTACATGATTTGAATGTGCTGGTACGTTTTATCAACGACTTCATGGACACGCTGGGCATAGAAAAAGCCAGCTTAATCGGGAATTCTCTGGGTGGAGGGCTGGTGCTCCAATTCGCGCTGGAATATCCGCAAAAAGTGGAAAAACTGGTGCTCGTGGATAATGCGGGCATGGGGCGGGGCGTCATCCCCGTCTGTAAGTTGTGCTCGCTTCCTCTCATCGGCGAGCTGTCAATCCGCCCGAGTCTTAAGCGCATAGCCCGATTTATGGCAAAAAATTGTGTACGATTCTTCGTTAGTTACGCCTGAGCTGGTGGAATTGGCTTACCAGTCTGGCGGCCCAGCCCGGCGCCATGAAAGCCCTGCTGTCGGCCTTGCGCGCGGGGATAAATCTGCTGGGACAGCGTGATAAACTGACGCGGCAATTATTGAAAGACTTAATACGATTAAAGCGCCTGTATTGGTGGTCTGGGGCAAGCAGGACCGCATTATTCCCGTCGCCCACGCGCAAGTAGCCGTGGATAGAATCCCTGGTGCCAGGCTGGAGGTTTTCGACCGCTGCGGGCATATGCCGCAACTGGAGCATCCTGAGAAGTTCAACAAACTTGTGCTTGATTTTCTGGCGGAATAGCAATAATGACAAAAGCAAATTTGAAACAGACTAAGCCAGTCCTGGCAATAGATATCGGCGGCACCAAAATCCTCACCGCCCTTTTTTCCGGGGAAGGTAAAATGCTGGCGAGCGTTGTCCGCCCCACCCTTGCCGGTGAAGGAGCGCCGGCCGTCATCGAGCGGCTCTGCCTGGGTATAGACAAATTCATGGTAAAGAATAGCCTCAAACCTTCTCAGTTGGCTGGTGTCGGTATTGCCTGCGCCGGGGGCATCGATACCGGCCGCGGCGTGGTGGTGACCCCCTCCCCCAATATGCCGGACTGGGCGGATGTTCCGCTGGCGGATATCATCCGGAGAAGGTTTGGCGTCAGCGCCTTCATCGTTAATGACGCCAGCGCCGCGGCCCTGGGGGAGCACCGTTACGGAGCCGGGAAAGGGGTAAAGAATCTCGTCTTGTTCACCCTGGGCACCGGTATCGGCGGCGGCATTATCATCGACGGTAAATTATACCTGGGCGCGGTCGGCGGCGCGGGGGAGCTCGGCCACATGACTGTCGATGCTAACGGCCCGAGGTGCGGCTGTGGCAACACCGGCTGCCTGGAGATGCTGGCTTCCGGCCGGGCTGTCGAGAGGGACGCGGTCAGTCGACTACGCCTGGGGGCCAAATCATCTCTTTCCGAAATAGTGAACGGCGATATTGAGAAAATCACGGCGGCGCAGGTCGGGGAGGCCGCCCGCAGCGGCGACACTCTGGCGTGTGATATACTCTCCAGGGCGGCTTATTATCTGGGCATCGGCATGGTCAACGCGGTCAATATTTTTAACCCGGAGATAGTTATCATCGGCGGCGGGATGGCTGAGCTCGGTGATATGATTATCGAGCCGGGCCGGCGGATGGTGACGGAGAGGGCTTTTTCCGTGTCTTCACGGGCGGTGCGCATCGTTACCGCGCTCCTCGGCAACGAGGCGGGCGTCTATGGCGCGGCTGCCTTCGTTCTCGACCGGGTGAAGAGGAGAATGCCATGAAAGTCCGCAAGGCGGTTATCACCGCGGCGGGGTGGGGGACGAGGTTCCTGCCGATTACCCGGTCGCTGCCTAAAGAAATGCTGCCCCTGGTGGATAAACCGCTCATCCAGTTTTCCATCGAGGAGGCGGTATGGGCCGGCATTGAGCAGGTAGTCGTGGTCACGGCGCCGGGCAAAAAAGCCATCGAGGACTACTTCGGCGGTTCCCCGCAGTTGGAGTCTTTCCTGGAGAAAAAGGGGGACAGGGAGCGACTGCGCCAGATGCGGGAGCTGCCGAAAATAGCCGATATTCGCTTTGTGCAGCAGCCGGAGCAGCGGGGGTTGGGACACGCTATCCTGATGGCCGGAGAGACCGTTGGCCACGAGCCTTTCGCCGTCATCCTCCCCGATGACATTATCGATAGCAAGGTCCCCGTGCTGAAGAGCATGGTCGCCGTCTATGAAAAATACGGCGCGGGCGTGATAGCTGTCGAGCAGGTCAGCGATGAGGATACCCGGAAATATGGTATCATCAAGCCCAGGAAAATCGCGGCTAAAATCCACCAGATATTGGGCCTGGTGGAGAAACCCGCCCCGTCGCGGGCGCCCTCCCGACTTGGCATTGTCGGGCGATACATCCTTACACCGCAGATATTCGATGTCCTTAAAGTTACCCCGCCCGGAGTTGGTGGTGAGATACAGTTGACCGATGCCCTTTCCCGTCTGTTGAGCCAGCAGGAGCTGTATGCGTATGAGTTCGCCGGTGTGCGCTACGATACCGGCTCGCCGCTGGGCTGGCTTGAGGCTAATATCGCCCTGGCTCTAAAGCGCGCGGACCTCTCCCCCGGGCTCAGGGAATACCTGAAAAAGCTAAAGGCAGATAGCTGACAGCTGGTCTTCATTGACACCCGGCGGTCCTTCCACTTAAAATCATAGGTAAGCAAGTTACTGTCTTTATCTGGAGTTTTTCGGTGAAAAGTGACGAACTGCGTTCGCTGTTTTTGAAGTTCTTCGAAGAGAAAGGTCATAAGGTCATCCCCAGCTCCTCCCTTATCCCCGTGGGCGACCCCACCCTGCTCCTGACCAACGCCGGCATGGTGCAGGTTAAGCCCTATTTCCTGGGAGAGGCCGTGCCGCCTTCCCGCCGCCTAGCTTCGTGCCAGAAATGCTTCCGGACGTCGGATATCGAGCTGGTGGGCGACGCTACCCACCTGACCTTCTTCGAAATGCTGGGCAACTTCAGCGTCGGCGACTATTTCAAGAAGGAGGCCATCGCCTGGGCATGGGAGTTCGTCACCCAAAGACTCCATCTCCCGCCGGAGAAACTCTGGATAACCATTTTCCTTGATGACGACGAGTCGTTCGATATCTGGCGGAAAATCGGCATTCCCGCGGATAAAATAGTGCGCTTCGGCGAAAAGGAAAATTTCTGGGGCCCGGCGGGCAGCTCCGGCCCCTGCGGTCCGGACAGCGAAATTCACTACGATTTCGGCATCGAGAATGGCTGCGGCAAGGCTGACTGCCAGCCGAACTGCGAGTGCGGCCGCTTTACGGAAATCTGGAACCTGGTCTTTACCCAGTACAACCAGGACGAAAAAGGCCACCGGACGCCGCTGCCCAGGCCGAATATCGATACCGGCATGGGTTTCGAGAGGGTCATGGCCATAACGCAGGGCAAGAAGTCCGTTTACGATACCGACCTTTTTACCCCGCTGCTTGACAGCGTCGCGGCTCTTACAGGTAAAAAGTACGGCGCCAGTCCCGAAGATGATACCGCCATGCGGGTGGTGGCCGACCACGCCCGCGCCCTGGCGGTGCTCATCGCCGATGGCGTCCTGCCGGATAACGAGGGGCGGGGCTACGTGCTGCGCCGTCTCCTGCGGCGGGCGGCTTTATTCGGCCGGAGGCTGGGACTGGACAGGCCGTTCCTCACCGAAATAGCGCAGGTTGCCGTCAGGCAAATGAACCATATTTATCCTGAGCTTAAAGAACGCCAGGACTTCGTGAAAAAGGTCATTGAGCTTGAAGAAACCCGGTTCGAGGATACGCTTACCACGGGGCTGGAAATTATCGATAGCGTTTTAGCGAAACCATCGACGAAAAAATCCAAGAAAATTTCCGGGGCAGAGGCTTTTAAACTCTACGATACCTACGGCTTTCCCGTTGAGCTTACTAAAGAAATTTTATCTAAACAAGGCTTTTCCGTGGATATGGACGGCTTTGAAAAAGAGATGGCGAAGCAGCGGGAACGGGCGCGGGCCACACATAAGTTTGATACGATAACTACTTTTGCACCGATAATTACCGTTTCTAAAGCTACAAAGTTCGTCGGCTATACGTGCCTGGAACAAAAAGCCCGCGTTGTCAGTATCCTTGTCGATGGTAAAGAAGTCGACTCTATCAAGGCAGGGCAATCGGCCGGAGTTGTTCTGGATACTACTCCTTTCTACGCCGAAATGGGCGGCCAGGTCGGCGATACGGGCAAGATCGTTGGTTCGTCCGGTAGTTTTGAAGTCTCTAATACGGTTCATATTCCACCGGACATTGTTTTACATCAGGGTAGAGTTACGGAAGGTTATCTGAAGGTGGGCGATGAAGTCGAGGCTCTCGTTGATATCGAGCGGCGCCGCGATATCGCCCGCAACCATACGGCCACTCATCTTTTGCAGGCCGCCCTGCGGCAGGTCCTCGGCGGGCATATCCAGCAGCGCGGCTCGCTGGTCGCCCCGGACCGCCTTCGCTTTGACTTCTCCCACCTGGCGGCGATGACTCCGGATGAGATCAAAGCTGTCCAGCGCATCGTTAACGAGAGAGTCCGCCAGAACATCAAGGTCTACGACGAGGAGACCGACTACAAGAAAGCCGTCGCTTCGGGCGCTATCGCCCTTTTCGATGAGAAGTACGGGGATGCCGTCCGCGTCATGCGTATCGGCGAGCCGGCCGTCAGCGCCGAGCTCTGCGGCGGCACTCATGTTTCTTTTACGGGTGAGATCGGCTATTTCCATATCCTCAGCGAGGGCAGCATCGGCGCCGGACTGCGCCGTATCGAGGCGGTGACAGGTAGAGGCGCTGAAGATTTTATTGAGCGTCGTTTATTGTCTCTTGAAGATATTGCCGAATCACTAAAATCTGACATAGATGATGTCGTTGAAAAAATAGAGGATTTAAACTTAGAGCTGGAAAAAGAGAAGAAACTTGCTCTTTCTCTGGAGCGAGACCTGGCTAAAAAAGAGGCCGAGTCCCTGCTGGGCAAGGCAGAAGTAATCAAAGGCGTTAACGTTCTCGCGGCGCGGGTAGCGTCGGGTAGGGAAGCGGTCCTGCGGGAAATGGCTGATTTTCTCCGTGAAAAGCTCGGCAGCGGTATCATCGTCCTGGGGGCTGTCAGCGGCGATAGACCATTGTTCATCGCCGCTGTTACTAGTGACCTCGTGGCTAAGGGCTATAATGCCGGCGATATCGTTAAACAGGTCTCGAAAGTGACCGGCGGTGGCGGTGGTGGCAAGGCGACTTTCGCCCAGGCCGGTGGTAGAGACAAAACTAAGCTGGACGCAGCCCTGCTTCTGGTAAAAGACCTTATCTAAGACGGAGGTTGACATAACTCGTATTCTGGCGCTGGATGTCGGCGACAGCCGCGTCGGCCTGGCCCTGAGCGACCCGCTGGGTATTTTGGCCACCCCGCTGACTATCATCAGCCGTGCCGATGAGTCGGCGGCCATCGAGCGGATTGTTGATATTATCCGTGAGAAAGAAGTCGGGCGGGTGATTGCCGGCCTGCCCTTTAACATGGATGGGAGCCTGGGAGCGCAGGCCGAGAAGACCAAATCGTTTATCGCGGATTTGTCGCGTTTTATCGATGTCCCCATAGAGTATCGTGACGAGCGCCTTTCGACTGTCTCCGCCCGCGGGCTTATCCAGGGTGTGAGGAAGACCAACCGTAACACCCGTTATGATGCCGCCGCCGCGGCTTTGATTCTGCAGGGCTATCTGGACGATGTTTCGCGTTTAGTGTCCCCTGATGAGCCTGATCAGCCACAGATTAGCTAACAGCTAATCGCTAATAGCTGACTGCTCATCACTCCATTGACAAGCCTTTCACCCCGCGCGTATTATTTAATTGAATAGTGTGCCTTTTATTGGATTGAAAGACAGGATGATTTTATGGCTGTGAAACGCGATTATTACGAGGTGCTCGGCTTACCCCGCGACGCCTCGTCGGAAGATATCAAGAAGGCCTTTCGCAAGCTGGCTTTCCGCTATCACCCCGACCGCAATAAAGATGATGGCGCCTCGGAAAAGTTCAAGGAAGTTAACGAGGCTTACGAATGCCTCTCCGATGCCGATAAGCGCGCCGCTTACGACCGCTTCGGCCACAGCGGCCCTGAGGGCGTTTTCGGGGGGAGGGGATTTGAGGGATTTGATTTCGGCGGCTTCGGCGATATCTTCGAGGCATTTTTCGGCGGCACCGGCACGGCGACGCGCCAGGCACCGCGCCGCGGTGAAGACCTGCGTTATACCGTCTCCCTGACCTTTGAAGAGGCGGCCCTGGGCTGTGAAAAGGAGATTGAAGTCTCGCGCACCGAACTCTGCGCCACCTGCCGCGGTACGCGCTCCCGGCCGGGCAGTCAGCCCGTGCGCTGCGCCGCCTGCGACGGCACCGGCCAGGTGCGGCGGGTACAGCGTAGTCTCTTCGGGCAGTTTATCAATACCAGTGTTTGCGGACAGTGCCACGGCGAGGGTAAAATCGTGACCGACCCCTGTCCCGACTGCCGCGGTTCCGGTTTTCAAAAGCGCAAGCGCAGTATCCTGGTAAAGGTGCCCGCCGGCATCGACGACGGCAACGGCATACGACTCACCGGAGAAGGTGATGCCGGTTTTCGCGGCGCCTCACCGGGCAATCTCTACGTCGCCGTTTCGGTGAAGAAGCACCGCCTCTTTACGCGCGAGGGCGATAATGTCGTCTATGAGCTGCCGGTCAATTTTGCCCAGGCGGCCCTGGGCGCCGAGGTAGCCGTGCCCACTCTTTACGGCGAGAGCCGGTTGAAAGTCCCGGCCGGCAGCCAGACGGGCCGCGTTTTCAAGCTCAAGGACAAAGGCATCCCCCACCTGCGCGGGATGGGCCGCGGCGACCAGCTCGTGATGCTGCGCCTCGTCACCCCCGAGTCACTAAGCAAAGAGCAGCGCCGGTTGTTCGAAGAGCTTTCGAGGAGCCTGGGCGGGGAAAAAGGGTCGGGGACCGTCTCTTAAGTCCCGGTGGCCCCGGTGCGTTTCTGGTGCCGGAATAGCGAGAACAGCCGCCAGCGCCGTCCGGCCAGTTCATGCTTGGCGTTGCCCCCCATGAGTTCCACCGCCGCCAGTTTGGGGTCGGCGTTTTCGTAGAGCACCTGGTAGATTTTCTCGGTAATCGGCATTTCCAGTCGCTGCTGCTGGGCCAGGTTGTGGGCCACCAGTGTGGTGTTCACACCCTCGGCTACCTGGTTCATCGATTCCAGTATCTCCGCCAGCGGCCGCCCCTTGGCCAGCTCCATCCCGACGTAGTGGTTGCGGCTGAGCGGACTGGCGCAGGTGGTGATAACGTCCCCCAGCCCCGCCAGTCCGGAGAAGGTCAGCGGGTTGGCCCCGAGCGCCATTCCCAGGGCGGTTATCTCGGTCAGGCCCCGTGTCATGAAGGCGGCTTTGGCATTGTCCCCGTAGCCCAGCCCGTCGGCGATGCCCGCCCCGAGCGCCAGGATGTTCTTGAGGGCGCCCCCCAGCTCCACCCCGATAATGTCGGTATTGGTAAAGACGCAGAAGTTGGGACAGGTCAGTATTTTCTGTGCCTTTTTGGCGGCTCCCTTGTCTTCGGCCGCCACCACCGCCGCCGCCGGTCTCCCGTGGATGATTTCCTGCGAGAGCTGGGGCCCGGAAAGGACGCAGATGTTGCCGATGAAGTGCGGGTTTATCTCGTCGGCGATTACCTCGGACATGCGTTTGTTGCTGCCTATCTCCAGTCCTTTAGAGGCGCTGATGATGATAGTCGATTTGGTGAGATGGCCGGCCGCCCGCGATATGTTCTGCCGCATGGTCTCGGAAGGTACCGGCAGAATCAAGGCGTCCGCTTCCTTGAGCGCCTCCGCTATCAGGTGCGTTATCGTGATTGTTTCGGGGATGGTGACATCGGGGAAGCGGTCCGACCCCGATTTCCGCAGTTTGCTGGCTTCACGCTGCGTCCGTGCCCAGAGCCGGACTTCGGCTCCCTTATTGGCGAGCAGCACGGATAGCGTTATCCCCCAGCTGGTCGTACCGATAATAGCTATTTTTGGCATATTTTCTGGCTTAATGCACCGGTTCGGTATCGACTACTTGGTATCCCGGGACGTCGTTACCGGTTCGGCTTTGACTTTCTCCCCGATTCTGCGTTCGGTGCCGTTGAAGAGCCGGAGGATGTTATCGCGGTGCCTGATGTAGATGAATATCGCGCCCAGCCATGGAGAAAACGACGTATTCGAAAGGTGGGTGCGGGCCAAAAGCCTCGATTTTCAGGACGTTAAAAGCCATGAGCATGATGAAGGCGGTGACCGCCCCGATAATCGAGCCCAGCGACATATATTTGGTCCTGAACCCGATGCCGAGCACGCATATCCCGCCCAGCGCGGCGGCCGGCCAGTACAGGGCTGCCAGGCCCCCCATCAACGTCGCTACCCCCCGGCCACCTTTGAATTTGAGGAAGACCGACCAGCTGTGTCCGGTAATGGCCGCCGCCGCCGTCAGTGCTTTGGCGAGCTCTCTCCAGGAAAGAATGCCCATGACAACGGCGTGGTTACCGCTGAATATCATGCCGGCCAGTGTCACTGCCAGCGTCCCCTTGCCGATATCCAGGATAAGGGCCAGGGCGGCGGCTTTTTTCCCGGCCGTCCTCAGGACATTGGTCATGCCTGTCTTGCCGCTGCCTTCCTGGAGGAGGTCTTTCTTGGCGAATTTCTTGCTGATGATTACCCCGAAGGGTATCGCGCCGAGCAGGTAGCCCATCAGCATCACCGCCAGGACCAGCAGGGCTACCGTCATGCTTCACCCCTCGTCTTGAAAATCAAGCGGAGCGGCGTGCCGGTGAATCCGAACGCCTGGCGCAACCGGTTTTCCAGGTAGCGTTTATAGGAAAAGTGGATTAGCTTAGCGTTGTTGGTAAAGATGACAAAGGTCGGCGGGTTGATTTCCGCCTGGGTGGCGTAGAATATCTTGAGTTGCTGGCTCCGGTTCCGGGGGCGGTTATGCAGGGCCGCCGCCTCCTGGATAACGTTATTCACCACGGCGGTTGAGGGTCTTTTCAATCTTTCCCGGTAGACCCGGTCGACCTCGGGCATGATTTTGTCTACCCCCTGGCCGGTTTTAGCCGAAGTATATAATATCGGGGCATAATGGGCAAATTTGAACTCGTTTTTTATCAGTTTTTCCCACCTCGAGGTATCTTTATCTTCCACCAGGTCCCACTTGTTAACGACGATTATCATGCCCTTGGCGGCCTCGTGGATGTAGCCGGCGATGTGCGCGTCCTGCGCGGCCGTCATTTCGCTACCGTCGAGGACCAGCAGGGCGATGTCCGACCGGTCGATGGCCCTCATGCTCCGGAGGACGCTGTACTTTTCCACCCCGGCTTTCACGCGTCCCCGCCGCCTGATTCCGGCCGTATCAATAAGTAGCACACTCTGCCCGTTAAAGTCAAACCGCGTATCTACGGCGTCGCGAGTGGTCCCCGGCGTCTCGTCAACGATGGCGCGCTCGTCGCCAACGAGCACATTCAAGAGCATCGACTTCCCCACGTTCGGCCGACCGACTATCGCCACCTTGATAACTTCCGGTTGGGCCTCGGCCGGCGCTGGCGACGGCAGCAGGGCGGTTATTTTATCCAGCAGCTCGGCGACATTTCGCCCGTGGTGGGCGCTGATAGCCATCGGTTCGCCCAGCCCCAGCTCGTAAAACTCCAGGGCGGCTGTCTCCAGGCGGTCGTTGTCGGCCTTGTTGGCGGCGAGTATAATAGGTTTATTAGCTTTCCGGAGCATGGCGGCGACCTCGTGGTCCGCCGGCGTTATACCGTCTTTCGCGTCCACCAGGTCGATAATCACGTCGGCGTCTTTAATGGCCGTCTCTATCTGCGATTTGACTCCCCGCTCGATGGGAGTGCTCGGCTTTATCTCCAGGCCGCCGGTGTCCACTAAAGTGAACTCCTTGCCTCCCCAGCTGACGTCGGCAAGGTTGCGGTCACGCGTCGTTCCAGGCTGGTCCTCGGTTATCGCCAGCGGTTTCCCCGCCACGCGGTTGAGCAGGGTGGACTTGCCGGTATTTGGCCGGCCGACGATGGCAACAATTGGCTTGCTCACAGTATTTCTCTTTTATTATTACCTCTACTCAGGGCGTTTAAGAGGGGCGAAGCCCCTCTTCTATTCTTCCCCCTCTCCTTGATAGGAGAGGGGGATAAAGGGGGTGAGGTAGAATATTATCTGAAATCGGCCAGCCCTATCTCCAGGCCGCCGAGTATGTCCACGAGCAGGGCTTTGAGCAGGTGCATCTTGTTTTTCGACTGCTCGAAGACTACGGACTGCGGCCCGTCCATAACTTCATCCGTGACTTCTTCGCTGCGGTGGGCCGGCAGGTCGTGCATGAAGATGGCGTTTTCTTTGGCTAAGGACATGAGGCCGGCGTTGACCTGGTATCCCGCGAAGGCCTGGCGGCGTTTATCGGCCTCGCTTTCCTGCCCCATGCTTGTCCAGACATCGGTATAGACGATGTCCGCCCCGGCGACCGCCTGGCGCGGGTCCTGGGTGAGGAATATGGCGCTGCCACTGGCGGCGGCGTACTCCCGGGCTCTATTAAGTATATTATCTTTTAAAGCGTAAGCCGCGGGCGAGGCCATCCGGAAGTTGATGCCGCACAGGGTCACGCCCAGGACGAGGCTATTGGCGACGTTGTTGCCGTCGCCGATATAAGCCAGCGTCAGTCCTTCGAGGCCCTCTTTCTTTTCGTAAATTGTCAGCAGGTCGGCGAGCGCCTGGCAGGGGTGCTCCACGTCGGAGAGGGAGTTTATCACCGGCACGAGCGAATACTTCGCCAGGGTCTCCAGCGTCCGGTGGGAGAAGGTGCGCGCCGCGATGCAGTCGACGTAGCCGCTGAGCACGCGGGCGACATCGGCTATCGACTCCCTCTGGCCGAGACCGACCTCGGCGGGGGACAGGTAAATGCAATGTCCGCCGAGTTGACGTATGGCTACCTCGAAGCTCACGCGGTGCCGCAGCGACGGTTTTTCGAAAAGAAGGGCGAGGACTTTGCCACTCAACCTCGAGCTCCAGCCCTCGGCTTTCATCATCACGGCGTTGGATATCAACTGCCGGATGCCTTGGGGCGTGAGATCGGAGATGGAAAGGAAGTCCTTGCTCTTCAAAATAGCCCCCTTTACGCCCTCAGTATATCACGAAAATAATTTTATTCAATAGGGGGCAAGCTAACCTCCAATTGCTAATCGCGGCGGTCAATGCTATACTCTGATATCAACCTGATGGGAGACTTTACGTGAAAAGGGTCGACGGGCGTGCCTATGATGAGCTGAGGCCGGTCAAGATAGTCCCCGGCTATCAGAGCTTTGCCGAGGGGTCGGCGCTGATAAAGCTGGGCAAGACACACGTCCTGTGCGCCGTCAGCGTCGAGGAGAGAGTACCGCCGTTCTTAAAGGGCAGCGGCACCGGCTGGATTACGGCGGAGTACGCCATGCTGCCCCGCGCTACCGTCACCCGCTCTCAGCGCGATTCCGTCACCGGGCACGTCGGCGGGCGCAATCAGGAAATCCAGCGGCTCATCGGGCGTTCTTTAAGAGCTTCAGCCGACCTCGCTGCTTTAGGAGAGAGGACTTTAATCGTCGACTGCGATGTCATCCAGGCCGACGGCGGCACCCGCACCGCCGCTATTACCGGCTCCTATGTCGCTTTACACCAGGCGATGGAAAAGCTGATGGACATGGGCGTGATATCTTCCATACCCTTGAAATGCGCCGTGGCGGCCACCAGCGTCGGCATCGTGAATACTAATATGATGGTCGATCTCTGCTATGACGAGGACTCTCAGGCCGCCGTGGACTTTAATATCGTCATGACCAGCAAGGGTGAGTTCGTCGAGGTTCAGGGCACCGCCGAGGGCAGGCCTTTTACCCGCCAGTCCATCGACGATTTGCTGGCTCTTGCCGAAAAAGGCATCAGGCAGCTTTTCCAGGCCCAGCAGGACGTGTTGAAGGGAAATAAATAGCTACGGCCTTACCTGCCCGCTCCCGTAGATAATCCACTTGTAGGTCGTCAGCTCTTTCAGCCCCATCGGCCCCCGCGCGTGCAGCTTTTGTGTGCTTATCCCCACCTCCGCCCCCAGCCCGAACTGACCCCCGTCGGTAAAGCGCGTGCTGGCGTTGACGTACACGCAGGCGGCGTCCACCTCGTTTAAAAAGCGCATGCTGCTCTGGTAGTCCTCGGTGATGATGGCCTCGGAGTGCCCCGACCCGTATTTCTCGATATGCTCCAAAGCTTCGTCCAGCGACCCCACTACCTTTATGGCGGCTACCAGCGCCAGGAACTCTTTGCCCCAGTCCTCCTCCACCGCCTTCACAAGCTTCAGCGACTTGTCGACTTTGAGGATGGCCATCGACCTCTCGTCGCAGTGCAGCTCAACCCTGGCTTTATTCAGTGCGGATGCCATCCCGGGCAGGAAGTCTTTAGCGATGTCTTTATGCACCAGCACCGAGTCCAGGGCGTTGCAGACCGAAGGTCGCTGCACCTTGGCGTTATAAACGATGTCCACCGCCTTCTGGATATCGGCGCTTTTGTCGACGTAGGTATGGCAAACCCCGATGCCCCCGGTTACCACCGCCATCCTGGCGTTCTCTTTAACGCTCTTTATCAGCCCCGCCCCGCCCCGAGGCACCAACAGGTCGATGACGTCGTTCATCCTGAGCATCGCGTCCACCAGGGCGTGGTCGGTGTTGTCGATGAACTGCACGCAGCCGTCGGGCATGTCCGCCTTCCGGCAGGCGTCCTGTATCACTTTGACGATGGCTGTGTTCGAGTTTATCGTTTCCTTGCCGCCTCTCAGGATAACGGCGTTGCCGGACTTCAGGCAGAGACAGGCGATGTCCACGGTAACGTTGGGCCGGCTCTCATAAATGACACCGATAACCCCGATTGGCACACGCTTCTTGCCGATTTGCAGTCCGTTGGGCATGGTGCGCATATCGAAAATTTCCCCGACCGAATCCGGTAAAGCGGCGACGGCTCTGGTGTCCGCGGCTATCCCTTCGAGTCGTTTTTCATTGAGCAACAGCCTATCGAGTAACGCTTCGCCCATGCCCGAGGCTTTCGCCGCATCGTAGTCCTTTTTATTGGCAGCCAGGATTTCGCCCTTCCTTGCCAGTATATCCTCGGCGATATTATTCAGGGCCCTATTTTTAATGTCCGTCGAGGTGAACGCCAGCTTATGAGCCGCCGCTTTAGCCGCTATTCCTTTGGCTTTCAGTTCTTCTATAGCCAAGTCTATATTTTTCATAGACACCCCTAATTTCTTTCCCCCTTACTCGAACTTCCCGCTCCCGCTGAAATGGAAGACGTAGCGCGGCGGCAGGCTCGTCACCGCCCGGTTTACCCTCTTCTTTAACGCGCAGCGACTATGCCGCCCGTCTTCCAGCTCGATCATGTAGCCACCGCCGTCCTTGATTTGCATATATTCGATGAGGGTCAGCTCTCCCCACCAGCGGTGGTCTTCCTCGTGCTGGAACTGGTAGCTGACGTTGGCGATAAACTCGTTATTCACCGAGTGGTAAAGTTTGCCTGTGGGCACTTGGTCCCTCCCTTTCCATGAGCGCCAGATTGTTGCGGTGCACTACCTCCGGCCCGTAATCGAAATTGAGCAGGCCGGCGATTTTGTCCGACTGCGCGCCTCTGATGATGCCGATGTCGCCGGAGCTGTAGTTGGTGATGCCGCAGCCGATCTGTGCGCCTTCCGTATCGTAAATAGCCACGATGTCCCCCCGCCCGAACTTTCCTTCCGCCTTTTCTATCCCCGCCGCCAGCAGGCTGCGGTTCTGTTTCTTCAGCGCCAGGGCGGCGCCGCTATCGATGATCAGCTTGCCTCTGGTGCAGAGCCCGGAGACCATCCACCGCTGCCGGCTTTCCCGGTGGTCGGCGGTAGGCAGAAAGTGCGTGCCGATGGCTTCCCCGGAGGCCAGCCTTATGATAACATCGGGTTCCTGGCCGTCGGCGATGACCACGCGCACCCCGGAGGCGGTGGCGACCTGAGCAGCCTCTATCTTGGTTATCATGCCGCCGGTGCCGACGCTGCTGGCGGTGTTGGCGCCCAGGCGCTTGATGCCGGCGTCGATTTTACTTACCAGCGGCACGAGCCGCGCCATCGGGTCGATATGGGGGTCGGCGGTATACAGTCCGCCGATGTCGGTGAGTATCATGAGTATGTCGGCGTCGACCAGGTTGGCCACCATCGCCGAGAGGTTATCGTTGTCACCGAACCTGGCCTCTTTGATTTCATCGATGGAGACGACGTCGTTTTCGTTGATGATGCCGACTACCCCGAGCTCCATCAGGGCCAGGAGCGTATTGCGGGCGTTGAGGTATCCGGCCCGGTCGGCGATATCGCTTTTGGTGAGCAGCGCCTGCGCCACCGTGATGTGGTGCTGGTCGAATAGCTGCTCGTAGACGTTCATGAGCCGGCTTTGCCCGACGGATGCCAGCACCTGTTTGTAAGGGATGCCTTTGACCGCCCCGTCGAGACCCAGCTTATGCCTCCCGGCGGCGATGGCCCCGGAAGACACGACGACTATTTCCGCGCCGCGCTGGTGCAAATAGGCTATCTGCCGCGCGAGGTCGGCCATGACGGCCTGGTCGAGGTGACCGCCCCCGCCGGTGAGCAGGTGCGTGCCGAGCTTGACGACAATGCGCCGGTAGGCGAGCCCCGATTTTTTTGATTTGCTGTTTTTCGTGTTCATTTTTTTCACGTATGGTTTTTTCCATTATAGCACAAGCTGGAATAAGCTGAACATGGGTATTTTCACCCATCCGTCGCCCTTCTTCCCCTTATCTTGGTCATGAAATCTGTGCTAATATATAAGTATCGGGCTGGCCCATTTTAATGGACGAGCCCTACAGGTGTTTGGAGGAATATGCCGGATTTAAGTCGATTAACGAAGCTTATTGAGCCAATGCCCGCTTACGGCCGCCTTATCGAAACGCTGAAGGGCAGGTCCTCCAACGAGAATACGGTCGTCGTACTGGATGCCGCCCGGCCTTACCTGGTGGCCGCCCTTTATGAGTCCCTCCGCGTGCCGCTACTGCTGGTCACGGCACAGCCGGAGAATGCCAGGAAGCTCCAGGAGCAGCTTTCGAGCTGGTCAAACAGCCAGCCGCTACTTTTCCCCGAGCCCGACGTCCTTCCCTACGAGCGCCTGGCCTCCGATAGCGCTACCGAGATGGAAAGGGTCCGGGTGCTGACGATTTTATCCGGAGCGGGCGGGGATAATAGCCCGGGATTTCCCCTGGTGGTGGCTTCGGCGGCGGCACTGATGTCTAAAACGCCGGCGCAGCGGGATTTTGTTTCCTCCTGCCATTCTATCGGACTCGGCATGAATCAAGAGCCGCTGCGCCTGCTCGCCGCATGGGAGTCGATGGGCTACCGGCTCGAAAACGTCGTCGAGGTGCCGGGCGCGGTGAGCCATCGCGGCGGCATTATCGATATCTGGCCGCCGACGAGCGAGACGCCCGTGCGCCTGGAGTTTTTCGGCGATACCATCGACAGTATCCGCGTCTTCGACCCGGAAACGCAGCGCTCAACCGATAAACTGGAGTCGATATCCATCGGCCCCGCCTCGGAGCTGATCGCCCCCCGCCGCCTGGATAAACTATCTTTAGAGGGAGTTCTGCACGGCCTCGACCTCTCCGGCCTGGCCGATGACGCCAGGCAGGCTTACCAGCGGGATACGTCGCTGTTTCTCGAAGGCCAGGTGCCCCCCGAAGCCCAGTTTTATACCCCCCTTTTCAATAGCGGCAGCCTGCTGGACTACCTTCCGCCCGGTACGCTCATTATTCTTGACGAGCCTTCGTCCATAGAGCAGGCCGCGCTGGAACTGGATTCTGAAGCCGCGCAGCTCCGCTCCGGCAAGCTGGAAAGGGGCGAACTGCCCCCCAATTTTCCCCATCCCGTATTTTACGATGGGAAGAGCTCCAACCGGAGATAAAATCGCGCAACTGGCTGGAACTGGCCGCCTGGGGCGCCGGAGAGACGCTGGACTTTATGTCCGCGCCCACCTGCGCCGGCAGGCTGCCGTTGTTCCTGACCAAGACCGTCGAGCTGATGTCGCAGCAGAAACGCGTCGTCATCGTGAGCCACCAGGCGAGCCGCCTCTCCGAGCTCCTGGCCGGGGAGGACATTATCGCCGCCCCCGTCGAGGCGGTCACCGAAGTGCCCGGGCCCGGCGCGCTGGTGCTGGTGCAGGGGTCGCTGCCGGAGGGTTTCATCATGGGCGGCGAGACCTGCCTCTTCACCGACGCCGAGATTTTCGGCTTCGTCAAGCAGCGGCGACTGCTCAAGAGACACCCCGTGCCGCACCAGAAGCTCATGGTCGATATCATCCCCGACGATTTTGTCGTCCACGTCGAGCACGGTATCGGCAGGTTCACCGGCGTCACCACGTTGAAGACCGCCGGCGCGGAGAAGGAATACCTGGTCCTTGCGGTACGCCGCCGGCGATGTGCTCTATGTCCCCACCGACCAGATAGACAGGGTCAGCCGCTACGTCGGGGCGGGCGACCGGCCGCCGGTGCTGAGTCGACTCGGCACCCAGGAGTGGGTGCGCACCCGTCAGAAGGCCAAAGAGGCGGCCGAGTTGCTGGCGCGCGACCTGCTGACTCTGTACGCCGCCCGCGAGGTCGTGCCGGGTTTCGCTTTTTCCCGCGATACGCTGTGGCAGCAGGAGATGGAGGCCGCCTTCCCTTACGTGGAGACGCCCGACCAGCTCGAGGCGCAGCGTGAGGTAAAGGAGGACATGGAAAAACCAAAGCCGATGGACCGCCTCGTCTGCGGGGACGTCGGCTACGGCAAGACGGAGGTGGCTATCCGGGCGGCTTTCAAGGCGGTCATGGATGACAGGCAGGTGGCCGTGCTCGTGCCGACCACCGTCCTGGCGCAGCAGCATTTCGCCACTTTCTCGGAGCGCCTGGATGCCTTCCCGATGAAGGTCGAAGTATTGAGTCGCTTTCGCTCTGACAGGGACCAGCGCGCCGTCATCGCCGGCCTGGCCGACGGCACGGTGGATATCTGCATCGGCACGCACCGCCTCCTGCAGAAGGACGTCGTTTTTAAAAACCTGGGGCTGCTTGTCATCGACGAGGAGCAACGTTTCGGCGTCAACCATAAAGAGCACTTTAAAAAGCTCCGCCGCGAGGTCGATGTGCTGACCCTGAGCGCCACCCCCATTCCCCGCACCCTGCACATGTCGCTCGTGGGCGTCAGGGACATGAGCACGATGGAGACCCCTCCCGAGGCCCGCCTCCCCGTGAAGACCTACGTGGCCGAGTACAGCGATTACCTGGTCAGGGAGTCGATTCTGCGGGAGCTGGAACGCAACGGGCAGGTCTTTTTCCTGCATAACCGAGTGCAGAGCATCGCCATGGTGACGGAAAACCTGCGCGAGCTGATACCGGAAGCCGAGATAGCCATCGGCCACGGGCAGATGCCGGAGGAGCGGCTGGAACAGGTGATGGCCGATTTCTCGGCCGGTAAAATCGATGTCCTCGTCTGCACCACAATTATCGAATCGGGCCTGGACATGCCTAACGCCAATACCCTGATTGTCAATAAGGCGGACAAGTTCGGCCTGACGCAGCTTTACCAGTTGCGGGGGAGGGTAGGGCGGGGCGCCAACCTCGCCTACGCCTATTTCCTCTACGATAAGGGCCAGCGCCTGTCGCCCATCGCCCACGAACGCCTGCGCACCATCTACGAGGCCACGGAGCTAGGGGCAGGTTTCGGCATCGCCATGAAGGACCTGGAAATCCGCGGCGCCGGCACTCTGCTGGGCCATCGCCAGAGCGGCCACATCACCGCCATCGGCTTCAGCCTTTATACCCGGTTACTGGCGGAGGCCGTCGAGGAGCAGAAAGCTATTCTGGCCGGCAAGCCGAAGCCGCCGCCCCGTGTCCCCCAGCCCGCCATCGATCTGCCACTGGATGCCTTCATCCCGGAAAGCTACGTCCCGGACGTGGATACCCGGCTGGAGCTTTACCGCGCCCTGGGCAACGCGGACGCCGCCGATAAACTGGATGATTTCCGGAAAGAGTACGCCGACCGCTTCGGCAGCCCGCCCCCGGAGGTGGAAAACCTGCTTTACGCCGTGAAGATTAAAGGACTGGCCGCCAAGGCCGGCATCGAGTCCGTCACCACCGAGGAAGGCCTTATTATCCTGCGGCGCTTCCAGGGTTTGCCGTTTGATGCTTCCAAAATCCCCTCTAGAGATGGTATAGAGGTGGGCAGAACGCAGATAAGGATTAATTATGGGAAGATGGGACAGTAGTTGGGATAAGGTATTGGAGAGGGTTTTGATATCCATTTCCGATTGAAAACACTCAAAACTGTTATTACCAAAAGTAAGTACTACAGCCTTGTCTGTCGAAGCTATTCCAGCTATAATGTAAATATGGCCATCCTCACCATTGCCCGCGAATCTCTGCTGCGCGGCCTGTTGCCGGTGGCGGCTTTTTTTAAACAGATGAACGGCACCAGCCTGTTAGGCCTGGCCGGCATGGCGGGGCCGCTGCTGCTGGCCGCCACCGATCTTTACGCCGCCTTCAGGAGTCCCGGTTACAATCTTATCAGGGACTCCATCAGCAGCCTGGCGCTGACTTCGGTAGGATGGCTCCAGACAATCGGTTTCCTGTTAATCGGTCTCCTGGTGGAGATATTTACCGCGGGGCTTCTCTTTAATGTCCGGGGGGCGCGGGGGTTCCGGTTCGGCATTGCCCTGATGGTCTTCTTCGGCTTCGCGATGCTGCTTATCGGGGCTTTCCGCACCGACCCGGTCGGCGCCGTCCGTACCATCGAAGGAAAAATCCACGGACTTACCGCCACCTCGGCTTTCTGGATTTTCCCGGCGGCGATTCTGGCAATGACGCCCAGCCTCAGGAAAGACGCCAACTGGAGGAGTATTTTCTGGTATACCATTATCGCCGCCGTCCTGGCCGTGGCCCTGGTGGTAACGCTGGGCGCCCTCCCCGACGACATCAGGTGGTTCGGCCTGCTGGAGAGGCTGGTCGTGGCGAACATGATAGTCTGGGTCGAGGTGGCCGCCATCAAGCTCCTGCTTATATCGATAAAAAAGGGGCGGCCGGCGAAAGATAAGACGGATAAAGAGAATAAGCCCGAAGCATTTCCATATCTACCTTGACGCCCCGGTATTCCTCAGGTATTATCGAAGTAGGGACTGAGCGGCAGGTGAAGGAGCTGTATTAGAAAACCATGATCGTTGAAATGAGAACGGGCGCCGCCCGCGAGGAAGTCGAAGACGTCGTCGCCAAGGCGAAGTCGCTCGGTCTGGGCGTCCAGCTGAATATCGGCACGGACAAGACGGTCGTGGCGATCCTGGGGAGCAATACCGGCCAGATATCGACCGACCTGTTCGCCGTGCTGCCCGGCGTCGAAAGCGTCACCCGCATCATGAAGCCCTACAAGCTCGCTTCCCGCGAGTTTCAGCAGCGGGACACGCTGGTGGACTGCGGCGGGGTGAAAATCGGCGGCGAACGCGTCGTGGTTATCGCCGGCCCCTGCGCGGTGGAGAGCGAAAAACAGCTCACGCAGGCGGCCGAGGGCGTGAAAAAGGCCGGCGCCGCTATCCTGCGCGGCGGGGCTTTCAAGCCGCGCACGTCGCCGTTCAGCTTCCAGGGCCTGCAGAAAAAAGGGCTGGAGCTCCTGGCCGGCGTCAGAAAGCAGTTTGGCATACCGGTCGTTACCGAGGTAGTCAACCCGCAGGACGTCAAGCTGGTCTCCGCCTATGCCGATATGCTTCAAATCGGCTCGCGCAATATGCAGAATTTCGCCCTGCTGACGGCGGCCGGCAAAAGCGGTCATCCCGTGGTGCTGAAACGCGGCTTTTCCTGCACCATCACCGAATGGCTTACCGCGGCCGACTACCTCCTGGCGGAGGGGAAAAACAAAGTGGTCCTCTGCGAGCGCGGCATCCGGACGTTCGAGGACAGCATCCGCTTCTCCCTCGATATTTCGGCCGTCCCGGTCGTCAAGAGGAACAGCCACCTGCCGATAATCGTCGACCCCAGTCACGCCGCGGGGCATTATTCGCTCGTGCCGGCCATCGCCAAGGCGGCGGTGGCCGCCGGCGCCGACGGCCTGCTCATCGAGGTCCACCCCAATCCTAAAGAGGCCCTCGTCGACGGCCTTCAGTCGCTATCGCTATCAGACTTCACCCGTCTCATGGAAGAGCTCCGGACCATCGCCCGGTCCGTAGGCAGATACATCTAAAATGCTGAAAGACTTTTCGAATGTACCGGTTGAAGGCTTTTCCCTGGTAGGGCAGCTGCTCGTGCCCGACCTGGAGGGGAAATACCCGCTGGTCTGTCTCTGTCACGGGGCGCCTTCCGGCGAACCTCCCCGCCCCGACGACGGCGGCTATCCGGAGCTGGCGGAAAAGCTTTGCCGGAACGGGCTGGCCGTTTACTGGTTTAATTTCCGGGGGACGGGAGACAGCGGCGGCAATATGGACCTGGCCGGGTGGACGCGCGACCTCCAGGCTGTCCTTGATTTCCTGTGGGGCCTGGAAAATTTCGACAAGTCCCGCCTATCGCTGGTCGGTTTCAGCATCGGCGCGGCGGTGGCCATCTACCTGGGCGCGAAGGACAAAAGAGTCTCGGGCGTCGTCGCCTGCGCCTGTCCCGCCGAAATCACGCCCTTCAACGCAAGCAAAAACTGGCAAGCGCTCCTCGACCATTTCCGGGAAATCGGCGTCATCAGGGACGAAGACTTTCCCCCGTCGCTCGAGGAATGGGTAGCCGGCTTCCAGAGGCTCCATCCTATCAACCATATCGCGTCCATCGCCCCGAGGCCGGTACTAGTCATCCACGGCAGCCAGGACAGCACCGTGTCCGTCGAAGACGCCCAGCGACTCTACGAGAAAGCCGGACTCCCCAAACAACTCGTTATTATTGACGGCGCCGGCCACCGGCTGCGCAGCGATAAGAAAGCCATCGATGCTATCGTGAAATGGGTAAAACCGGCATGAACCGCCGGCAGCTCAATTGACCGGCCAGCTAGCAATAAGCTATAATATAAATAGAGAGTTTGCCAGGAGATTAGAGGCAGGTCAATCTTGCACGAGTCTTGCGGCGTTTTTGGCGTCTACTCACCGAATGAGGATGTAGCCCGTCTTACCTTTTTCGCCCTGTTTGCCCTCCAGCACCGCGGCCAGGAAAGCTCCGGCATCGCCACGGCCGACGGCAAAAAAATCAGAGTTTTCACCGGCATGGGCAGGGTATCCAACGTCTTTACCGAGGGGTCGCTCAGCGGGTTGACCGGCCATATCGCCATCGGCCATAACCGCTATTCCACGGCCGGCTCCAGCCGCATCGCCAATGCTCAGCCAATTCTGGTGGGCAACGATTCCGAGACTATCGCCATCGCCCATAACGGCAACATTATCAACGCCGCCCCGCTCTATCAAGACCTAGTCGCGCAGGGGTATAAGTTCAGCGGCTCGACGGATTCCGAGGTAGTCGCTAACCTTATCCTCTCGTCTCCGGGCAAAAGCTGGGTCGACCGGATACGCTACGCCATGCACCGCCTGCAGGGGGCCTATTCGCTGACGATCATGACGCCGCAGGATTTATACGCCGTGCGTGACCCCTTCGGCGTGCGCCCGCTGTGCCTGGGCACGGTTGACCACGGCTGGGTGGTCGCCTCCGAGTCATGCGCCCTGGACCACATCGGCGCGGATTTCGTCCGGGAAATCAAGCCTGCGGAAATAGTGAGGATCAGCGAAAACGGCGTAGAAAGCTTCCCCGGTGAATCGACGCGGCGCGGCATGTGCATTTTTGAGTTTATCTATTTTGCCCGTCTCGATAGCGTCATCAACAGCAAACTGCTATATCTCACCCGACAGTCTATGGGCGCCGGGCTGGCCATCGAGTATCCCGTTGACGCCGACCTGGTCATGGGCGTGCCGGAATCCGCCATCGCGGCCGCGACGGGATATGCCAGGGAGTCCGGCATCCCGCTCGTCGAAGGGCTGGTCAAGAACCGCTACGTGGGACGCACCTTTATCGAACCGGACCAGCGCATCAGGGACCTGGGCGTTAAGCTGAAATACAATCCCTTGCCGCAGGTGCTGAACGGCGAGCGCGTGGTGGTCGTGGACGACAGCATCGTACGCGGCACGACGACTCCCAGCGTGGTAAGGCTATTGCGGAAAGCGGGGGCGAGGGAAATCCATATGCGTATCTGCGCGCCGCCCATCCGCTATCCCTGCTTTTTCGGCGTGGACATGGCCACGCGGCGTGAGCTCATCGCCGCCCAGAAGACCATACCGGAAATCTGCAAATTCATCGGCGCCGATACGCTGGGTTACCTGAGCATCCCTGGCCTGATCAAGGCCGTCGACCTGCCGAAGGAGAATTTCTGCCTGGCCTGTTTTACCGGCGATTACCCGCTGCCGGTCCAGCTGGAAATGGACAAGCTGGCCCTGGAGGAGTTGGGGGCCGGACAGTCGAAGCCCGTCTGCGACGGCACCGAAGGACGATAGCCAAGCAGGCGCTCACGTTTCCGATTGCATGGTGATAACCTCATCCATTTAATCCTCACCCCTTAATCCTCACCCCTTAATCCCCTCTCCAGTCGGTAATATAGTACAAATAGATTTTTGATTTGACCGGAGAGGGGAGAGTAAGAGAGAGGGGCGAAGCCCCCTCTCAAATTCTTACCCCCTCTCAAACAAGACGAAATACAAAATTAAATATAAACCCGTTTGAGAGGGGGAAAAAGGGGGTGAGTATCAAAAGTCAATAACAAACAAAAAAACTCATACCTCATATTGACAGGGCAGTATTTGTGGTATATACTGTTCTAGAACAGGTGTTCTTTAACGCTGGCACTGGTTACAGGAGTCGGGATGAAAAAGCTATCGGACAAACAAAGACGCATCATCAGCTATATCGACCGGTTTCTTTCGGACCGGGGCTATCCGCCGTCTATCCGGGATATCCAGAACGGCTGTAACATCAGCTCGACATCGGTGGTGGACTATAATCTGAATATCCTGGAGAGCCGGGGTTATCTCCGACGCCACGCCGACGTTTCGCGCGGTATCAAGCTGCTTAATAAGGAGCCGACCGCCGAAATGCTGGTGGCGGTGCCGGTTATCGGCCTCATTGCCGCCGGCGAGCCGATCCCGGTGCCCACTCCCGATACCTGGGACGTAACAGCGACATCAGAGACGATGACGGTGCCGGGCGAGCTTACCCGCGAAAAAGAGGGGATTTACGCCCTGCGGGTAAAGGGGATGTCCATGATCGACGCCCTGATTAACGACGGCGATATTGTCCTGATGCAGCATGTGAATGCCGTGGCCAACGGCGAGATGGCCGCCGTCTGGCTCAGGGAAGAAAAAGAAGCCACCCTGAAAAAGGTCTATATCGAAGCCGACCGCGTCCGGCTGCAACCGGCCAACGAGCAGATGCGGCCGATTTACGCCGCTCCCGAGAACGTCGAAATCCAGGGCAGGGTCGTCGCCGTTATCAGGCAGGTAGGCTGAGATAGACTCCCCGGCTGGGCGCTATTTACTATAGACCGGGGTGCACCAGTGCATGTACTTGGGGTGGTTGCCCCGGATGACCCTGGCGTATAATTCCTGCAGCTTGGCCGTGATAGGCCCGATTTCGCCGTTGCCTATTTTACGGTGGTCCACCTCGGACACCGGCGTGACGTGCGCGGCCGTGCCGGTGAGGAAGCACTCCTCGGCAGTATAGAGCTCACTGCGGTCGATGGCCCGGTGAATAGTCGGTATTCCCAGCTCTTTTTCCGCCAGTTCAATCACGGTATTGCGGGTGATGCCAATGAGGATATTGTTCTGGCTGGCCGGCGTGACCAGCTTGCCGTCAATCACCAGGAAGATATTTTCCCCGCTGCCCTCGGAGACATGGCCGTCCGGGGCAAGCATGATCGCCTCGTCGAAGCCGTTGCTGACGGCTTCGGTTTTAGCTAAGGCGTTATTGATATAGATGCCGGCGGCTTTAATCTGGGGCGGGATTACGTTGTCTTCCGGTCGGCGCCAGGACGAAACGCAACAGCGGGCCTTGTCCACCTCCAGATAGGGCCCCCAAGGGATGACGAACATGAAGAAATCGTGCTCCAGGCCGTGAAGGCGGACGCCCAGCGCCTGGGAGCTGGTATACGCCACCGGCCGGATGTAGATGTCTTCCTGGAAGGCGCATTTCTTCACCAGCTCGATGGTCTTCTGGGAGATCTCGTCGAGAGAATGGGAGAGGTTTATATTCAGGACGCGGCAGCCCCTTTCGAGCCGCTCGTAGTGCTCTTTCATGCGGAAGATATAGGTCTGCTTCTTGGCGGCGTTCCAGTTGCCGCGGATGCCTTCGAAAATAGCGGTGCCATAGTGGATGCAATGGGTCATTATCCCTATTTTGGCTTCTTCCAGAGGGATAAACTCATTCTGAAAATAAGCGTAAGACGGCATTTGAGTCTCCTTTCCGGTTATCGTTTATTATAGCTTTAACAGACGTATAAAAACAAGAGGGACGACGCCCCCGAACTGTTTTCTAAACTGTTTCCCTCTCCACCTTCTCCCGATAGGCTTGCACGAGGCGCCGGGTGATTTTGCCCAGTTTGCCCGTCCCGATCGTTATCATGCGGCCGCTAGCTTGCCTCACCGCCGCCACAGGCATCACTTCTATCATGGCGTTGGTCACGAAAGCCTCGTCGAACCCTACGAGCGCCTCAGGCTTGATATCGACCTCTTTAACGCCGATACGCAAACCCGCCGCCAGCTCCAGGATGACCTCCCGGGTCACGCCCGGCAGGATGCCGCTATCGAGCGGCGGCGTCAGCAAGGCGGCCGATTTTACGAAAAAGACGTTACAGCCGCCGCCCTCGGCGATATAGCCGTCGTCGTTAAGAATCAGCGCTTCATCCAGGCCGTCAGCCGAGGTTTCCATCCTGGCCATGACGCTGGCCAGATGGTTGACCGATTTCAGCGTGGCCACGATGGACTGCCGGCAGCGCCGCACCAACGCGATGCCGACCCTGAAACCGCTGTGGTATTTTTCCGGGGGAAAAGATGTATAAGGCCTGGCTGTTATCACAACGGTAGGTTCGCCGCGGTTATCAGTCCAGGGGGCGGTGTCCGACTCCCCGTTGGAAACGGTCAGGCGGATACGCGCATCGGTAAGGTCGTTGGCTGCCAACGTCTCTTTACAGGCTTTGGCGAGGTCGATTCCCTGCAGCTTTTCGGCGAGCCCGATTGTCTCCGCCGATTTCCTCATACGAGCAATATGCCGCTCTAAAAGAAAGATTTTACCGTGATAGGCGCGCATCGTCTCGTAGAGTCCGTAACCGTACAGAAAGGCGTGGTCGAAAACGGATATTCGCGCCTGAGCACGCGGAACAATCGAGCCGTTTAAATAGATTTTCTCATCCATGGTCAGCTCCTCGCGGTGGTAGTCATTCCTAAAAAATTCGCCAGGATACCGTGTCCCGTTGGCGTCATTATCGATTCCGGATGGAACTGCACGCCTTCGACGCAGTCGCGCCGGTTTCTCACCCCCATGATCACGCCGTCCTCCGTCCTGGCTGAGACCTCCAGCGTCGCCGGCATAGATTCGGGGGCGATGACCAGGGAATGGTAACGACCGCCCATTAGCGGCGATTTCAGTCCTTGGAAAATCGTTTCACCATCGTGAAAGACCAGCGACTCCTTCCCGTGCATGGGCAGCGCCGCCCGCTTGATGAGCCCGCCGTACACGTAGCCGATACACTGGTGCCCCAGGCAAACGCCGAGGATGGGAATTTTGCCCCGGAAATGCCGGACAACGTCGTTGGAGATGCCCGCTTCCAGCGGCGTGCACGGCCCCGGCGAGATGACGATATGGCCCGGCGCCATCTTCTCGATTTGCTCCAGCGTGATGGCGTCATGGCGATAGACCATCGTCTCCTGCCCCAGCTCCCCGAGGAACTGCACCAGGTTATAGGTGAAAGAGTCGTAGTTATCGATGACCAGTATCAACTTAATGCCTCTCCATTAACCGGCCCCAGCGCCTGCATTAGCGCCCTGCCCTTGTCCAGTGTCTCGACGTATTCCGCCTCCGGCTCGGAGTCGTAGACTATCGCTCCCCCCACCTGGAAATAGGCCCGGCCGCCCTTAACGATAATCGTCCTGATAACGATATTCAGGTCCATGTCCCCGTTAAAGCTCAGGTAGCCGAGCGACCCCGTATAAACGCTGCGGCGGGTCGGCTCCAGCTCGTCGATGATTTCCATCGCGCGCACCTTGGGGGCGCCGGTAATCGACCCGCCGGGGAAAGAGGCTTTCAGCAAATCGAGGCGATTTTTATTTTCCCGGAGCCGTCCGACTACCGTCGACGTGAGGTGAAAGACCGTCGGATAGGTCTCCAGTATCGCCAGCTCGGTGACCTTCACCGAGCCGTAGCGGCAGACCCGCCCGAGGTCGTTGCGCTCCAGGTCGACGATCATGATATTCTCCGCGCGGTCTTTAACGCTCTTGAGCAGGTCTTCCGCCATGACTTTATCTTCTTCGGGTGTTTTACCGCGCGGATGGGTGCCTTTAATGGGGCGTGTCTCGACAAGGTCGCCCAGCACTTTAAGGAACCTCTCCGGCGAAGCCCCGGCGACGTTTAAACCGTCGAAGTTGAGATAACCAGCAAAGGGAGCCGGATTAATGCGACGCAGGCGCTTATAAAGCTCATAGGGCTGGACATTTAATTCGGCTTCGAACCGCTGGGAAAGGTTCACCTGGAAGATATCCCCCGCGCCGATATATTCCCGGGCTTTAGCCACCGCCGCGAGATAGCCTTCATGGGAAAAGTTGGCTTTGAGCTCAATTCTCTTTAAGGGTTGGGATTCTGGAACGGGGCGGGGAGGTGGAGACAGCAAAACCAGATTTCTTAATTCGTTCAGTCTCGCCTCCGCCCGGCGCCGCCTTTTCTCCTCCTCCAACTCGGGGAAGCCCGTCGACACGATATACGTTTTGTTTTCCCGGTGGTCGAAGGCGGCGATGGCGTCATAAAATCCCAGATAGCACTCGGGCAGATTTAAGTCGTCGACGGCTTTAATCGGCAACTTTTCGATAAAGTGGCATAAATCATAGCTGAAATAGCCCACCGCCCCGCCGGTGAAAGGCACCGGCAGATCCCGGGTATCTATCTTATATTTCTCCAGCAGTTCGCCTAATATGTCGAAAGGATTGCCCTTCCGTCTCTCCTCCGCCCCATCCGTTATCAAGGTAATATCGTCGCCGCGGCTGCGCATTACCAGGAACGGGTCGAAGCCCATAAAGGAGTAGCGCCCGAGCCTCGGCGGGTCCATGCCGCTATCGAGGAAAAAGCTGAAGGGGCCGGGGGCCAACGCCTCGAAGCACCACGGAGCTTCCGGTGCCATATGAATCTCTTCGATGAGGGGATAACGGACAGCCATGATATGATGATTATATATGTCCCCGTCTGGTTTATAAAGGGGCTTCGCCCTTCACTTCGTGGTGACTCAGTGGAACCAGGATGAACCCCTCTTAAACGCCCTGTCCTTGCCTCTTTCTCTTGCCTCTGCTATGCTTTCAGAGATAAAAGCCATGATAGAAAAAAGCCCAACTCCGTTTGGTCGCCTCGACTATATCAAGATAACGCTCTTCGGCTTTGCCCTCACCGCCCTCTGGCAGAGCCTGCATACTATCACCCTGCCCGTACGCCTGCTCGACTTCGTGCCGGAGGCGCAGAAAAATACTTCGCTCGGCCTGCTGACGCTCTCCGGCCTGCTGCTGGCGATGTTCGTCCAGCCGCTCGCCGGCGCCATCAGCGACCGCTCCAGCTTTAAGTGGGGCCGGCGCCGGCCTTTCATACTGGCGGGCGGCATCATCGCCCTGCTGCTTATCCCGGGCCTGGGATTCGCCGGCAGCTACGCCGCCATCTTCGCCGTTTATTGCCTTTTACAGGTGGCGACCAACATCGCCCAGGGGCCTTACCAGGCTTTTATCCCGGAGCAGGTGCCGGCGGATAAACATGGGCGGGCTTCCGGGGTCAAGGGCGTTCTGGAAATTACCGGCGGCCTGTTGCTCGTATATGTTTCCAGCGTCTTCATGGACCGCTATTCAAATGGCGGTGGCAGCTACCTGCTGTGGGCTGTCCTGGGGATATTGGTGGCAGTCGTCGGCGCGGCCGTGGCCGCCACTATCTTTCTGGTGAAGGAGCCCCGCTTTTCCGCCGGCCGTCCCCCGGGACGGCTGCTGGAGACGGTATACTCGACTTTCGGAAAGGGCATCTGGAAAAACCACAGCTTTATCTGGTTCCTCGCCTCCCGCCTGCTCGTCTACATGGCTTTCACCACCATTCAGCAGTTCGCGTTATATTACTTCCAGGACGTCATCGGCGTGGCCGACCCCGCCGGGGCAACCTTCCGCTTCTCGGCGGTGGCCGTGGCGGGAATGCTGGTCGCGGTCTACCCGGCCGGCTATCTCTCCGACAGGATAGGGCGGCGGCTGTTCACCGCGGCGGCGGGGCTGCTCGGGGCGGCCGGCATCGGCGTGATTGCCTTATCGCAGGAATACGGCACGATACTCTGGGCGGCGGGGATTATCGGCATCGCGATGGGGATTTTCAACAGCTCCAACTGGGCGCTGGCGACGGATTTCGCCCCGAAGGGCGAGGAGGCGCGCTATCTGGGGGTGGCCAATATGGCTACGGCCGGCGGCGCCGTCCTGGCGCGGGTCATCGGCCCGGGCATCGATTTCTTTAACAGCCGCAGCGCCCTGAGCGGCTATACGTTCATGCTGATGATGTGCCTGGGTTACTTTATAATCGGGGCGGCGCTGGTGATTAAAATAAAATGGCGCCCTTAGCTGAACCACCGGGTGATGATATCGAATCCGAAATAGCCCAGATAGGCCACCGCGATATATATTATCGTCCTGCCCAGCCAGCAGGCGAGCATGAATTTCCACACGGGCATGCGGGTCGCCCCGGCGATGATGCCGACGACGTCGAAAAGGAGGGGGAATATAGACAGCAGGAACACGGCCAGCATGCCCCACCGTTGCACCCAACCTTCCACCCTCACGTAAATTCTGTTCTTCGCCAGCAGGTCGCGTCCGGCGCGGCCGGCCACGTAGCCCGTAATTTCTCCTATCGCCGCGCCGACGCCTCCCACCAGGCCGACGACAAACGGCAGCGGCAAAGCGCCGCCCAGCGAGGAAATTATAGCCATGACGCTCACCGGTATGATGACCGTCGCGTTCA
The DNA here is from genome assembly GCA_963727315.1 of uncultured Chloroflexia bacterium. Classification (GTDB taxonomy): domain Bacteria; phylum Chloroflexota; class Dehalococcoidia; order Dehalococcoidales; family RBG-16-60-22; genus JBFYTX01. Next base: position 210,853 of record CAVSFE010000003.1, on the reverse strand, counting down.
GGAGGACGCTGATGACAAAAACGCCGAGGTATCCGTAGCCTTTGAGTCGATCAAAAAAGCCGGGGTAGCGGATGTAAAGCCAGGCTACGACCGCAAAAATAGCTACTGCCCCAAGCAAAGTAGCCAGGGGTATAATACTCTTCTTCAGCCAGGGCGCCAGTTTTTTCTTAGGGGTTTCGGTATCGTTGGTGATACCCATAGTTGAAGTATTATACCATGTAGCTAGGCGGCGACGATAAGTTTTTCTCGATAGAGAGGGGTTTAAGAGAGGCGAAACGCGCTGAAATTTACCAGAACTCCGTCCTCGATATGTGTTCGTTGTCTTTGATGATTTTCCTGATATCGTCGCGGACTTTTTCGTCGGCAATCGGCTCTACTTCAGAGACGGGCAGCCCTTCTTTATTAGTCTCCGCCCGCCACCTCACGATAAAGCCGGGCACCAGAGCGCTATTGAAATCGGACGCGCCGCAGCAGGACGACTCGATGACGGCCTGGCTGAGGACATAAAGGACTTCCCGCCCGTCGTATTTCAGCCTGACCTCTTTGCGGGGCGTGTAATAGCCGGAGGGGGCGGGGATATCCCGTTCCAGCTCAAGGTGAGTATACTTCGTCATGATAGTCCGGTAGACTCCTCGATACCCAGCATAATATTCATGTTCTGGACAGCCGCGCCGGAGGCCCCTTTGCCCAGGTTATCGTAACGCGCCGAAATGAGAATCCTGTCCTTACCGCCGAAGACAAATATCTCAATGTTGTTGGTGCCGTTGCAGTCGGTAAACGTCAGGTAGCCTTTTTTCAGAAAATCATCGGCCGGGTAGGGCATGACCCTGACGAACCGCTCGCCGGCATAGTATTCCGCCAGCACTTGCCTTACGTCCGCGGCCGAAAGCGGCTTCTTCAAATAACTCACGACCAGCGGGACAGAGATGATTTCGCCGTTATAAACGTTGACCACCGTGGGAGCGAAAACGGGAGGGCGGGCAAGCCCGGCGAATTTAGTCATTTCCGGGACATGCTTGTGGTTCAGCGCGAGCGCGTAAGGGCGGGGATTTTTAATGGAGTCGGGCGCGTTCGGGCTCTCGTAATCGGCAATCATGGCCCGGCCGCCGCCGCTATAACCGGCCACGGCGTGGCAGGTGACCGGGTAGTCCGGCCCGACGATACCCAACGCCACCAGAGGATAAAGCATCAGGACAAAACCGGTGGCATGGCAGCCCGGGACGGCAACTCTGGCGGATTTTTTTATCAGCTCCCGCTGCCCTTTTTTAAGCTCGGGGAGGCCATAGACCCAGCCTTCCGCGACACGGTGAGCGGTCGACCCATCGATAACGCGGACGGGTCTTAGCCGTTATCATGCCGACCGATTCGCGGGCGGCTTCGTCCGGGAGGCAGAGAAAGACGATATCCGCGGCGTTTATCAGCTTTTTCCTGGCGGCCGGGTCCTTGCGTTTATCTTCCGGTATCTCAATTACGTCGATATCTTTTCTGCCGCTTAAGCGCTCGCGTATTTTCAGTCCGGTCGTGCCGTGCTGTCCGTCAACAAAAACTGTCTTTTTCATGCGCTCCTGGTCCCGTGACTTTAGTTTACATATAAAATTATAGCATAGGCGGGGGTCGATTTGATACCGGCGCGGGCGTGTTTTATAGCTGAAAAGTATTAAATTGTGAGCGGAAAATACCGGTTTATTCGTGAGCGTGACTTGACATGAGCGTGGCAATAGTATATTGTAGATAGCAAATAGCTTCAAGGAAGGAGGAATCATGCAAGCTTATTGCGTTAAATGCCGCTCCAAGAAAGAGATGAGCAGTGCTAAATCCATCACCATGAAGAACGGCAAGCCGGCGACGCAGGGTGTTTGCCCGTCCTGCGGCACCAAGATGTTCAGAATCGGCAAGCGCTAAAGCCGGTAATCACCACAAGGATTTATAAATAGATAGGGCTGGATATTTCGGTATACGGAGTATCCAGTCCTTTATTTTTTAGGGAAGATAAATTGGGGTAAGATACCATGCTTACCCCCTTTATCCCCCTCTCGAACAGGCACATTCACGACTTTCGGTTATTTTCATGTTCAAGAGGGGGAAGAACAGGAAGAGGGTCTAACGACCCTCTTAAACGCCCTCAACTGCGGTGGGTCAGGGGACGTATCTTCGGACAAGGTCCGCCGTGTTGACGACATTGAGCTTGCGGAAAATCAGGGAGAAACGTTCCTGTAGTTCCGCCATGATTTTATTCAATTCGGGCTCGGGGATATTCCAGAGCTCCCTCTTGAAATCGCCAAAGGCCCTCTTGCGTGTTTTATAGATGAACTGCTCTTCCGTCTCCCCGGTCTTTCTTTCCTGGCTGTAGCGGGCATCGAGGTGCTTGTTCATATCGGCGAGAAGCTTTCCGGGGAAACGGGGACTATCGAAGATAATGTTCTGGAAGCCGGTGGCCAGGTGCACCTCCAGCGTATCGACCTGCGCGAACATATCGAAGGCTTCGTCGGGGAGGGTGGAGGCGCCGTGCTGCACCGCCCCGCCCAGCTGATATTCCTCCCGGGCTATCCTGGAGAGCTCTTTCAGGGTGTCGAAGTCGATGCTGACGCGGGCAATCGAGCCGTCCGGCAGGACCACGCCGCCGTGGGAGGTGCCGGTCTGCACGCTGATTTTGGAGATGCCTTTAACGCCCTCACCGAGCAGCTTGAGATAGCCGCGCATAAAGGCGCGGAAGTCGCCCGGGGTGCTATTGCCCTGGCCGATTTCGCCGATTTCCCCGCCGACGGAGACCGTAATGCCTTCCGGCTGGATGCCGCGGATAAACCCTGTCATCTCCGCCGTGACCTGCGAGTTCTTCGCCTGCTGTTCGTCGAGGTCCGGGGTGGAGATATCGACGAGGGTGGAGGCATCGATATCGATGTTATAAAAGCCGGCCGCGATGGAATCCTGAATCAGCTTCCTGATTTCGTTCAGCTCGGTCTCCGCGTTCTGGCGGTACATCGCCCGCCGCACCTGGAAGTGGTCGCCCTGGATAAAGACCGGCCCTTTGAATCCTTCCCTGATAGCCGCCGCCAGGACGCAGGCAGCGTACTCCGCAGGACTCTGCCGCGTATAGTCCATCTCCGAGCGGGCGATTTCAAAGATAAAGGCGCCCACGGCGTCTTTCATGGCGGCGCGGAAGACAGAGCGGGCCACCGGATAGGTAATGCCGCGGATATTGATGGCCGGGACAGTCAGGCCGCGGTAGACGCCCCGGCCGGCCGCCTCGTAGAGGCCCTGGATGCTGGCGGGGAAAATACCGTAGCCGGCCGCCATTTCGCGGATGATGCGCCGGTGCTCTTCCCGGATGGGTTCTTCATCGGCAAAGACCGCCAGCTCCACCAGGAAATCAATATTGTCCACTTCAGTGGATTTTTGCGTCGGCGAGGGCTTTTTATTTTTCGGCATGGTATAAAATCGACCGCCTTCCGTTGTATCTATCGACGTCGTACCGGGTGGCGATGTCGACCAGGTTGAGCTTGCCGTATATTTTTTCCAGCGGGACCGAGGAAATTTTCCCGTTTTTCACGCGGACCATGTTGCCGTACCTTTTCCTCACGACCAGGTCGACCGCGGCGATACCGAAGTACCTGCCCATCCTCCGGTCATAGGCGCAGGGGGCGCCGCCGCGCTGCAGATGACTCAGTACCACGCTGCGCGTCTCCAGCTGCGTGCCTTTTTCGATTTCCCGGGCGATGACCTCGCCGACGCCGCCGAGGGCTTTACGGCCGAAGCTGTCCGTCCCCTTTTTCCGGACGACCTCGGCGCCGCCTTTGGGTTTAGCCCCTTCGGAGGCGATGATAATTTCGTACCTGGTGCCGGACCGGCGGCCTTCCACGACCAGCTCGTTCAACACGGTCGAAAGAGAAATCGTATTCCGGGATGAGGATGATATAAGCGCCGCAGGCCTCGCCGCCTTCGAGCGCCAGCCAGCCGGCGATGCGGCCCATGGTCTCCACGACGAAAATCCTCTTGTGCGAGCCGGCGGTGGTCCGGAGGCGGTCGACCTCCTCAACGATAACGTTCAGGGCGGTCTCGTAACCCAGGGTGTAGTCGGTCTCGGGGAGGTCTTTATCGATGGTCTTGGGGATGCCGATGACATTGACGCCTTCGCGGGCAAGTCGGGTGCCGATAGCCAGGGAGCCGTCGCCGCCGATAACGATGACGGCTTCCAGTCCGAGCCTTTCGATATTCTCGACGACCAGCTTGGAGCACTCGTTCTTGGGGTCGTAAGGGCTGAACCGGGAAGTGCCGAGCATCGTGCCGCCGTACCTGTCCCAGGTCCTGACGATATCAGGGTTAAGGGGAATGATATGGCCGGCGGTGTCCCAGGTGGTGGGGTCGACGTCCGTGAGGCCCTTCCAGCCGTCGCGGATGCCGAGGACCTCGTAGCGGATGCCCCTTTCCCACTCGAGGCGTTCGTCCATGGCGGTCTTGACCACCCATTTCAGGGCGGGATTCAGTCCGGCGCAATCGCCGCCGCCGGTGAGCACGCCGATGCGACTCTTTCTCATACTCATCGTTATATAGATTATAGAGTCAGCCTGGGGTGGTGTCAAAGAGAGTAGTTAGTAATCGGTATTTAGTCGGGGGGAAAAGGGTGTATTTTTTCAGAAAATTTTACTGGACTTATTAATAAAATTGGAGTAAAATTATTACGCTATGAATGTGGTGGTGAAAACAACCGGTTTTCCGGGAGGCCAAAATAGGAGCACCTGGCTCGGTCGAGCGGGTGCTTTTTAATTCAGGGAGGCAGCGAACATGATGCAATCGAGTCTGATCGGGAAAATCGAGAAAGCCAAGCGTTATGCCCAGGAAAAAGAAAGGATTACCTTCTACGAACTGGAAGTGAAGTTCCGCGGCGAAAACAGCGATTATCATACCGGTTTTAAAGACGGCAAATGGCACTGCACGTGCAGCTTCTTCTCCAACTGGGGCCTGTGCAGTCATACCATGGCCATGGAGAAAATCCTCGAAGATATGCTTCCCCCGGAGGCCATCAAGACTCCAGAGGCGTAAATCAGTTAAAGGCAACGGGTTCTGGAAAAGCGATGAATTTTCTCGAAAAGCTGGGGGAGGCGAGCCGGGAAAACCGGAGCCTGCTCTGCGTGGGACTCGACCCCGACCCGGCCATGATGCCGGAAGGCCTGAGCGTTTTTGAGTTCAATAAAGCCATTATCGACGCCACGGCCGACCTGGTATGCGCCTACAAGCCGAACATCGCCTTCTACGAGGCGCTGGGCAGCGCCGCTCTGGACGCCCTGAAAAGAACGAGAGACTATATACCCGAAAGCATCCCGGTCATCATCGACGCCAAGCGCGGGGACATCGGGAACACCGCCAGGGCCTACGCCCAGAGCCTTTTCGATTACTATAAATGCGACGCCGCCACGGTCAACCCTTATCTGGGCTATGATGCCATCGAGCCGTTCATCCGCTACCGCGACCGGGGAGTTTTCGTGCTCTGCCGCACGTCCAACGCGGGCGCCACCGACTTCCAGTCACTCCAGTTAGAGGCGGAGGGCGGGCCCAGGATGCTCTTCGAAATCGTGGCCGAGAAGGTCAATGAGTGGAACAAATACGGCAACCTGGGGCTGGTGGTGGGGGCAACGTACCCCGGGGAGCTCAAGCTGATACGGCAGCGTTACCCGGAAATGCCGCTGCTGATACCCGGGGTGGGGGCGCAGGGCGGCGAGCTGGCGCAGGTGGTGAGCTACGGGGCGGACGCCGGCCGGCGGAGGACAATTATAAATTCATCACGGCAGATTATATATGCCTCGAAGGGAAAGGATTTTGCCGCCGCGGCCGGGCGTGCCGCTAAAGAGTTGAGAGATAAAATAAACGATTACCTGGACAGTCCGGCCAGGTGAAGGTCTCGGGCGCATGGCGGAGGAGATAAAAATCGGCGATATCGTCAAGCTCAGTAAAGTCCATCCCTGCGGCGGCGACGAGTGGCAGGTGGTGCGGCTGGGGGCGGATATCGGCATAAAATGCCTTGAGTGCGGTCGGCGCGTTTTATTAAACCGGCCCGTCTTCGAGAGGCGGGTCAAGAAATATATCAAGCGCGGCGAATGACGGGCGGCGGGGGACAATTAATCGCGACCGACGGCCTGGAGCCGTTTCCCTTTTTCATTGAGGACGCTGGCGATAGTCCGGCAAAGGCTGCCGGCGCTTAGAGGTTTGATCAGGTATTTAGCGGCGCCCATGCGGAGGGTCTTTTTACGCTGGACGGGCTCGGCGATGGCGGTAAGGACGATAACGGGTGTCGAGGCAAGGTCCGGACTGTGTTTTATCGTGCGCAGCACCGACCAGCCGTCCGGGCCGGGCAGGCGCAGGTCGAGGAGTACCAGGGAAACGGGGTTCTTCCGGAGCAGGTCCAGGGCGATAATGCCGTCTCCGGCCAGGAGCACCTGGTAGCCTTCCAGCTCCAGCACGCGGGCGATGAAACGCTGGATATCAGTCTCATCCTCAATGACCAGCACCGTTTTTGTGGCCGTCATCAAACCGATACTCTCGGACTTCGGTATGTCAACAATACTTATTGTACCATAAATGTCAAATTAGTGCCAGATGGCACTAATTTCACTATCGTAAAGTAGCCAAACGGCGATATTTACCGTCATATGAGAGGGGACGAACGGATTGGGGACGGTCTTTACAACGGAAACCTGCTCACATATAATTGAGAGGACCGCCAGCGTAGCTCAGTGGTAGAGCGGCGGTTTCGTAAACCGCGGGTCGTAGGTTCGAATCCTATCGCTGGCTCCAGGTTCAAAGTCAGCGGTTTTTTTGAACCGCGTACGCTCCCACTTTCGAATGGATTTCTCCTGGGCGCCGACAAGGAAGTGTCCGTATCTATCTTTGGTCATTGTGGCGCTGGAATGACCTACTCTCTCCTGTATTTGTTTGTCCGGTACGCCGTCGTTAAGTAGTTCAGTGATATGTCCATGCCTCAAATCATAAAGCCTGATCTTTCGCAGTCCCAATTTCCGAATACTCCGCGTGAAGCGACGGTTTACCAGGGACTCATCAAGCGAGCCTCCAGATTTGTTAGGCCAGATAAAATCATCAGGTTTATTGAATGTACTATTGTTATAATGTCCTAAAAGGGCGACACGATTTAGTTCCACAAAAGGCACAAACCTCTCTTGATGCGTCTTTGTATCCTTAATGGTGTGACTGTGATTTTCTAGACTGTGTTGAATCGTCAGAGTACCGGTTTCGAAATCATAATCTTTCCAATGATTAGCTAACAACTCTCCAGGGCGCGCACCAGTAAGCGCTATGGTCACAATTAGTGAATAATCCGGTATATCTTTAGCTGCTAATAAGACATTAAGCTCCTTTTTATTATAGGTTCTGGGAGTGTCAGAGTTTCTTGGCAATGATATTTTAACAACAAGCGGATTTCGATCGATCAACTCGTCTCGAACTGCATCGTTCATCGCTTTAGATAGACATGCACATACATGAGCCTGAGTTGTCTGAGAGAGCGGGCCCTTAGTTTTTGGTGACCTGGCTTCTTTCTTGAGCCAGTTAATAAAGTGGTGAGTTTGATGTGGAGTTAATTCGGTTAGTAGAATACTCCCTAATTGGGGCTTGATATAATCCCGGATGTAGCCTTCATAACCAGCACGGGTACGCCCTTCTGCGGTTTTAGGGTCAGGGTAATTGTCAGCAACCCAATCATCAAGATATTGACCAACAGTAACAACATTTCGTGTTTGAGAAAGTTTATCATTAGCATTGAGACTTTTGAAGGTCTCCTCCAAGTGCAGCCCGGAAAATGTACCATGGACACCCTGAGTAATAGTTTGATTTTCAATACAGAGTTCGTGATTCTCTCGTAGTATGGTTGGCTTGGTGGTCTGGTAGGATTTAGTTAACAACATCAGATTTTTCAAATTCAACCCCGAGAATAAAAGTTCAACGCATCGACTATCGGAATCAATATCAAACTGAGGGTCTCTATGATTCGGTGGTATCGCTGGTTTTTGGATAACTGCCTCTTCCATTGCCTGGTCCTCCTTTTTTGTTTTCTAATAATTATAATATCATACAATTAAAATTGCAATTAATGTTAAATAGTGATATAAATAAATGTGTTATTTATTGCTTTCCAAATAAAAATAATAGGGAGTAATGCTCATGAACATCTCAAAAGAACAAGCCGGGAAACTCACTAAATACTTTATTAACGCCGATCCGTTTCTCTGGGGGGTGCTGCAAGCCAAGAACAAGAAGGGGCGGCTTCAGGAACTGAAGCAAATGGAGTTCCTGGCAATATATACGGAAGGAAGCAACCCCATCTACAGTAAGATCAATAGGGATTTACTGGTAGAACTGGGCATCACAGGTATTTTGGAGAAAATCGTTGTACCCAGGATTATAAACGGCTTTGACCAGGAAACGCTGCGGTATTTCCATGATTGTTGGGAGCAGGGACAAACTCCTGATCTCAATTACCTGATAAAACATGGACTCTATCGTAAACGGACATTTATGGCTCAAGCGGAAGTATACGATAATTGGAGTTCTTTACCTCCCATCGTGGGATATAAAGAGCCAGCTTTTATTTTCGTACAGATAGAAACACAGCACAATTTCGTGGAGAGGTGGACCGCCTTCGCCGGGTTATGGTTTGAAGAAATCGAGCCCTTGCTTCATTAAAGAACCATACTAACTGAACCAGAAGAAGAGGCATGAATGCTCAGTAGGAAGAATAATGAAATCTTAGTACAATTTTGGGGGTGGGGACTGGCCGGTCGGGCGGTTGTTCCAGAGAATAAGGGTAAAGAAAACGTACCAATTAAGCCAGTTTAAGATATGCCATCAGGCACGATTTACCGAAAAGTGAAAAACTCATCAAAGGTACGAAGGCTTACACTCTCAATAATGGGTATATTTGCGCTAATAAACCTAATGTAACGCGCTTAAATCATAAAGATGAGTATTATAAGAACTATTATTTCACCAAGAACTTATGTGATGGCATCGAGATAGTCGCTATCATAGAGCGAATCAACAAGAAACAGGCAGCCGATCTGCTTATGAAAGCTGGGATTTCCAGTTACATGGGGGATAAACTTTCCGAATATATTCATAGCGAACACATTGCTAAAGAACAGAACCAGAAAGTAAAAATCACTCGCTTCGTGCTGGAGTTAAGGAAACTAGCAAGAGAACGCGGTATGGATATTTCCAAATTCATATAGCGTTGTTACCTGACCCGGATAAAAAAATGGAGGAAGGAAATAAAATGACTTACGGAACAGATGATTCCCCAGATATCAGGCGCTCAGACCTCGAGGGGAGACAGTTCAAACTGCCGAACTTTCCGGGACAGGTATACAGTTGCCACTATGCCGGCTGGGATGACCAGTGGATTATCAGTAATAAAGAAGGTCAATACCAGTTTTCGGCAGACGGTACTGACATAATCAGAAGTGGGTATCTAATCCCACAGGAGAAGAAGAAAAAGGAGAAAGATAAATTCATCCCTGTCCCGTATCCAGGGGAGAAGCCCGCACAGACCGGTGACCGGATCGTGGGAGAGATCTTTGAAGCAATATGGACAATTGAGAAAGAGATTGCGTACTATGCTCTTCTTTTCTTCGTCGTATTCCTTGGAGGAAAGGGCGGGAGAGATCTCGCTGACAGGATTGAGACCAAGAGATTCGGGAAAAGCTATTTATCTTCTGATACGGAGGAAGATGAATAACGATTATGCGACTAATAACTTATGCAGAACAATTGGAGAACAATCTGGACATAAGTGACACCCCGCTGCACTTTTTACTTCGTTGGTTACGAGTAATTGTGAACACAACAGACTCAGGAAAGAACTTCAATGTCTGTTATGAGTCAAGATTAAAGCCCAACCAGGACTACAGTCCTAGTACCTTTGTTTGGCTAAAAACGGGGCTTTCGGGGGATTGCTGGCTTGGACTACTGGTGACATACTGAGCATAGGATATATTTGACTATTCTCAGATAGAGAAAGGTAGGCATAGGCTTTGTCAGTGACATTTAACGGTGCCAAGTACTATCGAACGGCAGAAGTCTGCGAGCTTGCCGGAATAGGCAAGTCTACCCTTATGCGGTGGCTCAAAGGTGGTGTCATCACCAAGCCGCTGCTCAGGGACAGGAGAGGCTGGAGGCTGTTTACCGAGGCTAACGTCAAGGTAATCCAACACGAAGTCAATAGAATCGATATTGAGTATGTACTACCGGACCAGAGGAGGCAGAGAAAATGGTAAAGACGAATCTCAAAGACAATCAGGCGACCGAAGTAATCGCCGATACCACAGATGATTATAGAGAACGCCTGAGCCAGCTCATTGACGAAGAAGGGGAAAGGATAAGGAGAGAGGCGGATCGAGAATCAAGCCCTATCATCGTTAAAGCTAGAAAGGAATACAAGAGGCGGCTGAGCAAGTTCCTTGAGGAGGAGGGTGAGAGGATTAGGAGAGAGGCGGAGCGGGATGCAGAAGAGATCAGGAGCAAGGCGGAACGCGATGCCAACGGAGTTATTACCCAAGCCGAAGCTAAAAAGCAGGAAATTATCGCCGGAGCCAGAATAGAAGCTCAGGCACAGACGGAACAGGCCATCGCGCAGGTGAAAAACCAGGTCGAGCAACAAGTGACAAGGTACGTTACCGAAGCAAAGCAGAAGGCTGAGCTGGTAGTGGCCGAATTCCAGGAGCAGGCCAAAACAAAAGCGGAAGCAGAGGCGAAGGCGATTGTCGCCAAGGCAAATACGGCAGCCTCGAAGATTCTTGAGGAAGCCGCAGAGCTGGCAAAGAAGGAGTCCGAACAGAAGAAGCAGCAAGAAGCAGAGCGTATCATCCAGCGGGCAAACCAGGTATCGGCAGATATTGTTGACAAGGCGAGGCAGAAGGCGAAGCAGGCAGCCGATGATGCCAGGGATGATTCCATAAGGGCGGCTGAAGGGAAGACAGCGGCACTTCTCAGCGAAGCCCGGAAAACTGCAGAACATATCTTCGCTGAAGCAGCCGACAAGGGAAGAAAGAAGGCTGAGGAGGAAGCTGGCGAGATAATCGCCAATGCCAAGAACGAAGCAAACAAGGCAGCCAGCGAGATAGTTGAGGCAGCGGAAATAGAAACCCGAGAGCTAGTTAGAGCCGCAGCTGACCGGAAGAAGAAGGCCGAATGGCAAGCAGCTGAGATTATCGCTGAGGCCAAAAATAAAGCGGAGCAGATTATCAACGAGGCAAAAAGGGGGAAACGGTGAGAATAGGTTACCTAGGATGCGGCAACATTGGCCTGCCCCCAATAGTTGTACCAATTATTAAGCGGTTGTCATAGTTGGAATAGCCTCAGGAGACAGTGGACAATAATATTAGCATAATGTGGATGTACGTGATTATATTTCTTTCAACACTGTTCTATCAATAATATCGCACCTTCCAGGGAAGTAAAAACTTCCCGGCTCAAGAGTTCATCATGCAATTTGCCATTGAACGATTCAATATAGCCATTCTCCCCGAGACTACCGCGTTCAGTAAACAGGATTTTCACACCCAACCGATTAAGCTATTTCCTAACTGTTTGGCAGTCAAATCTGTACGGTTTGAATGGATTTCCAGAGAACCACGTGGAAGCGGAAAACCAGCGACTTAACGGGGTACTCGAGACATTGAACGCACGAAAAGCAGAGCTCAAAGAGCAGGTGAAGGCTAGCCGGGATGCCTTTATCAATCTGCCAAAGCTGGAGGAGTTTGTTAAGTGTACGAAAGGCCGAATAACATAGGCAGATTATAAAGACAAGCGGCTGGCGTTAGATATGTGACATCACGGTATGGCTTGATGGGGAGAACGTGGAAATAACTAATATAATAAGACTTTACCTTTTAGCTTCAAAATGGGGTTAATACGCTCTTGTAGTCATCTAAGACAATATATTATTGACCAATTCTAGAATTTCATATTTAAACTTTATGGTCTCTAAGCCTGATCTCAGTTGCTGGTACTGCTCTTCAGTTAGAGAAGACATTATACGGTGGATAGACCCCAGCTTGATTATCTGATAATAAGCATGTTTACCTTTCTCTGTCAAGGTAACTCTTATCATATTCTTTCTATCCAGGTCCTTGGTCAGCCTCACTAGCCCCTTTTTCTCCATTATTCTCAGGAGCCCAGCAATTGAGTGACGATGTCGAAACAGCAAGCGTGATATCTTAGCAGGCGTTGCATTGTCACCTATAGACTGGATTATAAACAAGACCGCACCTTGCTCCGATGAAATATTGCTTTGACTCAAATCATTATTCCTAGCTCTTAAGACGACATCTTTTGTAAGGAACAACAACGTCCATAGGAGATAGTCCCTGTCCGAAGACACGTCATCTGTCACCGACTGTGTTATTGGCATATTTATGAAAATATTAGCATTGCTATTATAATCAGCAGACCTTCGGCCTGCGTCAGCAAATCGGTAATGTGCTGGCCATAAGTTTTGCCAGTCTTTTGCCATATAAACCTCGTCAATATAAGATTTAATCGGCACGACGTCACGTACACGCCATAAATATTGTAGTACAATAATGTTAGAAAAAAGAGTATGACAGGTTTAAAGTTGGTCAGAGATTATTGTTACGTAATGTTAACAATGGATAGTCTACGAGTGATTGGGGGATGTCTCAACATTAACATAAAATAGTAAATAGTGTTTTGGTGATAGGCTGCCAAGAATTAAATTGAAATTAGTAGTAATTTTTTAAATTGCAGTCTCGGCCACGCAAGCATTTGATTCTGTTCCCCACTCGAAGGAGACCTTGGCCGAAGAAGCTGAACCCAGAGAGGTCAGGTTATCATTCAAGCAAGCGTTGTTCGAGCCGGTATTTGAGGCTTTATCGATAGTAACCGATGGTGCTATTGCTACCATGAGTCTATTACTCTGAGTTTGTATATTGCTAATTTGAATGTTGTTGGCCAAATCGATAGTCTGTCCAGCCAACTGCGCTTTAAGACCATAGGTGTCTGTGGCTGACACTTGGGACTTTGGTATTACTTCTACATTATGGTTGGCATTTTTATTTGGTATGTTGACCACAGTCCAATGTGGCCATCCCCCTTAAAGTCGTCTGCAGCATAGATTGCCCCTGCCATCTAGCTAGTTTCTGCTAAAACAAGGAGGGCATCCGGATCGGTCACAATAATGTCGGCTGGGAGTGAGCTCTCGGCCGTTATAGACCTAGAACTCACATGGACTGGCTCACCGTGTTCTCCGTTTAGAACGACTGGTAAAGTGCTGTTTTAAAACACGTTTATTGATATTCTGCACTTTAAGTTTTACCCAGTCATCTGGATTCATAGGTGATGACCGGGCTAGCTGTGTTCTCCAACAAACGAAGTATATAAGCAACCCGACTATTATTGCTCCGCATATTGCAGCGAGGAGCCATTGCCAGCTTATTGTTGCATGCGTTTGTGCTTCGACTGGTGTAACTTCCGGCGTTGATGGAGTTGGTTCTGCAGGTACTGGTGTTATTGTTGGCGTAATTTCTGGTATTGATGGAGTAGGCTGTGCAGGCGCCGGCGGTGTCGATGTAGGTGTAGGTGTGGGAGTAGGTTCCGGTACTGCCGTGACCGTGAATGTGCCTGACAGCATATCAATGTTGACTGAGTAGCTGCCAGCAGTATTTCTGTTAATGGTAAAAACTAACTGTTGGTTGGCGTGACCGGCCAGGCTTACCCGCTTGGTTTCTACCGCGGTGTTGTTTATCTTCAGAGTAACATCGTAACTGCCCGCAAGATCTCCACTATTGGCGATAGTAACACCGATGTTCACGCTTTCGTCTGTTTTGACCTCCTGCGGCGATATGGTTAAACTGCTGGACGTAAAGGCAGCCGGACGAGTATAAGCAATCAAGCCGAAGGTGCTAAAGTGGCTGATCTTCCCTCTGATGGTATGGGTCGATGTGTCAACCACGATATCCGAGAGAGGTACCCAATGTTGAGTCGCCTCGTCGAAGAAGGCAAGAACGAGATTTTCTTCATTAACCACCGCCGGTATTGTGGCCGGATTGTACCTGATGTAAACCGTCACTGGTGGATCGAAAGTAGCCCCCCCAGGTCCTAAATAATAGGTGAGACCAATCAGATTCGACTCCGCCGGTGGTTCCGGCGGTATATCCATCGGTTGAATAATTATTTTCGTGAGAGATAAGAGGTTACTCCTCAAGCCTATAGTACCTTCAGGAACCACGACCCAACATAATTGGTCTTCGGATATGGCCGTCACGTTACTAGTGAAAAGACCATCTGAAGTTACGATGCCCCCTACGTTAGTATAACCATGGGGAAGTTCTCCACCACCACCTCCGCCGACACCAGTCGCACTTTGCCTTGTAACTGTTAAGGTGTAAGTCTTAGTGGTAGTTGTGTTTTGGGCAGTCACTAAAATGGTGATGATGTTGTCGCCGACATTCAGGCTGATGGGTCCGTAGGCGAATCCGCTGACGGCGGTATGACCATTGATGGTTACGGTGGCATGGCTCTCGTTCACTGTGGGTGTAACTGATATGGAGCCGACGGTATTATCCACTTTGGCATTATAGGTGGTAGTTCCAGGAGCAAAACCCGGTGTGAGCGTGCCATTACTTATAGCTAGGTTGCTTAAGGTGGCGTCATTAGATAGCACTGTAATTTCGTTGCTCTCCAGCCAATCGGAGTAGTCGGTGCCATCGGAGGCGCGGATCTTGCAGGTGACGCTGTCACCCTTATTGAAGTAGGTCCCGTCAAGGGTAGTGCCAGTCTGACCGGTGGTCGAGCCGTTGACCCACCAATCGTACTCGTAGCTCAGGGGGTCAGCCGGATCGGCATCAGTAGCCGTGCCGCTGGCAGTGAGTGTTGAGGTTTCGTAGGCATTGGGAGCGTCGGAGGAGACTATGGTAGCATCTGTCATTACCGGGGCGCTGTTTCCGATGGTGATACTGTTGCTCTCCAGCCAATCGGAGTAGTCGGTGCCATCGGAGGCGCGGATCTTGCAGGTGACGCTGTCACCCTTATTGAAGTAGGTCCCGTCAAGGGTAGTGCCAGTCTGACCGGTGGTCGAGCCGTTGACCCACCAATCGTACTCGTAGCTCAGGGGGTCAGCCGGATCGGCATCAGTAGCCGTGCCGCTGGCAGTGAGTGTTGAGGTTTCGTAGGCATTGGGAGCGTCGGAGGAGACTATGGTAGCATCTGTCATTACCGGGGCGCTGTTTCCGATGGTGATACTGTTGCTCTCCAGCCAATCGGAGTAGTCGGTGCCATCGGAGGCGCGGATCTTGCAGGTGACGCTGTCACCCTTATTGAAGTAGGTCCCGTCAAGGGTAGTGCCAGTCTGACCGGTGGTCGAGCCGTTGACCCACCAATCGTACTCGTAGCTCAGGGGGTCAGCCGGATCGGCATCAGTAGCCGTGCCGCTGGCAGTGAGTGTTGAGGTTTCGTAGGCATTGGGAGCGTCGGAGGAGACTATGGTAGCATCTGTCATTACCGGGGCGCTGTTAAATGTTATATCAAGTTTAGGTCTGTACCCTTCCCCCTGCTCAGAGAAGTAAATGACAAAGGCAGTTTCAAAACCTCCAGAACCAGGGTGAATGGGAGAGGAATTTGCAGTATCATAATTCGCATTCCTCGCTCCTATCCCAAAAGTTCCTGTCCCGTTTGCGGCTGATTGTAGGGCAGCTATGCCTGTTGAATTTAGTACAAATGTATTCCAGCCTGAGTCATTGAAACTCGAATAGGTTATAGCATTATCAGACCATACCGTCGTACCAAAGGAATCATAATCCTCTGCTGATAAAGATGTGTTGGAAGATGGTGTGAACTGATATACATTCATGTCCATGTTCCAAGAGCTGTAATCTTGGTATTTATCTGTGCCATATACAGAGAAATTTGCTGATGTGATTGTCTTCCCTGATAGTGAAGATATATCAAATACAAAGGCACCACGGTATATGTAAGACCAATCTGTGGCGTTGTAGGCACAGAATTTCACAAAGCCGCCAGAGGATTCCTCGTAAGGAGCGGAGTTTCCATTTGCAGCAACAAGACTAGCCCACGTGCCAGGCGTGCCAGCATCTGTTACTCTGCCGTCCACGCTTGGGTAGAACATTGCTGTATAAGCATATACACTATTTGTTTCCACAAGAGAAAACAGACAGACTGCTGGCAGAGTGATTATTAGTGCTAATAATATCCTCAAAATCTTTTTTTTCATTGGATTCCTTCTTTTTAGATCCATATTTAAAAGGCTATCTCTTGAATGGCTTCTGCTAATTCTCACCATTACATCTTATCAAGTGATTAGCATTTTTTATGTTCCCGCATGCGTGGTCACTTTTTTCAAAAAAAGTATTTATTTGCCAATTCATCAACTTTAATATAGTTATCATCTTTATTTTTGTAATGAGTACTATTTCCCATTTTGACTAAGGGTTTATTTGAGTTCTTTGACGACTAAATTCTGCTAGGCGAGTCTAGTTCAACTTGCCTGTAGCTAGACTTCGTATCAATTGTTATGAATCCGTTATTTAGTGAATTTACCCAGCTAATTTGATGGATAATATTCATTTTAACCTTAACGAAGTGTTTTATAATGAGTAAGTGATAAATCATCGGTAAAAATATCCCCCCTCTGTCTTTAAGTTTATTCAATAAAGGATGTCTTCATTGCGTGATGAATAATCCAACAAATATAATAGTAGTTAGTCCTCAATCAATGTTTCGTAAAGGAATTGAAATCACGCTTTCATCTAAGCCGGATGTTCAGATAATTGGTTCAGTTGATTTCAGTAATGGTGTCGAATACTCGGTAGAAAATCTGCCTCCGGATATCGCAATATTGGATATTGACGGCTCTGAAAATACTGGTTTTGATATCGCCCACAGGTTAAAACAGCGTTTGCCCAATATTGCCACTATTATCTTCACCTCTTATCCGAATGATGAGCAGTTGTTCCTCGCGCTAAAAGCTCAGGCGGCGGCATATCTCAGTAAAGAGGCAACTACCGACGAAATTATTGGTACTATTAAGCGTGTAGCTTGTGGTGAGTATCCGATTAATGAGAGCTTGAGTATCAGACCTAAAGTAGCTGAACATGTATTACGAAAATTCCAGGAGCTTTCCTCTCAATCTGAAATCGAGGACTTGGCATCGTCTTTAACCAAGAGGGAAACAGAAATACTGGAATATATAGCTAGAGGCTTTCTTAATAAGCAGATTGCTTCTTCACTTGACATTAGTGAACAGACCATTAAGAACCACGTTACTTCAATATTACGCAAATTAAATGCTAACGCACGTACTGAAGCCGTAGTTATTGCAATTAAGCGTGGCATTATTTCTATAGACTAATCCAACGATATAACTCATTTGTATCGTGTGCAACCTGCGTTCACTCGTTCATCCCTGGAATGATTGTGAGGCCGCTACCAAGGTCGGCCTTTTTGCAGTATATTCGAATTTCTAAAGCGAAAATCAGACGCTATATTGGATGGAGTTGGATTGCGCATTTGTCCATAATGTGTGACCAAAACAGTAAGAAAGCCGGGTATCGGTACCGATATCCGGCTTTCTAGCTTCAATGGACTATATCTTTACGCCTTTCCAATCCTGAATATCTTAGTCCCGCACACCGGACATACACCTTGTGTCGCAGGCCTCTTGTTCTTCAGGGTGACTGCCTTCGGATTCTTTATTTCCCTCTTTTTACGGCATTTCATACAATACGCTTGCATCTGTTTGACCTCCTTTTTGCTATGAACAATAGACCATTTCCCTCTTCAATGTCAATAGCCACCACGTGGTCCAAACTGGACTTAGGAGGTCACAGTTGCTTGAATTGTGACCTGCTAGGGTTAAAAAAGGTTCCTTTTTTATCTGATATACTTACGTTTAGACCTCAGGCGTGGGCTCGGGCGGACCTTTTTATGAGGCGATGATAAACCATCTAGATGATTCGAGATTGCTGTAACAATTTACTTGAAAGTTACCGTTGAATATACATCGGGATGTCTGATTTGCTTGCACTTTAATTCTACGAGTGGGAAAAAGTCTTTAAGTAGATTACTGCAATCATACAGTTGTACCTATCACAGGTAGTTCATCGGCATCAATATTCCGCTGTAGGTATAGCTATATCGAGGGAAAAGGGTATGCTGTATCAAGGTGTTGCTGAAGCTACAAATAGCTTAGTTATGGTGGAGACGGGGTAGGAATGGAATCCACCTACCCACGTTTTATCTAAAAAATATCCCTTACTTATCTCCATTCACCACGTTAGGTCCCCAAAATGTAGTAAGGCAGGACGGATTCACTCGTAGCTACTTCCTGATTGTCAACGAGGATTTAGCTTAATTTAAGATAAAGGGTTCCATGCGACTCTTAATTAATAACCTTCTTCTTTCCACCTGGACCAATCTACGGATTTTTTTTCTTCTTCTGTTAATATCTGCGGGAATAATTTTTCAGTATGAACAGGCCCTTGATTCACTTCAATAAATATCCACGGTCTATCCGTTCTTTTTATGATGTAAGGGCAGTGTATGAGATTCGGGGGGATATAGACCACTGTAGACTTAGTTATCGTGTGTTTTTCCCTCTCCGGACCCATTTGTAATTCTACCTCCGCCCCCAGATCAGTCGGATCATCCGGGTTTGTGCCAATAAGCATCAGGATTTCGGCATCCTTGTGTATATGGGGTGGATGTCCTACGCCGGAAGTATCAGCGGAGCGGCCAGCAGCTCGGGGAAGATTCCAGTGGACCCAGTAGAAATTACATCCTTCAAAGGCATTGTGATCCACACGTGCAATACCAGTACGCCCGCGTTCTATCTCCTCCGGTTTTGCCTCGTATGTTTTAAAATACTTCCCATATTTTGTGTCGTTCATTTTTACACTCCTTTTGCCAGTGTTTATCACCAGTCGTGATCAGATTTTCATGATATCCAAGAAATCTGGACTTGCTCCTATCTTAGGTCCATTTATTGGTAGACTTTTACAACTATTTTATCACTTGTAACTGCAAATTCAAACGGTAACACATTGCCTAATGATCCAATAGGTCGTTCCCGGTTGTAGTGTTGCCGTCATTCTTCTACCTTCTCTCGGGCATCTTCCAAGGACAAAAACCAGCTCTCATTCGAACAACTGGCGTTTATACCCCGAAGGCTAGATGGCGAAAATGGCTGGCCTGGTTTAATTCGCCTATTGACAACTTGGTGTATAATTTATTTAGCCCTAAGCGATTATTTTTTTAATAAGAGTGCATAGACCAAATTTTTATGAAATATCTACCTGGATTTTCGCTTGCTCATTACTTGACTCTGGAAACTCTGGCCAAAGAATTTGTACACCTATCATCGAATGGACAAGTCTTGATACATGTATGATATAATCCCTATCAACGCGCAAGTGAAATTTAAGCAGCGATCAGTTGCTGAAGATAAGGTCAGATTATGAAAAATAATAATAAAAAAGGAGGAGTCATGAAAAAAGGGTATTATTTGCTTATCCTGTCCCTGGTACTAGTCATGTCATTCGTATCATTAATCGGATGCGGTAAAGGTGCCACCCCGACGCCGTCTGGAGGCAAGCTTATTTATGTCCGCAATACGGGCATAGCCGTCCTGGGCGCCCCGTCTGATATGCCATCTTTCAGCTGGTATAATCCCCTTATATCACCCGTTGCGGAACCTCTTATCATTATGGACGCCAAGGGAGCCCCGGCGCCCTGGCTGGCAAAATCGGTGGATGTCTCCACAGATGGTAAAACGATCACTTTCCACCTTAACTCGGGGATCAAGTTCCAGGACGGGACAGATTTTGACGCCGCGGCAGTAAAATACAACCTGGAAGCCTGTCTGAATGCCAACGTATCCGGTTCGGATGTTTTGAAGGGTGTAGACTCCTATGACGTCGTTAACTCTACCACGCTTCGCTTAAATATGAAACAATATGATGCTCGTCTTCTCCCTCTGTTGGCAAGTTCTACTCTTGGCCAGATGGTTTCCCCCACCGCTTTAGCCAAACCTGCGACGGCTGAAACCGCTGCTCAAGTCCATCTGGTGGGGACCGGCCCCTTTACGTTTGATAGCTGGCAGCGCGACCAGTATATCAAATATAACAAATGGGACGGCTACTGGCAAAAGGGCAAGCCCTATGTAGACTCAATCGAATTTCGTAACAATGCGGATGTCCCGACATCCCTTTTGTCACTGAAAGCAGGAGAGGTCAATTGGGTGGAGAACGTTGATCCTTCCGATTACATAGCGATGCAAAAGGAGGGATACACCGGTATAATATTCAATGAACTGTTTTTCATCTTCAGCATCTTCCTTGATAGCAAAAACGCCGATTCTCCGTTTTCAAAACTGGAGGTGAGGCAGGCGGTCGAATATGCGATTGACCGGGAGGGTATGGCCCAGGGTATCGGCCAGGGGACTATGAACCCGATTTATCAGCACGGCGTCGCCAAAGACCCCTGGTTCGTCCAGGCACAGCCCCAGCTTAAGTATGACCCTGTCAAGGCCAGACAGTTACTGGCAGATGCCGGCTATCCCACTGGCTTTCATACCACGATCACCTCGGATGTCAGAGTGCGCAAAGACCAGCTGGTTGCCATCCAGGGTTACCTCGATGCGGTCGGCATTACAACTACCCTGGATATGGCCGATGTACCACGGTTCGTGGGTCTGACACAGAATGGTTGGGAAGGCATACTGGTACCTGGATTCCCCAACATGGACACTTTTACAGGTTGGCTGGGTCTTTATAACAGCCCCATCTTCACCTACCCCAGCATGGTCTGGCCATCTGGTTGGACCGATAAGATGGCCGCCATAGTTGCCCAGCCGGACTTGAACAAGCGCATGGCCCAGATGCAGGCAGCGCAGAAACTGCTTTACGATCAGTCCCTGATCATCACTTACATTGGTGATTCTCCCCGCAGTATGACCGATGGGACAGTTATGGATACTGGTTTCTACAAGTACGGTATTGGTGGCTACTGGGAACCGGCGAACGTCTGGATAAAGCCAAAATAGTCAACCTTTATTGAAATAATCAGGTAGGGCAGAGTGGCTATTCGATAGTAGTTTTAGCCACTCTGCCCCTGCATATCTCGGATTTTGTTATTCGATGGAGAATTGCTTTGGCTGCCTATATCGTACGCCGTCTGTTACTGGGTATTCTGGTCCTTTTCCTAGTTACGGTTCTCGTTTTTCTAATCATGCGGCTGTTGCCAGGTGATCCGCTTACCCTTTTTATATCCCAATCTCAGATGAGCTCTGGACAGATGACGCAGGAGCAGCTTAATGAACTGCGGCACGAATTTGGCTTGGATAAATCTCTCCCGCTGCAGTATGTGGATTGGATCAAGGGCGTGTTTCACGGCGACCTCGGTAAGTCTGTTTTTTACAACACAGAAGTGAGTACTCTAGTTAAAGAACGCATGCCGATCACTCTCTATATAGGCGCACTCGCTCTTGTATTTAGCGCCACCCTGGGTATTTTATTTGGCGTAATATGCGCGATCCGGCGTGGAAAGTGGATTGACAGCTTTGTCACTGTGCTGGCTAACATCGGTATCACTGTACCTTCCTTCTGGATAGGCATATTGCTGATATATGTCTTCTCACTCGAGGTCCACTGGCTGCCCACCGGTGGTTTTGTTTCACCGTTCACCGACTTCGGGCAGAGCATCCGCCGGGTGATCATGCCGGTATTCTGTGAGTCCCTCTTTTCAATTGCTTCTCTCACTCGCCAGACCCGGTCGAGTGTGCTGGAAGTCGTCCAGCAGGACTATATCCGCACGGCCTGGGCTAAAGGGTTAAGAGAGCGAGTTATCGTATATAAACATACCATTAAGAATGCTTTGATTCCAGTGATAACGATACTGGGCGTCCAGGTCAGCCTGATCTTTGGTGGCGCCGTACTTATCGAAACGGTATTTAATATTCCGGGAATGGGCAGACTGTTGACCCAGTCGGTTTTTCAGCATGACTACCAGGTCGTTCAGGCTGGTGTTCTAATCATTGCTACGGTCGTGGTATTGTCGAACCTGATCGTAGACATCTCTTATGGCTGGTTTGATCCCAGGATTAGGTACGGCTAAAAAAGTCATATGGATAAAAACTCAAATACTTTGGGCAGCGCAATTTCAACCGGCCTGGAAGAGGCTCGTCCATATCGCGGTGAATTTCGGCGGATAGTGGAGGTCTTTTTTGGACGCAAGCTTGCTCTTATTGGCTTCATCATCATCGTTCTCCTGATCCTGGTGGCGATTTTTGCCCCGTTGCTAGCTCCTTACGAGCCCAATAAAATGGATATGACTCAAGTCCTACAGCAGCCGAGCCGCGCACACCTTTTGGGCACAGATTCAGTCGGGAGGGATAATTTAAGCCGCGTAATTTATGGTTCGCGGGTCTCACTAATGGTAGCGATCGGCGCGATCGGCTCGTCGGCCATCATCGGAGAGGCTCTGGGACTAATTGCGGCCTACTTTGGTGGGTTTGTCTTCCAAATTATCATGAGATTTACCGATACGTTAATGGCAATTCCAATGTTATTAATTGCAATGGTAATTGCTTCGATGCTCGGTGCCGGACTTAAGAATGTGATTATCGCCCTTGGCATCGGTATGATACCAGTGCAATGCCGGATGATGTGCGGCCAGGCCATGACGATAATGCAGAATGATTATGTGACCGCAGCGCGTTCGTTGGGGGCAGGCGACCTGAGGATGATGTTGAGACATGTATTCCCCAACGCCTTTCCCTCTATTCTCGTCGTTACTACAATTGGCCTGGGTACTACGATTTTGGCAGAAGCCGGCCTTAGCTTCCTGGGCGTAGGCATACAGCCGCCGGAAGCTGCTTGGGGCAGCATGATCAGTGACGGCTATAAGTTCATCCTGACTAGCCCGATACTATCATTTGCGCCTGGAATATGCATCATGCTGGTCGTCTTTGGCTTCAACATGGTCGGCGACGGCTTAAGAGATGCGCTGGACCCGAGATTAAGAGGTATACTCTAGCTTAATGTCAGAGAATTAGAAGAATCCTAAGTAAAAAGGGGGAACGGACACGCTCCCCCTCTGTTTTTTATCCTGAATTTAAACTACCACTGCACAAACATCGGGGTGTTCACATGGGTTTAGCTGTGAAAAGTTCTTTTTTCAATCGAGATAAATGTCACATTCTGAGTGATTGTTGCACTGATACCAATATAGCCAACGTTACACCTTGCCCATTATCTCCATAGTAGCCGCTGATGGGTCAACATCGAGGGGATAATAATAGGATTGCCCGATACATAGGTATCATAAGCTATCAGGGTGACCTACGATTTGATAGGAATCGTATCCCCTAAAAACGATAATAATAATATGACAAAAAAATATATCGTTGAATAGTTGATAAAACCGGAAATTGCGTTTAGACTAGAGACGATAATTGAAAGGGCTCCGTGTCTCAGGTAATAATCACAGCGGATATATACTGGGAGGAAGTATGACTATGAAGAAATATGAATATCTTATTAAGCCTTTGAGCATCGGCAGAAAAGATAAAGCTAAACCAAAAAGGAAGACAAGTGAACGGAAGGCCTTTTTTAATGTCCCGGAATACGCTGAGCAAAAAGTGTGCTTAACCGGTAAGGAACTCGAGGGATTGAAGCTATGGTTTGACTGGGGGTTTAAAACCAAGCTCGGCGATTGGCATGAGGGCCGGGACCCTCATATCCATCCCTACCCGGAAGTCCATTTTTATGTAGGTCTGGACACCGCCAATATAAATTACCTCGGCGCGGAAGTCGAGACTTGCCTGGGTAAGGAGCAGGAAACGTTCTCTTTCGCCGAGCCAACGGTCATCGTTATTCCTGCCGGGCTTCCCCACGGTCCCACTACGACAAAGAGAATTTACAGTCCCAAGGGCTTCGGTTTCTACCTCGCGGCTCTAAGCAACGTAACGCATACAGAGTGGATGGCGAATCCTAAACCAGGTCCGTCTAAAGGAAAATATGCGCATCTGGTCAAGCCGTTAAAGGCGGGAATATTGATCGAACGCGGTAAATTCAACACTTCCCGTTTCACCCAAGAGGAACTGGCTAAACGCGCGCAGAGAACTAGGGAAAGTGGATTTATGCTTGGACCGGGCAACGCCGACCACCTGGCATGGTTATACGGCAGAGACCTCGAGGGGTTGAACCTAAATCTGGACTGGGGATTCTATAGTAAACCCGGTCTCTGGCACCGTGGTGTCGGCGCGCACACTCATCCCGTAGATGAAGTCCTGGTTTTCGCCGGTGTCGATCCGTTCGATATCGATTATCTCGGGGCAGAAATCGAAATCGACCTTGGCAAAGAACATGAGAGGCATATTATCAATAAGCCATCGGTCGTTATTTGCCCCGCCGGACTGCCCCATTGTCCCATTATCACCCGTTGGACCGATAAACCCTATGCATTCTTTTCGATTAATCTTTCTAGCCAGCCGGAAAGTTCGTATATCAATTAACTTACCTGTTATATCGGTAGTATGTAATGTAATCAGGGAGGAAAATTAATCATGGCAACCAGAAAATATGAACACTTGCTTAAACCTCTACGCATCGCGGCGATGCCCGGGGGCAGTGGCAATTTCTTCAGAAATACGGGGAATGCGGATGTCAACCGCTGGCTGAACGGCCGCGACCATCTGGAAGGAATGGCTCTTAATTTTTCCTGGGGGTTTTACACCGGGTTGGGTGATTGGCATCCTGGCATGGACCCGCACGTTCATCCTTACCCGGAATGCCTCGTGTTCGTCGGGCTGGACCCCGACAGACCCAAGTATCTGGGGGCTGAATTGCAATACTGCTTGGGTAAAGAACTGGAAATACATTATTTCGACAAGCCTTCAGTTATAATAGCGCCAGCGGGTTTTTATCATTGCCCCTCGGTAACACTAGACGTGACCAGCCCGATAGGCTACAGCTTTTTCATCATTTCCCTGGGCGCAGCGCCCACTTCCCGATGGCTCGGTGAAGGGCTGTCTGAAGAGCAAATAAAGATGAGGCAGCCGCCCAAAGATTCGAACATCAAATCCCCCATGAATTCCACCTTCGGAGCCAAGCGGGTGAACGTTTCTGAAGAAACCATTTCCCACGGGCATCTTTATGATAAATACGTTAAGCCACTGTTGCCCAACACATTTGCGAAACGCAAGTTAAAGATTGAAGAAAAAGCCTTTTACGGCGACATGGCCGACGGTAATTTTGTTCCCGGCCCGGGCATGACGGAAAACGCGGTCTGGATGTTCGGCAAGGACTTGGAGGGTATGGATGTCAACTTCTGCTGGGGCATCCACAAAAACCCCGGTACATGGCTACGTGGGACGGGCAGTGGGTCTCATACACATCCCAAAGACGAAGTTTTACTTTTCGCAGGTACGGATCCATCCGACATCAATTATCTTGGAGCGGAAATCCAGATTGATATGGGCCCAGAAAATGAAAGGTATGTTATTAACGAGCCGACAGCAGTAGTTGTCCCTGCCGATTTTCCTCACGGGAACATCGTCACCAGGTGGGTGGATAAACCTTTCGGTTTCTTATTGATGTCTCTCGGGGCGAAACACGAACAGACGTACGTAGACTAACTTGAATAACTCTAACCTCTCCTCCTGGCCCCCTCTCAGGGCATGGTACTTTGCCTTATAATCGGCATTTGATCTATAACAGAAACACCTAACAGAAATTGAACCTGTGTATAATTGAATTGAATCCGATAGAAAGGAGGTTAAGAACATGCCAACACTAAAACACTTACTCGAGGAACTTCAGAAGATCGATGTCGATCCCGACGAGGTCTGCATCCCCGGTCAGCTTTATGACGATTTGGTTGACCAAGGCGAAGATATCGCCGAAGAAGGCTCAACTGCAGAAGAAGATTGATTCCTTCTCCCCCTGGATAAGCCTGCCGGCGGGCTATTCCGGTGTGAAGAGGGCATAATGTCTTAAATGTACCATATAGATAGGCTGTAAAGCATAAATTTAAGGCCAATTAAGAAACATTTTTAGATATGATTTCATGAAAAATATTACATGCTTCAAAGGTGAAAGCTTTTATACGACCGATAATGGGGTTATTCAGCGCTTCTTCTTGACATTTGTGGGATTGATATTGATGTTTATAGGTTTGGCGGTATGGGGGGAAAGAAAACGACATAAAAAGAAATAGCATGAATGCCGATTAATTTCGCCAGAGTACGATTCTAGTGTGTTTAAATAAGAGGTATTAAGCCTTGGCACCATGAATAAATCAACAAGCCAATCAAAGCTGTTATTAAGGTTACCCCTATTGCCCTCAGTATTATAGCTATCCAATCCACTCTCATCGTTTTACCCAACTACTTAAACACTTCGTTACAGCTTCTATCATGTAAAACTAATCGATACAATATACACTTTTATCATATTATCGTGCAGTTAGAAAAATGTCGGAGATACGTCAAAAAACAGTTAGAATATCTCAATCAATCGACAATAATCTTTTTAAGGCTTATTATTTTGCACACAGGATAAAAAGCAGAAACAATCCACATATATTAAAAACATTAAAAATGAGTAAGGTTTCTGAGTGGAAATGACTAACGGATAGTTGTGATTAACCCATCCCTGTAGCGCTGAGAGGTCGTTTTTTAGCCCCTAAATACTCTGTCGAGAAATTGGAGGTCGAGGAACGGCGAATTGAGGAGAACCGTAAAGAACTCGAGTATGACCAAGACCGGCTGAAAAGGCAAATAAATGAGCTAAAGCGTGCAATAGTTAATGAAGAGGGATTACGTCGATTCTGCGAAATCGCTGCCCGCAATTTGGACAGCTTAAAAGATGATCAGTGGCGAATTCTATTAGAAACAATGAGAGTCAACATTTTAGTCGACGATGCAGATATTACGGTTAAGATAGCAGCTTCTTTTCAAAACATAGCATAAAAAACTATGCGTTATTCAACTTTATAAACTCTGCACAATAGCGCGCGGCTGGCCCACCCGCCTGTCAACGGATCGCAGAACTCGGCGGATTCCGGCGTAAGAACATTGGCGTTGGATTGGAACACGCCGAAAAGACAAGGGTCTTCACCCGACTGCTCGGGGAACCACCAGCTTGCCTCGCAGTTGACGACATCAGGTAGAATACCGGCATCAAAACTTGCCCTTTGCTTAATACACCCCCGTCGAGTCTCAATCCAGACCCAGTCTCCATTTTTGATGCCCAACTTCCCTGCTGTCTCGGGGTGGATGGTAACGAGCGGGTCAGGGTGCTTTTCCCGCATGCCGATACCAAACTGACGATGCTCGGAGTGGAACATGGGCATGAAACGCCCGCCCGTGTTGAGAACCAGGGGATAATCTTTGGCGATATCCGGAGTACTGATGTGGGATTCCGGCGGCTCCTCGTAATAAGGCAGAGGGTCAGCACCCAGTTTTTCCAAGACAGTGCTATAAAGCTCGAGCTTCCCAGAAGCCGTAGCAAAGCCTTCTTCCTCATATTTTTTATATTTACGCTGGCCCAGGATATAGCCAGTGTGAACAAAATCTTCGTAGGTAATACCTAGGGGCTTGAGACGATACGCGATAACATCCTCTAGAGTCTCCCAGGGCCAATCGGTCTTCGACTGGCCGGTAGCCAGCGCAAGGTCGCGGAAAAAGGTATAGTCGTCTTTCCTTTCGCCCAGTGGTGGTATCACCCGCTCTCCTCCCCACACCACGTCGGTAAAATCTTCCTGCGTGGAGCACATGGGCCTTTCCAGCCACGATGCAGCCGGCAAAACGTAATCGGCCAGCTGGGCAGTCGGCGTCATCCAATATTCTTGGACAACACTCAGTTCAAGATTGGGGCTTTTCAGGGCTTCATAAAGTTTCTTAACATTGGGCGCCCACAACAAGGGGTTAGAGCCCCAAGTCATGACGGCGGTGATGGGATAGGGTTTACCGGAAAGTATTGCTTCATAAAGCGCCGGCACAAAGCCGCCGAGACGGTGCATAGTGGTCTGGGAAACGCCGTGCAGTTTATACCACGGAGTGTTGGTGAACTCGTAGCCGGGCCAGGTCATCAGCGGTGCTTTCTCCTGACCGAGCTGCAATTTTCTGATCTCGTCCGATGACCTTTCGGTAAGCTCCATCTGGGCATCGCGGATGAACCATTTGCCGTCGATGATCGGCCCAACCGAAGGCACGAGGTCGCCGCCGGGAATATCGATATTGCCGGTAATAGCTCTCACCGCATTCCTCGCCTGGCTGACGCGGGCGGAATTAGGTCCTATCTGGTCCGTGGCGAGCCCACGGTAAAGCGATGCGGGCTTGGTCGTGGCGTAAAGCCGGGCTGAGGCTATTATTTGTTCTTCAGGGATGTGTGTTATTTCCGCGACTCGCTCTGGGGGATATTCCTGAACTCTTTCGGCCAGCTTATCGAAGCCGAACGTCCACTTAGAAACAAATTCTTTATCATGAAGGTTTTCGTTAATGATAATGTTTATCCAGCCCAGGAACAGCGCCGCGTCTGTGCCCGGCCGTATCTGTAAATGGATATCCGCCATCCTGGCAATTTTAGTCACAACGGGGTCGATAACGATGAGTTTCAACGGGGCCTGTTGCCGGCGCCTCAGGATTGAGGATAAAGTACGCGGCGATGACTCGTGCGGGCGTATGCCGTCGAGGACCAAGCAGCTCGTGTGAGCGATATCGGGTGTGGCCATGACAGAATCGCCCATCATCGCCTGTTCCGTGGCCAGGCAATTCAATGTGCAGACAACGCCGGGATGAAAGACGTTCTGGGGATTCTGAAAGAGGTTCAGGAAACGCGACCTGGCCCAGATGTTCTCGCCGCGGTAGGTCCCCTCGAAAACCGCAAGTGTCTTAGCACCATAACTGGCCTTTAATTTATTCAATTTTTCGGCTATCTCATCGATAGCCTGCGCCCAGGGTATTTGTTGCCATTTCCCCTCCCCTCTCCTTCCCGCCCTCTTTAGGGGGTGCTTAAGCTGGTCGGGGTGATAAAGCCATTTGATGGCGTAGCGCGGCCTTTCACAGCTAAAGCCGCGACTTAACCGATTGGCGGGGTCGGGCTCTATTTTAACGATTTTTCCGTCGCGCACATGGACGAGCATGCCGCAGTTAACGGCGCAGAAACAGCATCCCGCTTTTTTAATGATTTCCTCGGCCAACTTTTTACCCCTGACTTTTCCACCCTAAGCTTGCCACAATTCCTTTTTTATTTCAATGTCCCGTATCGTAAAATGTCACAAAAACTCAAATTGTTAAACTAACCGGAGCTTTATCTATTTAGTATTGACTGCTATTAGTTGCTAATGCTGCGATAAAAACACAGGCATCCCGCTATTTGTGTAGTGGTAGGTTTTCCCTTTATTTAAGGGGACGAAACAACAAGATAAGATGTGTATAAGGGAAAATAACATCCAGATAAGCGTATAAATCTATTCTGATTAGGCCATTGAGAAATTCAGCCGGACAAAATGGGATACTATAGCTAGAGATATTAGATGGTAAACACCCTTGAAGATAATATTTTAAGCGCAAGAAAATCACTCTGATGCTTGTATAAAATTATTTAGGGCGTCTTTTCTAGTAAACATGTAAGCGAAAATTCGTCCTCAGACGATTGTAAAGCGGGACTATCTTCTTGAAGATATGATAATAATTGCTGAGAAATCTGTCCAATAGCTACAAAATGTGATAGAATTTCTAGTAGCGGTTTCGTAAACCGCGGGTCGTAGGTTCAAATCCTATCGCTGGCTCCAGTAAAAAATCATAGCCCCGATTTTGACATCGGGGCTCATTTGTTTCAGGATGAGCGCTGTCCCCACTTCGGCGTATTGCCGATGGTGAAGCAGAGCACAGGTTGAATAATATTCTTGAAATCGATGGGGCAGTGGGGCAGGCCTTTCGGCACGAAGATGAGCGAGCTCTGCTTGATGGCGTGTTTTTCGTCCGCGAGCATAATGGACACGTCGCCGCCCACAGCACGGGGGTGTTCCCGGTCCGCCGGGTAGCCGACGATGCCGACCATCTCGTCAAAATCGTGGGCGTGGGGCTGGGGCGCCATGGTCATGTCGCCGCTCCAAATCCAGACGAAATCAACGTAGAAAGCCCCCGGAGACACGTCGTTGTTCAGGGAGACTATCTGGGTCGTCCTGGCCGTCGGTCTCGGCGGAGGTGTCCGTGGCGGATTAGTCGGCCAGTGCGGCGCCGGCTCGGTGATGATATAGCGGGTGTATCTCTTTCCGGACTTATCGGGCGGGGGCGGCATAAAGGCGGGCGCTTTTAAAGACGCCTCTTTCTTCGATTTTATCCTTTCCGAGGTGCGCCCGTACCTCGAGATAGGCGCCAGGGTAAAGAAAAATACCGGTCTATTTACCTCCCGGAAAGTCAGCGGGCAGTGCTTCATCCCCGCCGGCACATGCACCAGACAGCTTTTCGTCAGGAAATGCGTCTCGTCGCCCAGGATGATTTCCATTCTGGCACCCAGGTCGCGAGGATGGTCGGCCTCAGTGCTGATAAAGCCGATGACCTCGTCGAAGTCATGGACGTGCGGCTCTTCGGTCGTCCCGGAGGCAGTCGCCCCTTCCCACAGCCAGATGCACTCCATGTAAAAAGAAGCTCCTTCAACTTTGGTGTCGTCCATCCAGAGCAGCCGTAAAAGTTTGACGGTTGACGTTATCGGGCTACGCTTCATCATCTTCTGGATTTGAGCGATTTCTTCTGGGGTATATTCCCGAGTATCGGTGACGATGTTTTTAGCATAGCGTAACGGGGCCATGGCTTTCTCCTATTCCTGCCGGCCGAAAGACCACACCGCCAGCATGACCATGGCAAACCCGAAGACCGCCAGGATGGCGATATTTTCCCAGATGGTCATGGTGTGGCCGAAGAGGGTAATATCAAAAGCCGAGTTCGTCCCGGTGCCGAGCATCACCTGGCGGATGCTGGCGACGCCGTAAGTAGCCGGGTTGATTTTCACCAGAAAGCTCATCCAGGACGGCAGGTTCTGCAAAGGGAAAAAGACGCCGGAAAGGAACATCATGGGGAACATGAGCATCTGCATGATGGCCTGGAAAGCCTCGGTGGACTTGATGCGCGAAGCCAGCAGTATGCCCATCGAGCCCATCGAAGCCGCTAGGAGGAAAGAAAGCGGAATGAGCTCGACAACGGCCCAGCCCGTAAGCGATACGTGGATAACGGGCGCCAGCACCAGAATCATGATGCCCTGGATGGTGGCGACGGTGGCGGAGCCCAGCGTCCTGCCCAGCGCCACCGAGACGCGACTGATGGGCGCCACCAGGACCTCTTTAAGGAAACCGAACTCGCGGTCCCAGACGATGGAGACGCCGGACATGAAAGAGCCCATGAGCACGGACATGCCGATGATGCCGGGGAACATGAACTGGGTGAAATTGATACCGCCGGACATGAGGCCGATGCTGTTCTGCAGGCCGCTGCCGAACATGAAAAGGAAGAACACGGGGAAGAGCAGGGCGCTGAACATGCGCGCTTTATCGTACCAGAAGCGCAGCACGTCCCGGTACCACATCGTATAAACGCCGAGCAAGCTGTTCATTATCATATCCTAGTGCATGCGCATGCGGCTGCCTCGCTGCCTCATCTGCGCGGCTAAAGAGTCGCCGACATCCTGCTCACGGATTTCCCGGCCGGTAAGCTTGAGGAAGACATCCTCGAGGGTGGGGTGGCGCAGGCTGATGCTGGAGATATTGACGCCGAACTCCTTGATAAATGCGGGGAGGAACTCCTCGCCGTTTTCCATGCTGAAATTGAGCTGGTCGCCGACCGGTATGGCGTCGGCCCCGTAGCGCGATTTTATTTCGTCGGCGGCTTTCTTATTATCGACCGTCCGCAGGGTAACGATGTCTTTGCCGACCATGTGTTTGAGCTGCGCCGGGGTATCCATGGCCACCAGCTTCCCGTGGTCGACGATGGCGATGCGGCTGGCTTTTTCCGCCTCGTCCATATAATGGGTGGTCAGGAAAACGGTGGTGCCTTCCTGCTTCTGGAGCTGAATGACGTACTCCCAGATGTGGTTGCGCGTCTGGGGGTCGAGTCCCAGGGTAGGCTCGTCGAGGAAGAGGACCTTGGGGTAGTGCAGCAGGCCCCGCGCCAGCTCGAGGCGGCGCTTCATGCCGCCGGAATAGGTGCGGACGAAGTTGTTGCGCTTTTCCCAGAGGTCCACCATTTCCAGCACCTGCCGGATGCGTTTTTCGCGGACGGCGGCGGGCACGTTATAGACC
This sequence comes from uncultured Chloroflexia bacterium, assembly GCA_963727315.1. Classification (GTDB taxonomy): domain Bacteria; phylum Chloroflexota; class Dehalococcoidia; order Dehalococcoidales; family RBG-16-60-22; genus JBFYTX01. The sequence goes on along the minus strand of CAVSFE010000003.1, from coordinate 178,522 downwards.
ATGGCGTGGAAACGTAGATTGTGCATGCCGGTGAGCCGGTCATCGAGGCTGGAGTCCTGGAAGACGAGGCCGATGGAATGGCGCACCTGGTTTTGCTGGTGTACGACGTCGAAACCGTTGAGCGTGGCCCGGCCGGAGGTGGGGCGGGCAAGAGTGCAGAGGATATTGATGGTGGTGGTCTTGCCGGCGCCGTTCGGACCCAGGAAACCGAAAATTTCACCCGGAGCGACGTCGAAGCTGATATGGTCGACGGCGACAAGCTGTCCGAATTTCTTTACGAGGTTGTCGACGTGAATGATGGAATCGGTCACGGTCATATTATAGCACGAAGCATTTACGAAGGGGAGAAGCTCAGAATTATTCGCATTATTGTCCGGTGTTTTCAGTCTTTGCCCAGTATTTCTTCGATTTCGCGGCTGGCGCGGGAGACGATGTCCTTGATCTGGGACCATTTCTCCGGTCCCAGGTGATGGGCCTTGCGGCCGACCAGCCGGCCGAGGTTCCGCAGTTCATCGATGGTATCGTGGAACTCCTCGATATTGCGCGGGTGCCACCATTCGTCCATATGGCACTTTATCTTCTCGATGACTTCCTGCTGCTCTTTCAGGAACTTCAGCCCCTCGTTAGTGATGGTATATACCTTTTTGCCATCGTGCTCCGAGGCGCTGACGTAGCCCATGTCTTCGAGCATCTGGAGGGTGGGGTAAACGCTGCCGGCGCTGGGCGTGTAAAAGCCGTGGAAATAGTCTTCCATGGCCCGGATGATTTCATAGCCGTGGCTCGGCTTGTCTTTAAGCAGGCTCAGGATAACGTATTTAAGGTCGCCTTTTTCGAAGATGCGTGAGTGACGTTCGAAGGGGAAAAACGGTCGGTGAAACATATCACTCTCTCCTTTTGCTTTATCACGATATATCGTAACATATCAAAATAAATTTGTCAAGAGTATTTGTTAATTTGTCATGCCGCTGATAAAGGTAGTATAATCGTTTAGTTCCGTCTTTATCAAATTATTATCACCGCGCCGTAACGCCCACGATTATTAAAACATTATATCGTGGCATCCATAATGACCGGCGGGCGTCACGAAAGGATACTAAGATTACACCATCGCTATCACAGCCGCAGGAGAAAAAGAGGTCTTTCTTCCTGACCTCATTGCCGTTTTTTATCGTGGCTCACGCCACGCACCATTTATTAACGGCCTTGCCTGGCCCGATGCAGCCTTTCATACAGGACGAGTTTAAATTAAATAATACGCAACTGGGGGGGTTAACCTCGGCATTTTCACTTTCCAGCGCTTTCGCCCAGTTGCCGGCCGGCTGGTTTGCCGACCGTATCGGGCCAACGATTCTTATTACCATCGGCATTGTCGGCGTCGGTATCGGAGGTGTGCTCGTAGGGGTATCGACTACCTACACCATGCTCATCCTCTTTCTTATCTTTTTAGGCCTCATGGCCGGGGGCTATCATCCCGCTTCGACGCCCTTGATCTCTCTTTCGGTGCCGACTAACCAGCGGGGACGGGCATTAGGCCTGCACCTCATCGGTGGAAACTCGAGCTTTTTCCTGGCCCCGTTAATCGCCGGCAGTATTGCGGCTGCCTGGGGCTGGCGGACTTCATTTCTTACTCTGGCGATACCCACGATTATCCTGGGAACGCTATTCTTCATCTATCTGAATAAACGGTATGGCAGAGCCCATGTCGAAGCCATGAGGCGCCGGCAGGCGGAAGAGAGACCCCCGCAGCCGGGCTACAAGCGGAGGCTGATTGCCTACCTGACAATGATGGTCCTGGGGGGCGGGGCAGGGGCATCCGTCAACGCCTTCCTTTCGGTCTACATGAAGAACCAGCTCGGAGCTTCGAACGAACTCGCCACCATGGCGATGTCGATCGTGTTTTCTTCCGGATTGTGGGCCGGACCGGTGGGCGGGTATATCGGCGACCGTATCGGCAGCACGAAGGTCATCATCGTCACCGGTATTATGAGTGGCGTCGTGCTCTTCTTTTTAAAAGAAGTCCAGCTGGGGTGGGGGTTATGGATGGTGCTGTGGGTGATGGGGCTTATCCAGGCCATTCGTTTTCCGGTGACGGAAGTCTTTATCATGAGCCAGGCCCCCGCCAAGCACCGCTCGACGATATACGGTATTTATTATTCCACGATGCAGTATAGCGGGGCTATTTTTGCGCCTATCATGGGTGGATTTATCGACAAATACGGATATCACACCATGTTCACTTTTTCGGCCTGGGCCGTCACCGCCGTAGCGGTCGTAACCTCTATCTTTATCTGGGATGCCAAAGCCTAGGATCTCTTTGCCTTCTATCAGCTTCTCGCCGTACTCCAGCAGGATTTTCTGGCGTTCAGGGGCGACTCTTTGCGAATCCAGATAAGCTTTCAGGGCGGCGAGCGGGGTTATCTCCTCGACGTTGCGGCTGCCCAAACGCAGGCGGGTCTCCCGCTGCACGTCGCGGTTAATCGAAAAGTAGTGGGCTGACTTGAGGGCGTCGCGGATTTCGTTAAAGCGCAGCTGGCCTTCCAGCGTTGACGGCAGGGTGACATTGAGCCGCACGACAGCGTCCCTGATGTTTTCTTTCTGCGCGGCGACGGCCGCCAGGACGGCGGCGGTGGGGTCGGTCTCCTCGGCTTTCAAGTTAACGGCGACGGTAAGAAATCGGCGGGCGTTCACCGGATGGAATTTGTAGGTGACCTCCCTTTTCTCCCCCTCGCTCCGGGCAATATCAACCACATAGAACCCTTTTTCGTCGTTCTCCTCCCCGAAGTCGATGCGCTCCAGGCTGCCGGCATAGACCACCGGGGGATTTTCCGCGAGCACCTGGCGCTTGTGGATATGCCCCAGGGCGACATAGTCGTAGGCCGGGCTGGCGACATTGCTCAGCAGCACGGCGGGCTCCTGCCCAATGGCCATCAGGCTTTCCGAGCCCCGGCCCACCCGCGGATCGCCGACCAGTATGTGGGCGGCCAGGACGGCAGGCAGGGAGGGGTCGAGGGCGGCCGTCTTATTGACAATGACCTGTGTCAGGGCCTCCTGCATCCTGCGGTTGACTTGCTCGATGTTAAGGTTTTTCGTGTCATCGCGGCTGAGCAGGGCGCTGCGCCGCAGCCAGGGAATAGCGACAATCTGGATGACGCCGCCGGCGGTGGGGATTTTATAGATATCGGGCTTGCTCGCCACATAGACGTTTTTTACCGCCAGCGTATCGAAAATCTCGGTGGCGGTGGCGCGGCCGATGGCGTTGGGGAGGTCATGGTTGCCGACGAGCAGAAAGACAGGGATACCAGCCGCGGCCAGTCGGCCGATACGTCGCGCAAACTCCCGCTGCTGGGTCTGGCCGGGCTCGCGAGTGCGGTAGGCGTCCCCGCAGAACAGGACGAGGTCGACGCGGCTCTTCAAAGCAAAATCAACGAGCTCGTCGAGAACCGAGAGGAAGTCGGCCAGGCGGGAGGAGAGACCGGTGGCGGGGTCGAGCCTGCCGTAGTTCTCCACGCCCAGGTGCAGGTCGGCGAAATGGATGATTCTCATATCTGGTGACATTTTACATCATTTCTTCTCTTCTTAGCTACGTAAAAAAGTATTTTAAGACTACATATTGTCGTAAACTTATTGTTATGTTATACTGATTAAAGACCTAAATCCTGAATACTTACGATTAATTTACCAAGGGAGGTCAAAGAAATTGCCTGACACTGCAACCATCAAACAGCTCCTCGAAGCCGGAGCGCACTTCGGACATCAGACGGGTCGCTGGCACCCGCGGATGAAGAACTACATCTTTACCAAGCGCAACGGCATCCACATCATTGACCTGGAAAAGACCGCCGTCATGCTGGACAAAGCCTGCGCCTTTATCCGGGAAACGATAGCCAGCGGTCAAACCATCCTCTTCGTCGGCACGAAAAAACAGGCCCAGGAATCGGTAAAGGAAGAAGCGACGCGCTGCGGCATGTACTATGTCAATTTACGCTGGCTGGGCGGGATGCTCACCAACTTCGCCACGATACAGGCGCGCATCGACCAGCTGGTACGCCTGGAGGACCAGCTCGCCAGGGGAGAGCTCGGGCGGCTTTCGAAGAAAGAAGTCCTCAAGCTTAACGAGAAAATCGCGCATCTCAACAACCAGATGGGCGGCTTCAAAGAGATGACGGCCCTGCCGGGCGCGCTGTTCATTATCGACCCTACCAAGGAAAGGATCGCCCTCGCCGAGGCCCACCGCATGGGCATACCGGTGGTCGCCATCGTGGATACCAACTGCAATCCCGATGAAGTCGACCATCCCATCCCCGCCAACGACGACGCCATCCGCGCCGTGAAGCTCGTCTGCACCAAGATTGCCGACGCCGTCCTCGAAGGCAAGGCCGGTCTGGCGGCCAGCGTTCCCGTCGAGGTCGTGGAACAGAAAGCGGCGGCGGAAGTCGCCCAAGCCGCCACCACCGGGGCCGCCGCGCCGCAGATTTTTACACCGGAAGAGGAATAAGGAGGACGCTTGGAAATCACCACGGGGATGATCAAAGAACTGAGAGCACAGTCCGGCGCCGGCATCATGGACTGCCGCAGCGCACTGGTCGGCTGTGGCGGAGATATCGACAAAGCCCTTGAAGCATTGAGAGAAAAGGGGCTGCTTAAAGCGCAGAAAAAGGCGGAGCGCGCCACCAGCCAGGGACTGGTCGAAGCCTATATACATACAGCGGGCCGCATCGGGGCGATGGTCGAAGTTAACTGCGAAACGGACTTCGTCGCCCGCACCGACGAATACAAGCAGCTGGCGCACTGCCTCGCCATGCAGGTGGCGGCGCTGGCGCCGAAATATATCTCCGAAGAGGAAATAAAAGAAGGCGAGGAAATCGACCCCAAGGAAGCCTGCCTGCTGGCGCAGCCGTATATCAAAGACCCCACCAGGACCGTCAAGGATATCATCGTGGAGACTATCGCCAGGACGGGCGAGAACATCCGGGTGCGCCGGTTCGTCCGGTACGAACTCGGTAACTAGGAATAAAAAATGCCTGAAGCCAAGTACAAGCGGATCATGCTCAAGCTCAGCGGCGAGGCCCTGCGCGGCGGGCACAGCTATGGCATCGATACGCCCACCTTGAACAAGATAGCCGAGCAGATCAAGAAAGTTATCGCGCTGGGAGTGGGCGTGGGGATTACCGTGGGCGGGGGGAATATCCTGGCGGGGGTCTAAAGCCGAAGCGGACGGCATGGACCGCGTTACCGCCGACTACGCCGGGATGCTGGCGACGGTCATCAACGCGCTGGCGTTACAGGACGTACTGGAACGGCACGGCGTGGAGACGCGAACGCAGTCGGCCCTGGATATACAGTCGGTGGCCGAGCCCTATATCCGGCGGCGCGCCATCCGACATCTCGAGAAGGGAAGGGTGGTCATCTTCGCCGGGGGCACCGGCAATCCTTACATGACGGCGGATACCGCCGCCGCCCTGAGGGCCATCGAAATCGGCGCCGAAGTCCTGCTCATGACCAAGAACGGCGTCGACGGCATTTACACGGCCGACCCGCGCAAAGACCCGAAGGCGAAAAAAATCGACAGGATAACCCACCTCGAGGTGCTGAACAGGCGTCTCGAAGTAATGGACACCACCGCGCTGACGCTGTGCCTCGATAATAAACTCCCGATAATCGTCTTCGACCTTAAAGCGAAGGACGGCATGCAGCAGGCCGTCCTCGGGAAAGCCATCGGCACGCTGGTGACAAGCGAGTAGTTGATATGGTTACCGAAGCGTTAAAAACCATCGACGAGAAGATGAAAAACTCCATAAAGCTCTTCCGCGCCGACCTGGCGACGATACGCACCGGGCATGCGTCGCCGGCGCTGGTCGAGCACATCAAAGTGGAATACGCCGGCGTGCCCACGCCGCTGAACCAGATCGCCGGGATATCCGCCCCGGAAGCCAGCCTGCTGGTCATCCAGCCCTGGGACAAGAGCTGCATCAACGAAATCGTCAAGGCGCTGCAGAAATCGGAACTGGGACTGAACCCCAATAACGACGGCACGCTCATCAGGATAGCGATTCCGCCCCTCAGCGAAGAGAGACGGCAGGAGCTTATCAAGGTGGTGCACCGGCACGCCGAGGAGAGGCGGATAGCCGTGCGCAGCCTGCGGCACGAGGCCATGAACGAGCTCAAGACCATGGAAAAGGACAAAAAAATATCGCAGGACGAGCACAAGCGCGCCCAGGACCAGCTCCAAAAAATTACCGATGCCTTTATCGCGGAAATCGATAAGTTCGCCAGAAACAAAGAACAGGAACTCCTAGCAGGTATAACGGTCCCTCCGGTTATTCCCGAGTTTTCCCGCCAGAGCGGCGATTACCTCGAAAGATATGGAAATGATAACGGCTCTTCCCCGCCATGTGGCTTTTATCCTGGACGGCAACGGCAGATGGGCCGAAAAACGCGGCCTGCCGCGGCTGGAGGGACACCGGGCGGGGGTAAAAAACATACGCCGCATACTCAAGTATCTCAATAAACACGGCGTGGAGTACGTTACCCTCTACGCTTTTTCCACCGAAAACTGGAACCGGCCCGCCGATGAAGTCAATGGCATCTTCGATATCCTGGTGGAGGTGGTGGGGAAAGAGACCCGCGAGCTCCATAAAAACGGGGTGAGAATACGGCACATCGGCCGACTCCAGGGCCTGCCCGAGGGGGTGCAGAAATCCATCATAAACGGCCGTCAAACTGACGGAAAACAACCGGGGCATGACGCTCGGCGTGGCGCTTAATTACGGGGGACGCGCCGAAATACTCGACGCGATAAGCCGCATCACCGCGGATAAAATACCGCCCCAGGACATCGACGAAAAATTGTTCAGTAAGTACCTTTACACGGCCGGTTTCCCGGATGTCGACCTGGTAATCCGCACCAGCGGCGAAATGCGCACCAGCAACTTCCTGATATGGCAGTCGGCCTATAGCGAGTATTATTTACGCCGGTCCTGTGGCCCGACTTCGACGAAGAAGAACTGGAGAAGGCTTTGCTCGCCTACAGCCAGAGGCAGAGGCGCTTCGGCGGGCGGCAGACTTAAGCCGCATGCTCAAAAAAAGGCTTATCACGGCACTGTGGGGTATTCCTCTTGTCATCGTAGCCGTCTGGTTCGATGAGCCGATACCCTGGTTCACCGTCCTGGCGGCCGTCGCCGGGTTGCTGGCAATCATAGAATTTTACCGGATAACCGGCGTCTCTAAAGTATGGCCGCTGGCCATTTTCGGGCTGGCCGCAACGCTGCTGTTCATTATTTATCCGCATTGTACTTTTCAATTTGTCCTGCCGTTTTTGCTCACGGCAGCGATAACGCTCTCCCTGATAATGCTGGTATTTGTCAGGCCAAAGGAAAGCGTTTTCGCCAACTGGGCATGGATGATGGGCGGTGTCCTGTACGTCGGCTGGCTGCTGAGTCTCCTGGTAATACTAAGGCTCGATGCCGGCCGGGACTGGGTATTCCTAGCCCTGTTCGCCACCTTCGGGTCGGACACGGCGGCGTATTTTATCGGGAAAGCCATCGGCAGGCATAAGCTGGCGCCGAACATCAGTCCGGGGAAGACGTGGGAGGGGGCGATAGCCGGGGTATGCGGAGGGGTGATTATCGGCGCACTTTTCACGCTGGACACGCCGCTGCAGCTCCCGCTGCATTACTGGCAGGCGATAATACTAGGCGCGCTCATCAGCGTTTTCGGACAGCTCGGCGACCTGGCAGAATCGCTGCTAAAACGCAATTTTGGCGTCAAGGACTCCGGGAGTATCATGCCGGGGCACGGCGGCATCCTCGACCGGTTGGACAGCGTGCTGTTCGCCGGGGCGGTGGTATATAGCTACTACATATTTTTTATCGCTTAGTCATGGAAAAGCTTAAGTCCGGCGCACAAAAGCTGGGGATTGACCTCACCCCCGAGCAGCTTGAGAAGTTCGAAGATTATTATCACGAAATTATCGAGTGGAATAGGAAGGTCAACCTCACCAGCATCACCGACTACGAAGATGTGCAGGTAAAGCATTTCCTGGACTCGCTGACGATCATCACGGCAGTTGAACTAGGTAACGGCCTTAACGTTATCGATATCGGGACGGGGGCGGGACTGCCGGGGATACCGCTTAAAATAGTATCTCCCGGAATATATCTGACGCTGCTGGAAGCCACCGCCAAAAAGGCGCGATTTTTGGAGCATTTGGTTCAAACGCTCGGACTCGACAAAGTGCAAATAGCGACCGGCCGGGCGGAGGAAATCGCCCACGATAACCGTTACCGGGAGAAATTCCAGTTGGCGCTGGCGCGCGCCTTAGCGCCGCTGCCGGTCCTGGTAGAGCTGGCGCTCCCTTTCTGCGAGGTCGGCGGATGCTGCATCGCCCAGAAGAAAGGGGATATCGAGGGGGAAGTGACCAGGGCCCTTAAAGCTATAGAGGTGATGGGGGGGAAATTAAGGGAGGTAAAGCCCGTGGTACTGGAAGAGCTGAATGATAAAAGATACCTGGTGATTATCGATAAGGTAAAGCCCACACCGCCCGAATATCCCCGCCGCCCCGGCCGGCCGGCCAAGAGGCCGATTATTCATAAAGAGAATTGTATTTAATCTGCAGGCGATTGACGAGCTGGATACATTCCTTATCTTTAAACCAGCGGCCGCCGTATAATCGCAGGCCCCGGATCGTTTCTCTTATCTCTTTAGAGTCGGGCCGGGCGACGTCCAGCAGGCCGTAGGCGGTCTTCTTATACTTTGTTTTAATCCTTTTTTCCACGCGTATAAGGAAGTACATAAGCGCGGCAAGGGCGAGGATAATCAGGGCAAAATAAAAATAGTCCATAAACCCATTTTTTCATACTCAGTCAGGGGGAGTCAAATGATACTTGGCGATATGAATAAATTCTGTTGCCAAGCCATGCCAACCGTAGTAGAATTATATTATCAATTCAGGGGAATCAAGAGGAGGGGGACATGGAAACCGGGACGTGGAAGGTAAAAACAGGGCTTGCCCAGATGCTCAAGGGCGGGGTGATCATGGACGTGGTCACCGCCGAGCATGCGAAAATCGCCGAAGAAGCGGGCGCCTGCGCCGTGATGGCGCTGGAGAGGGTGCCGGCGGACATCCGGGCGGCGGGGGGCGTGGCACGCATGTCCGACCCCGCAGTCATCGAGGCGATTATGAAAGCGGTTTCCATTCCGGTCATGGCCAAATGCCGCATCGGGCACTTCGTCGAGGCTCAGGTGCTCGAAGCGCTGGGCATCGACTATATCGACGAGTCCGAAGTATTAACGCCGGCCGACGAGAACAACCACATCTGGAAGCACGATTTTAAAGTGCCTTTCGTCTGCGGCTGCCGCGACCTCGGGGAGGCGCTGCGGCGCATCGGGGAAGGGGCGGCCATGATAAGGACCAAAGGCGAGGCCGGCACCGGCAACATCGTCGAAGCGGTAAGGCACATGCGGGCTGTCATGGACGGCATACGCAAGCTTCAAAATACCCCGCACGACGAGCTCATGGCGCAGGCCAAGGAACTCGGGGCGCCGTTCGAACTGGTGGAGGAAGTCCATAAGACGGGCAAGCTGCCGGTGGTCAACTTCGCGGCGGGCGGGGTGGCCACGCCCGCGGACGCCGCCCTGATGATGCAGCTCGGGGCGGAGGGGATCTTCGTGGGGTCGGGCATATTCAAGTCGAGCGACCCGGAGGTCAGGGCCAAAGCCATCGTCAAAGCCACCACGCATTATAAAGACCCGGCTATCATCGCCGAGGTATCCAAGAACCTCGGGGAAGCCATGAGCGGGCTCGATATCAAGCAGATACCGCCCGAGGGACTGATGGCGAAGAGAGGCTGGTAGATGAAAATCGGCGTGCTGGCGGCGCAGGGGGCCTTTGCCGAGCATATTACCGCGCTGCAACGACTGGACACGGAAGCCATGCCCGTGCGTTTGCCCGGGGAGCTCAAGGGGGTGGCGGGACTGATTATTCCCGGCGGAGAAAGCACGACGATAAGTCGGCTGATGTCCGCCTATGATTTAGTAAAGGAAATTACGGGACTGGCGCGGGAGGGGATGCCGATATTCGGGACGTGCGCCGGCATGATACTGATGGCCAGGCAGGTATCCGGCAACAGCGCGAAATCACTCGGGCTGATGGACATCACCGTCAAGCGCAACGCCTTCGGACGGCAGGTAGATAGCTTCGAGACGGACATCCGGATACCCGCGCTGGGGAAAAAGCCTTTCCCGGGGGTTTTTATCCGGGCGCCCAAAATAGAGGAGTGTTCGGGGGAAGTCGAGGTGCTGGGTCGACTCGCCGACGGCACTATCGTCGCGGCGCGGCAGGGAAAGCTGATAGCCACCGCCTTTCATCCAGAGCTTACGGAAGATTTGAGATTTCACCGTTACTTTTTAGATATAGTAAGCGGAGACCGCTAAGATAGTCGCGGAGAAATTTGTGCAAAAAGTCATCACCGACGACATGGACGCCCTCCTCGATATCATGCCTCCCGACATCAAAAAGACGCTGGTACAGCAGCCAGACATCCGCGAACTGCTCGAAGTAGTGCTCGACCTGGGGCGCCAGCCCGAAGCCCGTTTCCCCAAACGCGAGGAAATCCTCGGCGAGAAAGAAGTGGAACAAGCGGACATCGACCACGTGGTCGCCAGAATCAGCAACTTCGGCGACGACAACCGCGCCGGCATCGAGCGGACGCTCCACCGCATCTCCGCCATACGCAACCGGCGGGGGCGCATCGTGGGTCTGACGTGCCGGGTGGGCCGGGCGGTCTTCGGCACCATTAAAGTTATCGAAGACCTGGTGCATTCCGGCAAGAGCGTCCTGCTGCTGGGCCGGCCCGGGGTGGGCAAGACGACCATGCTCCGGGAGGTCGCCCGCGTGCTCGCGGACGATGCCAGGAAAAGGGTCATCATCGTGGATACCTCCAACGAAATCGCCGGGGACGGGGACATACCGCACCCGGCCATCGGGCACGCCCGGAGGATGCAGGTAGCCACGCCCAGCCTCCAGCACGCCGTCATGATTGAGGCCGTCGAAAACCACATGCCCGAGGTCATCGTCATCGACGAGATAGGCACCGAGCTCGAAGCCATGGCCGCCCGGACGATTGCCGAACGGGGCGTCCAGCTGGTCGGCACCGCCCACGGCAACACCCTCGAGAACCTCATGATGAACCCCACCCTCGCCGACCTCATCGGCGGAATACAGTCGGTAACGCTCGGCGACGAAGAGGCGCGCCGCCGCGGCACGCAGAAGTCGATACTCGAAAGGAAGTCGCCGCCCACCTTCGACATCGTCGTCGAAATCCAGGAACGCGACCGGGTCGCCATCCATCCCGAAGTCGGGGAGGCGGTCGATGCTTTATTACGCAGGACGCCGTCCCGCACCGAGGTGCGCTCGCTCGACGGGCAGGGCGAGGTTAGAATAGAAAAAGCGGCGGGCGGGGCGGAAAAAGTCAAGCCCGCCCGGGGCAAAAAGGTCGCCAAGGAGACCAGGCCGAACCGACTGTTTCTCTTCGGGGTAAACCGGGGGAGGTTGCTGCAGGTAGCGCGGGAGATGAACATCGACATAGAGATAACGGAAAACCTGCGCGACGCCGACATGCTGGTGACGTCCAAAAATTACTACCGCCGACGACCGGAAAAAGTACGGGACGCCGAGACCGCCCGCGTGCCCGTTTACGTCCTGCGGGGCAACGCGCCGCCGCAGATAAGGCAATTCCTCAGCACGGTATACCATGTGAAAGCTGTGGAAGAAGCGGGCCCGTTCAGGACGGCGCTCGATAAATCGCCGTTCAAGACGGCGCTCGATAAATCGCCGTTCAAGACGACGCTCGATAAATCGCCGTTCAAGACGGCGCTCGATGAAGCTGAGGCGGCGGTGGAGCTGGTAAATGAAGGGCAGGGAGAGGTCGAACTGAGCCCGCAGAGCTCTTACATCCGCCGGCTGCAGCACCTGATAGCGCAGAAGAGCGACCTGTCTTCGCACAGCTTCGGCAAAGACCCGAACCGACGGGTGAGGATTTATAAAGAGCGGATGGGATAAATTCGAGCAGGACTAAGAAAGCATTATGGCTCTCTTTATCACCTTCGAAGGGGGGAGGGGTGCGGTAAAAGCACGCAGTCGAGGCGGCTTTACCGCCGGCTTGTAAAGCTGGATATTCCGGCGTTATTGATTCACGAACCCGGCGTCACTGCGCTGGGCAAAAAAATCAGGCGCCTGCTAAAATGGTCGGAGGGCCTGAAGATATCGCCGGCGGCGGAGCTGCTGCTTTTCAACGCCGCCCGGGCGCAACTGGTCACGGAAGTAATCAGACCGGCGCTGGAAAAAGATACGATGGTCATCTGCGACCGCTACGCCGACTCCACCACCGCCTACCAGGGGTACGGGCGGGGGCTCGACTTGACGGTCGTTGACAGGGCTAATAAGATTGGTATGCAGGGGCTTGCGCCGCGGCTGACCGTCCTGCTGGATATGCCGGTCGGCCAGGGGCTGAGGCGTAAAAAAGGTGAGAAACCGGACAGGTTTGAAAAAGAAAACCAGGGTTTTCACCGGAGGGTGCGGGAGGGGTATTTAAAGCTGGCGGCGGCGGAACCCAGACGCTGGCTGATTGTGGACGCTACCAAGAGCAAAAATGAGATAGCGGGGATAATATGGGAGAGAGTAAGCAAGATAATTAACAGGGGGTAATTTGATTAATACTCGTTTAAAGCCCTCATTTAAAGAAGAAAACCTCCTCCGGGAGCAGGGCTACCGGCTCATCGCCGGGGTGGACGAGGCGGGGAGGGGCGCTCTCATGGGCCCGGTCGTCGCTGCGGCCGTCATTCTCCCGGACGTTATCAAAGCCCGCTGGAAGACCAGGGTCAGGGACAGCAAGCAACTCAAGGCGGCAGAGCGCGAAGACCTGTACGGCTATATACAAGAGGTATCGGTATCTATAGGAACGGGTCAGACGTCGAACGAGGGCATCGACGCGGTGGGGATCGCCAAAGCCACCCGCCTGGCGATGATAGCGGCCATAGAGCAGCTCAGACCCGGGCCAGAATATATCCTCATCGACTATTTCGACCTCCCCGAGACGTCGCTCCCGAACCGGGGCATCGAAGACGGCGACAGTCTCTGTTTCTCGATAGCCTGCGCCTCCATCATCGCTAAAGTCACCCGCGACCGCATGGTCACGGCCATGGACGAAGAGTACCCGGGCTATGGTTTCGCCGAGCATAAAGGCTACAGCACCAGCGGGCACCTTGAGTGCCTGCGCCGCCAAGGACCATGCCCGCTGCACCGGCGGTCATTCACTCCTGTTAGAGAAGTAATGGAACAGCGATTATGAAAAAGAGCCAGACCGGGAAAAGAGGAGAAAAGCTCGCGTGTGAGTTCCTCGGGCATAACGGCTATCACATCGTCGAGACGAACTACCGCTGCCCTCAGGGAGAAATCGATATCGTCGCCCGCCAGGCAGACACGCTGGTATTCATCGAGGTGCGGACGAAGACCAGCCGGGAGTACGGCGGACCGGAAGAATCGATAACGCCGGTCAAGGTGGCCAGGCTGAGAAATCTCGCGGCCATCTACGGCCAGAGCCATCAGGGACTGCCCGAAAGCCGGCGCATCGACGTGGTCGCCATACAGATGAACAAAAACGGGCAGGCTTCGCGCATCGAAATCATCGAGAACGCCGTCGGCGAATAGCAGTTCTTAATTACTCTTTACCCGCTAGCACCGCTATGCTAGAATAGACCCGCATATGGAATCGACTCCGGCTCATCAGTTGCGCATTATCGACGCCAATATGAATCGCATCGGGGAAGGTCTGCGCGTCCTCGAAGAGTTCGCCCGCCTGTCCCTCGACGACGCCAGTCTGACGGAGCGACTCAAGAACATGCGGCACAAGATGGCGCACATCGATGTGGGGCTGCAGCAACAATTAATCGGGGCGCGGGACGCGGCGGGGGACGTCGGCGCGGGCATGAAAGCCGCCGGTGAAGGAAAACGGCGGGACGCCGCGGAAATCATTATCGCCAATGCGCGACGGGTGCAGGAATCATTAAGAGTCCTCGAAGAGCTAGCCAAAGAGCCGGGGCCGGGACTGGAATCCGAAAGCTACGAGAAAGCCAGATTTGAGCTTTACACTATCGAGAAACAACTCCTGTCAAGGATGCTCCGGCAGGACAAGATAAAGCGACTCAGCGGTCTTTATGTTATCGTGGATGTGGAGTCTTTGAAGGGGCGCAGCGCTCTGGATATGGCGGGGGCGGCGATAAGGGGCGGGGCAAAAATCATTCAGCTGAGGGATAAAAAAGGCAGTCGACGGAGTTTTTTCCAGAAATCCCTCGGGTTACGGAAACTCTGTGAGCAAAACGGCGTCCTGTTCATCGTCAATGACAGCCTCGAAATAGCTCTAGCGGCGGACGCCGATGGACTGAACGTAGGTCAGGAGGACCTGCCGGTGGCCGAAGCCCGGCGACTCTTACCGATAGACAAATTACTTGGTGCCTCGGCAAGCACGATAGAAGAAGCGAGAGCCGCGCAGGCCGCCGGAGCCGACTATTTGGGAATTGGGGCGATATACGCTACACCAACTAAAACAGACGCCGGGGTGGTAGGACTCGGGAGAATAAAACAGATAAAAAAGTCGGTAAAACTGCCCGTTGTAGCTATCGGGGGAATTAATAAAAGCAATATCGGCGAAGTCATGAAAGCGGGGGCGGACGCCGCCGCCGTCATCAGCGCCGTCATGGGGGCGGCGGACATAGAGAAAGCGACCCGGCAGCTGGTAAAAATAGTCGAAGGGAAAAAGCATGGATAACCTGGACAACATCGCGGAGCAGCTGCGCCAGGACCTCGTCGCCAGAGACACAGCCAGAGAAAAGCTCCTGCCGCTCTGCCGGGACGCCATCCGCCACAGCAGCAACGCCATCCGGGCGGCGCACCGGCAGGAGTTCCAACAGGCCGCGGAGCTGCTCGTCAATGCCCGCAATTTACTCAACGAGGCCGAGGGAATCGGGGAGTACAGCGAAACAGGGGGCGCCGGCGCCGTCAGAGACGCGCAGAAAGAGTACGCCGAGGCCAGCATCACGCTAGCGCATGGTCACGGGAGAGCCGCTGCCTCAACATAAAGCGCTGGGCGTCGATGCCGCCGCCTATTTGAACGGCCTGGGGGAAGCGGTGGGGGAAATAAGGCGCTACCTGCTCGACGCCATGCGGCAGGGCGACCTCTCGCGGGGCGAGGAGCTGCTGGCGGCCATGGACGATATTTACAACGTCCTGGTGACCATGGACTTCCCCGATGCCATCACCGGGGGGCTGCGCCGCACGACCGACATGGTGCGGGGGGTGCTGGAAAAGACGCGCAGCGATCTCACTCTGGCGATAAGGCAGAAAGAGCTGGAATCAAAGCTGGCCGAGTTTCAGCGCGAAGGACAGGGGCAGAAACCGATGCCGGAAGAAGAAGGGTCGGGCTGGAGCGGTTTTCCTTCCGGGGAACCTCAGCTCGATAAGAAAGAGCAGGAAACCTATCATATTCTGGCAGAATGGAGAACACATAAAGCCAACGAAGAGAACTTACCCGCTTACATCATCGCGCATAATTCGATGCTGATCCAGATTATTAAAATGCGCCCCAGGACGGTTAAAGACCTTAACGCCATCAAGGGCTTCGGGGAGAGAAGAATCAATAAATACGGCAAGGAGATAATCGCCATCATCAACGGTGAGAAAGAGCAAGAACAATAGAAAGGCAGGCAACCGATGAGCGGAGTTCTAAAAGGCAAAGTGGCGGTGGTAACGGGGTCGGGGCAGGGAGTAGGCCGGGCGATAGCGATCGCCCTGGCGGCGGAAGGGGCTAAAATAGTCACCAATAACCGCAAGAAGGGCTCGACCCCAAGCCAGATGATAAGCGCCGAGCAAATGAAAAAATTGGATAAAAAGAAAAAAGAATGGTATGACAAGGAAACAGCCGCTATCAGCGGTGATGCAGAAACCACTGCCCAGGCGATTAAGAAAGCCGGCGGCGAGGCCGTGCCCTTCTTCGGCGATATAGCCGACTTCGCGGTGGCCGGAAAACTGATTCAAACGGCGATAGATAGCTTCGGGAAGATAGACATCCTGGTGAACGTCGCCGGCGGCTTCGGGTTCAGTCCTTTTGAAAAAATGACGGAAGAATTATTTGATAGGGTGACGCGGACCAAGCCCAAGGGCTATTTCAATACCATGAGACACGCCGTGCCTCATATGATAGAACAAAAATGGGGCCGCATCATCAACACCACTTCCCGGGCATGGCAGGGTGATATCATCAAACACGCCGAGTACTGTACGGCTAACGCGGGCGTGGTGGGCCTGACCAAAGCGGTGGCCATCGAGATGCGTAAATACAATATCACCTGCAATATGATCTCGCCGTTCGCCAAAACCAGATCCGCCTATGACCTGGACGCTTATCCGTCCACCGTCGCCAAAGAGGATATCCCGTTCGTTTACGAGGGCATGAATCTCGGCGAGAATATGATGAAAATGACACCCACCCCGGATTACGCCGCTCCTTTTGTATGCTACCTGGCATCCGATGCCGGCGCTAATATCAGCGGCTCAATCTTCCAGGTCGGCGGTAATACGGTGAGTATGTACTCCGAGGCATACCTCACGAACCACATCACGAAATTTGGCGACAAACCGTGGACGATGGAGGAGCTGATGCAGCAGGTGCCGCGGGGGCTGCTGGCGGGGTATAAGAATCCGGCAGAGCATCCGTTCGGATAGAATGAGGGCGAACAGCTAGCGCCCGGTCGACGATATTAAGTTGTTAAATTGCCTTTCCGGCAGGTATTCGTTTTTCGTTTTTTTATTTTCGGTTTTGAAGCTGATTTGACATAATTTATAGCTGTTATTCGTTTTTAGCGATATGTTAAGTTAGCTTCAACTCCCGGGTATTTGTTTCCAACATTATGGCAAGCAGGCTGGATTATTTAGTTGTTAAAGTGCGCGGGCTATTGATGTAAGTATACATGGGAAAAGAGAGAAAAGGGAAGGGGATTTTGTCGCATACCTCAACCCCTGAATGATTGAAGTTCCCCAATCACTTCTTGCATATTCTTAAGGATTTTATCCTCTGATTCCATCTGACTTTTCAGGCATTTAAATTCAGGAATACTCCATACTTTTTGCTCTTTACCTACAGAAGGATTGATAATAGGTTGGAGCATAACCATTAGTTTTTCATGTTCTATGTCGAGTTGTTTAACCAAATCTAAAAGCTTTTTTTGCCTTTGTTCGTTGTTCACTTTATCTACCTCCTCGTTGTTATTCTCACATTAATTTTTTTAGAAATCTATGCACCTTTAACTGATTTTCCTATCTCCTTATCAACCATTGATAATATAACTAACAATGCTACTACGGTATCAGCTTTTACTGCTTCTTTGGTAAGCCCATTAAAATTCACAGCCACAACTTCAGCGCAACTTAAAATAGCCTCAGATAAATATTTGTTTTTAACCTCCAAATCTGCCATCCACTGTTCCATAACCTTCGCTATATCCCCCACTTTATATCCATTCATAAAATCCCAAAAATCCCCATTAGTTACTTCAGATATTACCGGTAAATTTTCAAACATAACTCACCCCCAATTATATTAATATTAACATACCATAACGGGGAAAGAATAAGGGAGGTGAGTCTATGAGAGGGAGTTATCAAGAGGGGCGAAGGGGAAATTCTCCCTCTTATCCCTCCTTGCGAAGGAGGGAAGCTGATTTAGCTAAGGGCGTTTAAGAGGAGCGGAAGCCCCTCTTTCTTTTTCTTCCCCCTCTCCTTGAAAAGGAGAGGGGGATCAAGGGGGTGAGGTCTACAGATATTATCTCGGGGCGAAGATGGACGAGCGCGGCTTATCCTCCATCATCTTCACCAGCTTGGAGACCGGCCCGTACCACATGCAGAGCGCCTGGCAATGCTTCACGCAGGCGGTCGTGGACTCGCCGCGTTTTATACGGTCGGCACAGAGGTCGCAGAAGCGGGTGGTGATGGGGACGAAGTCGACCTGGACCTTGTCCGGACTGACCGTGACGAGCTC
Organism: uncultured Chloroflexia bacterium; assembly: GCA_963727315.1. Classification (GTDB taxonomy): domain Bacteria; phylum Chloroflexota; class Dehalococcoidia; order Dehalococcoidales; family RBG-16-60-22; genus JBFYTX01. Next base: position 160,436 of record CAVSFE010000003.1, on the reverse strand, counting down.
GTCGACGCGGATGCCGCACATGCCCTCGGAGTAATTATGCTCCTGCTTGCAGGCGACCTCGCAGGCGTGACACCCGGTACAATATCCATATTCGATTAATAAGCCGTTGCGGGGCATAGCTACTCCTTTCGGTCCGTGATTTTAACGATGCGGCACAGATTCGAGCGGTAGTCGGTTCCGCCGAAGCCGGACTTCGCCTGGTGGCCCATAGAAGTCAGGTTATTGATATTATGCTCCCAGGTGCCGAAGAGATTGGGCGCCTTGCCGTCCGTCTCCGGCAGCCACCAGCCGTGCGCCGCGCTGACGACCCTCGGATGGGCGGTGGGGGTTACTTTGGCGCGCATTTTGACTCTGCCGTGCCGGTTTTCGACATAAACCCACTCGCCGTTAGAGACGCCCAGCATCTCCGCCGTCCTATCGTTAATCTCCACGACGGGGTCGGGGTCGAGCTCCCGGAGCCAGGGAATCATGCGGTGCTCGGAGTGGAAAAAGACCGGCGAGCGGCGGCCGGTGGTCAGGATGAGGGGATACTCTTTATAAAGCTCCGGCGAAGAGACCGGGCTTTCCTGGGGCTCCTCGTAATAGGGGAGGGGGTCGAGCCCCCACTCTTCGTAGCGCTTGGAATAAAGCTCCACCTTGCCGGTGGGGGTATCGAAGCCGGGCTTGCCATCGGCGCGGAGGAGGCCTTTCTCGTAGCGATAGTACGGCCGGGTGTTATGTCCTTCCGGCGGATACTCCCAGCAGCCTTTCGCCTTGAGCTTCTCGAAGGTCGTATGGCCGTCCTTGAGCCGGTCGTCGATAAGCTCGCGGACGGTATTGAATTTAATGGGGGTGGTCGCCAGGCGTTTGGCCATTTCCAGATTAATCTCCCAGTCCGACTTGCTCTCGCCGACGCCTTCGATGGCCTTGACGCTGACGCCGAGGGGCTGCCACCAGGAGCGGAAGCTCTCCTTCTCGCAGATGGAGCAGGCGGGGAGGAAGATGTCCGCGAGGGCCATGCTCGTGGGGTTCTGGAAAAGGTCGACGACGACGATGAAGTCCAGCTTTTTCATGGCGTTATAGTGCCGTCGGGAATCGGCGGCCTGCCCGCCGATAATATTTGAGGTCTGTATCCAGGCGCCCTTGACGGGATAAGGCTGGCCGGTCTCCATCTGCCGGATGAGGACGTCCGGCTGTGCCCAGCCCCGGAAATTCTTAATCATGGGGTAGTCGTTAGCGCCGATACGCTTCTCGTTTAACTTCTTGACCAGGTCGGCGCCGTAGAGCTTGGTAAGCTCGGCGGAGGAGAAGGGATAGGTGGTAACGCCGTGGGAGTTGCGGGCGATAACGTTGCCGCCGGGGTTGTCGATATTGCCGGTGATAGCCCAGAGGTGGTTGATGGCCTGCGCCACGACGGAGCCGGCCGGCATGGCGTCCACGGGCTCGCCCCACTGGATGGCAGAGGGCTTGTTGGTGGCATAGAGCCGGGCGGCCTGGATGAGCTTTTCCTTCGGCACCCATGAAATCTCCGCGACTTTCTCCGGGGTATATTCCTGGACGCGCTTCTTAAGCTCGTCGAAGCCGTAGCACCATTTTTCGACGAACTTCTTATCGTAAATGCCTTCGTTGATAATGACGTTGAGCATGCCCAGAGCAATGGCGCCGTCGGTGCCGGGGCGGTTCTGCAAGTGCACTTCGGAACGGGAGGTGAACCAGGTAGCGCGGGGGTCGATGGTAATCAGCTTAGAGCCCCGTCTCATGCAGTCGATAATCCAGTGGCCGTAAAAGCCATCGTGGCAGCCGGCGGCAGGGTTCTGCGCCCAGATGACGATGTACTTGGGGGGAGTCCACTCGGGGGAGTCGTAACGTTTTTCGAGGAACTGGGAGCAGTCGGCGACGCTGTAATGGCCCTGGGTGGCGAACATGGCGCCCAGGCGGGGGGTATAGCAGGCATGGCCGGCCAGACCGACCTGCACCCAGTTGGGGCTGCCGTAGGCGTACATCAGGAAGGTGATGGGCCCGCCGATATCGCGGCCGGTGCCCTGGCAGAAAATGACCGACTCGGCGCCGAATTTAGCGCGGATATCCTTGAGCCTTTTCTCGATGGTGTCGTAGGCTTCGTCCCAGGTAATCTGCTGCCACTTGCCCTCGCCCCTCTCGCCGACGCGCTTCAGGGGGTGAGTAATGCGGTCGGGGTGGTAGATGTACTGCGGCAGCGCCAGTCCCTTGGCGCAGAGGCGGCCCTGGTTAAAGGGATGGTGGCGGTCGCCCTCAACGCGGGTGACCTTGTCCTTATCGACATATATTTCGCAGCCGCAGCCGCCGTGAGAGCCGCAGCCCGCCGACCACATCGTGGACAGGACGATTTTCTCCTTGCCTTTCGCCATACGCAAGCTCCTTTCGGGGAACAAAAACAACGAAACCAGTCTAATAAATATTATCTGTTTGAAGAGGAGACTGTCAAATGAAGCCTACTTTACGATAAGATACCTTTTCTGATAAGATAAATAGGGAAAAACGGTTATTGCCAGTCCCTTATTCACGCAAAGAAAAAGATAATAAAAGCAAAGGAGATATACACGTATGGCACAGAAAAAGAACGCCGTCATCGTCGGCGGGGGAACGAGCAAGTTCGGCGTGCGGCAGGCGCACCTGCTGGACATGATTCAGGAGGCGGCCAGGGCCTGCGCCAACGATATCCCGGGGCTCAAACCCACGGATATCGACGGACTGATTATCGCCACGACCATGGCCGGTCGGCATTCCTCGGCGCTGAACACCGCCCCGCTGGTGGTGCACCGGCTGGGACTGAGGCCGACCTCGATATGCATCCGGCTGGACACGCTCTGCTCCGGCTCCAACTCGGCGATTATCGTCGCCAAGGGGCTCATCGAGAGCGGTATCGCCGAGGTCATCCTGGTGACCGGCGGGGAGAAAGTCTACATGCCCCAGCGCTGGGAGACCAACTACACGCAGCTCGCCGTCAACGACCACGACTGGGACTCGGCTATGGGGCTGGGGGTGCCGCCGCCTTTCTTCGCGATGATTGCCAAGATGCACATGAAGCGCTACGGCACGACCAAGGAGCAGATGGCGCACGTGTCCGTCACCAACTATAACTACGGCACCGACAGTCCCAACGCCCATTTCGGCGGCAGGACGCTGACGATAAAAGAAGCCCTCGAAGCGAGACTCATCGCCGACCCGTTCGGGCTTTACGACTGCTGCCCGCTGTCGGACGGGGCTTCGGCGGTCATTATCGCCTCGGAGGAGCGGGCCAAAGCCATGTCCGACCGACCGCTGGTCTACGTGCGCGGCACGGGGCAGCACGCCACCCACAGCATGTCCGCCGGCTGGCCCGGCGAGACCCTTGCCGAGTGGCCGCACCTCAAGAAAGCCGGCGAGGTGGCTTTCAATAACGCCAAGCTTACCCCCAAAGATATCGACGTCGCCCAGACCCACGACTGTTTCACGATATCCGAAATTATCGAGCTCGAAGAGTTGGGTTTCTGTAAAAAAGGCGAGGGCGGCCCGTTCGTCGCCTCCGGAGCTATCGGCGAATGCGGCGCTATTCCCACCAACACCGACGGCGGCCTGCTAGTTTACGGGCACCCCTTCGGCGCCTCCGGCGCGCGGCAGTCGCTGGAAATCTGCAAGCAGCTTCAGGGCCGCGCCATCCACCAGGTCAAGGACGCCAAGTTCGGACTGGCCCACAACCTCAGCGGCACCTGCGCCCAGCATACCGTCGTTATCTACGGGCGGGAGCCGGTCAAATAGCTTTAAACGATTGTATCATTAAGGAGAAAATGATGGCTGAAATACAAAAATCGGAGATACTCGGGACGCCCGCGCTCAAAGACATCTACATCGCGGAAATGGACATGTGGCCGCTGGAAACACAGGAGTTCAACCGGATTTATCCCTTTTACGATAATCTACGGGCCGGCAAGTTCACGACAACAAAGTGTAAGAAATGCGGGCACATCGCTTTCCCGCCGCAGGTAATCTGCCCCAAGTGCTGGAGCGAAGACCTCGAATGGACGGAGCTGCCACAACGCGCGAAAGTTGTTACCCTGACCGAGACGCAGGCAGGAGCGCCCCTCGGCTTCGAGTCGCCGCTGATTATCGCCTGGCTGACCTTCGGCGAGAAAAGTCCGCTGAAGCACCTGCTGGCGCGCATCGTCCACTGCAAGGAAGGCCAGCTTAAAGAAGGGGACGAGGTAAAATTCGTCACTTTCAGCGTGCCGGCGCACCCCATTGAAGTTAAAAAAGAAACCAAGGTCTGCGACCGCGTCTATTACGCCTTTGAGCCGGTGAAATAAAGCTAAAAACCCGGGAAAATACAGCTTAAGGGGGCTGAGGCCATGAAAAAGATAAAGAACGTGGCGGTGCTCGGGGCGGGGGCGATGGGGGCGCAAATTGGCGCCCTGGCGGCGGAAGCCGGCTATAGCGTTAAAATCCGGGACATCGAGGAAAAGTTCCTGGAGCATGGCCGGCAGACGATAAACGAGATGTACGACCGGCGCATCAGCCGCGGCAGAATGACCGAAGCAGCCAGGAAAGAAATAATGGGCCGGATACAGTTCCTGGTCAACCTCAAAGAGACCGTCAAAGACGCGGACATCGTCATCGAAGCTGTACCGGAGATAATGGAGCTAAAGAAGAGCGTCTTGAGAGAGGTCACCTCGCTCTGCTCCGATGACTGCGTTTTCGCCACCAATACGTCCTCGCTCAGTATTGCCGAGATGTCCACCGCCGCCAAGCACCCGGAGCTGGTGGTGGGGACGCACTACTTTAATCCGCCCAGCCGCATGACCCTGCTGGAAGTCATCGAGGGCGACAGGACCAGCAAGGAAGCCATCAAGGTCGTCGAGAAAGTGGCCAAAGACATGGGGCGGGACGTCGTCCACGTCAAAGACGTGCCCGGTTTTATCGCCAACCGCATTTTCGGCAACATGTCCAATGAAGCCGACTGGGCCCTGGCGCAGGGGGAGGGCAAAAGCGCGCTGGAGATAGATGCGGCGATTAAGTACAAGCTGGGGCTGCCCATGGGCATGTTAGAGCTGCAGGACACGCTGGGCGGAGGCTCCATCGAGACGCAGTACCATGTGATGGAATATTTCGCCGAGACGATGGGTAAAAGCTATGGTCCCGCCCCGATTTTAACGAAACTATTTAAAGAAAAGCACGGGGGCAAAAAGACCGGCCAGGGCTATTACGACTGGACCGGCGGCAAGACCAACGAAATCCCGATGAACGCCGGCGTGGGCTTCGACCCCATACGGGTGCTGGCCACGGCCGTTAACGAAGCCGCCAAGCTCATCGAGATGAAAGCCACCACCAAGGAAGAAATCGATACCGCCGTGCTGCTCGGCCTCAACTACCCGCGGGGCATCCTCCGCATGGCGGACAGCGTCGGGCTGGATAAAATCATCACCGAAATGAACCGGCTCTATGAAAAATATAATCATGAAGACCGGTATAAAGTGTCTTCCGTATTGACCGGTCTGGCCAGGCAATGCAAGCTGGGGAGGAAGTCGGGGGAGGGATTTTACAGCTACGGGCCGGGCGAGTACGAGTTCGTCCGGCTGGATATCAATAAGACGGCCAAAGTCGCCCGACTTATTTTGAACCGGCCCAACCGCGCCAATGCTTTTAACGCCGACTTTATGACGGAGATCAACAAAGCCCTGGGAGAGCTCGAAAAAAATGAGGACGTGCGGTGCGTCGTTATCACCGGGGCTGGCGCCAACTTCTGCGGCGGCGCGGATTTCGCCGCCTTTGCCTCCGGGAGAAGTGGACGCCGCCATCAACTTCAGCGAGGCCCCCCACGAGGTATTTACCCGCATTGAGACTTACCCCAAGCCGGTCATCGCCGCCATCAACGGGCCGGCCATGGGCGGCGGACTCGAGCTGGCGCTGGCCTGCGATATCAGAATTATGAACACTACTGCTACTGGTACGCCTGCCCGAGCTGACGCTGGGGCTGCTGCCGGGGGCGGGCGCCACGCAAAGGCTGGGTCGGCTCATCGGCTGGGCAAGGGCGAAAGAGATGATACTCCTTGCCGACCCGGTTAATGCCGAGAAAGCGCTGGCCTGGGGGCTGGTCAACTTTACCGCCGGACCGAAAGAGTTTGATAAGCTGGTGGAAGAAACGGCGGCCAAGCTGGCCGGCGGCGCGCCGCTGGCGCAAAAGTACACCAAGGCCCTTCTTTACTACGGCGCCCAGGCCGACCAGCGGTCGGCGCTCTACCTCGAGGCGGCGATATCCGGGGATATCGGCATGACGCAGGACCTCAACGAGGGGATTACCGCCATGAACAGTCGGCGTCCCCCTAAATTCATCGGGAAATAGGGAGCCTGAATTGGATTTCGCATTCAGTCCCGAGGAAGAGGCCTTTCGCAAAAAGGTTGCCGCTTTCCTGGAGAAGGAAGCGCCGCGAGAGTACCGCGAAAAGCGGGTGACCTTCTTCGATATGTCCAGCCAGCCCGACTGGATAGAGCAACACCGGCGCATGGCGGAGAAGCTGGGGGAAAAGGGGTGGCTGACCATGCACTGGCCGAAGGAATACGGCGGACAGGAAAAGTCGCCGTTTTACCGGCTTATCCTCAGGGAAGAGCTTTCCCGATATCATTCGCCCGGCTACGACTCCATCGGCTGCGGGATAGTCGCTCCGGCCATCCTGCTGAAAGGCAGCGAAGAACAGAAGAAAAAGCACCTGCCGGGCATTGCTTCCGGCAAAGTCATGTGGTGCGAGACGCTCAGCGAGCCCAACCACGGCTCCGACCTCGCCGCTATAGAGACTTTCGCCAAAGAAGAGAGGGACGGTTTCGTCGTCAACGGGCAGAAGATATGGACGACGAACGCCCATTTCGCCGACTGGAACGCATTAATCGCCAGGACGGACCGCGCCGCCAGTCCCAACTACCGCGGCCTGACCTTTTTCCTGGTCGATATGAAAACGCCGGGGATAACGGTCAATCCCATCATCAACATGGCCGGGCACCATGAGTTCAACGAGGTCTTTTTCGAAGACGTCCGCATCCCCAAGGAAAACATCGTCGGCGGGCTTAACCAGGGCTGGTACGTGGTCATGTCCCTGCTCGACTACGAGCGCACCAGCGACACCGTTTACGCTGTGGCCGGCACCTATCTCAACGACCTCGAAGAGTACGCGCGGGAAAACGGCCTGCTCAACGCCGTGATGAAAAACCGACTGGCCCAGCTTAAAGCCGATTGCGAGGTTGCCAGATTGCTCCACTATCGCGTCACCTGGATGCAGAGCCAGGGGCAGGTGCCCAACTACGAGTCTGCCATGAGCAAGATGTACGGCTTCGAGCTCCACCAGAGGGTCTCGAAATTCGGGATGGAGCTGGCGGGACAGTACAGCCAGCTCGCCGAAGGCTCTGACCGGGCGCCCATCTACGGCAGGATACCGTCCTGCTACCTGCGCTCGTTCGGGTACAGCCTGGAACAGGGCACCTCGGAGATAGACCGAGATGTCATCGCCCAGCGCGGGCTCGGACTGCCGCGCCTGCGTTAAAAACCGGAGGGAAAAGTGGACTTCGCTCTCAACGAGCAGCAGGAAATGATGCAGACGCTGGCCAGGGACTTCCTGACCAGCGAGTACCCCGAAAAAGTCCTGCGGGCGACGGTCAAGGACGAAAAAGGCTTCACGCCGGAGCTCTGGAAAAAGATGGCGGCCACGAATTTGACCGGGGCTGTCCATACCCGAAGAATATGGGGGCGTGGGGGACTTCCTCGATTTGACCGTGGTGCTGGAAGAGATGGGCAAAGCCTGCTTTATAAGTCCGTTTTTCGCGACGGTCGTCCTGGGGGCGGGGGCTATCCTGGAGGCGGGGAACGAAGAACAAAAGAGGAAATACCTGCCGGGGATTGTCGAAGGAAAAAGCAGATTAACGCTGGCTGTGGCGGAGATTTCCGGGAAATACACGGCGGACGCCATAAAGATGAAAGCGGTGGGGCGGGGCGGTGATTTCATTCTCGACGGGACCAAGCTCTTCGTCCCCGACGCCCACGTGGCCGATTATTTGATTTGCGCCGCACGGACGGGCGACGGTATTACTCTATTCATAGTTGACATAAAAACACCCGGGATAACTGTTAAATTATTAAAGACCATAGCCGGCGATAAACTGTGCGAGGTGACTTTCAATAGCGTTAAAGTATCGGCGAGGGACATGTTGGGAGGGGAAAATAAGGGGTGGCTGCATGTCGAGAAAATATTATTGAGGGCTAATGTCGCCCGTTGCGCCGAGATGGTCGGTATGGCCGAACAGGCGTTGAAATTAACGCTCGATTACGCTAAAGAAAGGAAAGCCTTCGGGCATCCCATCGGGGCTTTCCAGAGCATCCAGCACCGCTGCGCCGATCATGCTCATCGATATCGACGGTTCCAGGCTGGTCACCTACCAGGCGGCCTGGAGGATAAACGAAGGACTGCCGGCAGCCAGAGAGACCGCCATAGCTAAAGCCTGGGTCAGCCAGGCCTGCCGGCGCGTGATGGACTCCGCCCACCAGATACACGGTGCCATCGGCTTTTCCGAGGACCATATCCTGCATTTTTACACCAAAAAAGCCAGGGCTAATGAGTTCAGCTTCGGGGACGTCAATTGTCAGCTGGAAAAGATAGCCGATTTATAAACTGATAATAAACGGGGCGTTTAAGAGGGGCGAAGCCCCTCTTCTTATTTCACCCCCTCCCTTTCCAAGGGAGGGGGCAGGGGGTAGGTTTTAAATACCTCAGCTTTGAATTCTCAATTCGATAATGGTAAGATGGTGAAAATGAAAAGCCAGAAATATAAGGTCGTTTTCCAGCCCTCGGGGGTAAGAGGGGAGGTGGAGGACGGCGCCACCGTGCTGGACGCCGCCCGTAAGCTCGGGGCGGGGGTGGAAAGTATCTGCGGCGGCAAGGGAATCTGCGGCAAATGCAAGATCAGAATCGAAGAAGGATATTTCCCCAAATACCGGATAAGGTCGGCGATAGCTTCGATAAAAACAAAAAGCCGGGCTAACGAGAAATTCTTGAACAAGTTACAGATAAAACGGGGCTACCGACTCGCCTGCCAGACAATGATACACGGGGACATCGTCGTCTTCGTGCCGGAGGAAAGTCGCAAAGGTCAGCAGGTGGTGCGCAAAGAGGCCACCGCCCGGGAAATAAAGCTCCAACCTGCCGTGAAGAAATACTACGTCGAGCTAAAGCCCGCCACCTTGCACGACCCTCTCGGGGACTTCGAACGCTTAAAGGCGGAACTCGTTAAAAAATATAAGCTGATAGATTTGACCATAGACTATCCGGTGTTACCGAGACTGCAGAACACCGTGCGTGATGGCAAATGGAAGGTGACCGTGTCCGTCATGGAAGGATAGCGAAATTGTCGATATCCAGGCGGGGAGAGTGGACAGGGGCTACGGCCTGGCCGTCGATATCGGCACGACGACGGTGGCCGGCTATCTCTGCGACCTCACTACCGGGGAGGTCGTCGCCACCGACGCCATGATGAACCCGCAGGTCGCCTACGGCGAGGACATCATGTCCCGCATTAACTATGCCGTCAAAGGCAAAAACGGACTCAAACAGCTGCACCAGGCTATTATCAAGGGACTCAACGAAATTATCGGCAACGCCGCCAAAAAAGCCGGCATCAAACGACAGGACATCATCGATATGGCGGTGGTCGGCAACACCTGCATGCACCACCTGTTTTTAAATATCGACCCGCGGCACCTGGGCAGGACGCCGTTCCCGCCGGCGATACACCACTCGGTAGACGTCAAAGCGCGCGACCTCGCTCTCAGGATAGCGCCGGGGGCCTATGTGCACGTCCTCCCTAACGAGGCCGGGTTCGTCGGGGCGGACAACGTCGGCGTGCTTATCGCCGAGGAGCCCTACAACCAGGACGAGATGCTCCTGATTATCGATATCGGCACCAACGGCGAGCTCCTGCTGGGCAACCGGAAAAGGCTGCTTTCAACGTCCTGCGCCACGGGGCCGGCCTTCGAAGGTGCGGAAATAAGGCACGGGATGCGCGCCGCCGCCGGCGCCATCGAGAAGGTCAAAATTGACCCGAAGACGAAAGAGGTGCAGTTCAGGGTCATCGGCAACGAACGCTGGAACACCGAAGACAAAAAAATCGGGGCACGGGGCATCTGCGGCTCGGGGATATTCGACTGCGCCGCGCAGATGTTCCGGGCGGGCATCATCGAAAAAAGCGGGCGCTTCAATACCGGCGTGAGGTCGCCTAGGATGAGGGTCGTCAACGGCGAGCCGGAGTTCGTCATCGCCTGGGCGAAAGAAACGGCGATAAATCACGATATCGTCATCTGCCAGAAAGACATCCGGGCGATACAGCTTGCCAAGGGGGCGATGTATTCCGGCGCCAGGCTCATGATGAACCGACTGGGAATCAATAAAGTCGATAAAGTCATCCTGGCGGGTGCTTTCGGGAGCTATATCGATAAGGAATCGGCGGCGGTCATCGGGCTTTTCCCCGACTGCGACCTGAAAAACGTCTACGCGGTGGGCAACGCCGCCGGCGACGGCGCTCGCATCGCTTTACTAAATACCGACAAGCGAAAAGAGGCCGACGTCATGGCCCGGCAGGTGGAGTACGTCGAGCTGACCGTCGAGCCCAATTTCAACACGACTTTCACGCAGTCGCTGATATTCCCGCACCAGGTGGACAAGTTCCCGCACCTTAAACATCTCCTCCCGGCCGGGACGATGTGATATTAGTCGTTTTAGTCCAGCTATATTTGCGTTAATATATTTCTATAAATACCATGAGTTACGCCATTATTGAAGATGACCTGGCCGGGCTGAAATCTCACCGCTTTGATTCACCGCAAAAGCTCAACTGGAGTTCCGTTTTCATTCTACCGGAATGGATGGAGACCTGGCTGCGTGTGTTCGGGGCGGGGATGGCAACGCGGATACGGACGGTGAAGGAGGGGGACAGCATCATCGGCATCGCGCCGCTCATGGTCAGGGACAACACGGCGCTGCTTATCGGCGACACGGACGTTTGCGACTACCTCGACTTTATCGTGACGCCCGGGCGGGAAAAAGAATTTTTTGAAATCGTGCTGGACGACCTGAAAAAAAGCGGTATCAAACGACTCGATTTAAAGCATGTCAGGCCGGACTCCAACGTGCTTACCGTCCTGGCGCCGCTGGCGCAGGGCCGGGGGCTGGCGGTTGAGACCACCAAAGATAATGTTTCCTTTGAAATGGAACTGCCGGCCTCTTTCGAAGAATACCTGGAAAGTCTGTCCACCAAGCAGCGGCACGAGGTGAGACGCAAGCTCAGAAGGCTGAACGAGGAGGGCAATATCGAGTACCGCTTCGTCAACGAGGGCGCGGCGGTCAGGACTAACATGGACACTTTTTTTAAAATGTTCGTGGAGAGCCGGCGGGACAAGGCCGATTTCATGACGGAAAAAATGGCGTCGTATTTCAGGCTGCTGGCCGATGCCATGGCACGGGCAGGCCTGTTAAGGCTCGGAGTACTGGAGCTGGATGGCAAACCCCTGGCCGAAATAATGTGCTTCGATTACCAGGACTGCATCTATCTCTACAACAGCGGCTACGACCCCGCCTATGTTTCGCTGAGCGCCGGACTGCTCTCCAAAGTCCTCGCCATTAAAGACAGCATCGAAAAGGGCAGGAAAAAATTCGACTTTCTTAAAGGGGCGGAAACATATAAATCCCACCTGGGCGGGCGGGAAGTGCCTCTGTTCAGGTGTCAAATAACGATATAATACGATATAATGGAAGTAAGGATTTAATTTACCGATGGAAGATAATCGACTGAAAATAGCCATGCTCAGCGCCCACAGCTGCCCGGTCGGCGACCTGGGCGCCAGGGACACTGGCGGCATGAGCGTCTATATCCGGGAGCTGGCCCGCGAACTGGGTAAACAGGGCCATACGGTGGATATTTTTACCCGCGTGCACGACCCGAACGACCCCCGCATTGAGGAGCTCGTAGAGGGGGTCAGACTCATTCACCTCAGGGCGGGGAAGGAAGCCAAGATACAGAAAATGGACGTTTACTTTACCCTGCCCGAATTTGCTTTTAACCTGGAGAGATTCTGGAAGGACAACGGGCTCCGGTACGACATCGTCTACAGTCACTACTGGATGTCTGCCCTGGTGGGCAAATATCTGCGCCGGAAATGGCGGATACCGTATATCACCATGTACCATACGCTCGGGGCGGTGAAAAACACGCTGGGCATCGGGGAAAATGAGCCCGAACTGCGCATCGTCTCGGAGAAGGACACGATAAAAGACTGCCAGCGGATTATCGTGGCGACGGAGAAGGAAAAACAGGACCTAGTGCGCCTTTACGGCGCTAACGCGGGGAAAATCGGCGCGGTGCCCTGCGGCGTCAACATGGAATTGTTCAGACCCGTAGATAAGATAATCGCCAGAAACACACTGGGACTGAAAGACGAAAAGGTCCTCCTGTTTGTGGGGAGGATCGACCCTTTGAAAGGCATCGAGCAGCTCATCAAGGCCATGCCGCTGGTAAAAAATAGCGGTAACCTCAGACTGATAGTGGTCGGCGGGGACGACAACAGTAAGGCGGAGCTCGAGGAGCTTAACCAGCAGGCCGCCGGACTGGGTATAGGGGAATCGGTGACTTTCCAGGGCCTGGTAAGGCAGGAGCAGCTGCCGTACTACTACAGTGCCGCCGATGTCTGCGTGGTGCCGTCCTATTACGAAAGCTTCGGGCTGGTGGCGCTGGAAGCGCTGGCCTGCGGCACGCCGGTGGTCGCGGCGGACGTCGGCGACTTAAGGAAAATCATCCGGCAGGGGGAGACGGGATACGTGGTAGCGGATAATTCACCCGAAAAACTTGCCGCAGGCATAGAGTTACTATTATCCAGACCGCCGTCGGATGCGGATTCCGCACTCGCTATCAGGGCGTCGGTCAGCCGTTTCGACTGGTCGAATATCGCCGAAAAAGTCGCCGGAGAAATGCGGGCGGTGCTGGAGAGTAGGCTGAGCCTGGTGGCATAGAAATCAGCATTATATGAATAATGAGTTTTATTTGATGGTAATATCGCCGCACCCGGACGATTGCGAGTTCGGGGTCGCGGGGACGGTAGCCAGACTGACAAAGGAAGGCAAGCAGGTCGTTTACGTCATCTGCACCAACGGGGACAAGGGCACCAGCGACCGCAGCCTGACGCCCGAGAAATTGGCGAAAATCAGGGAAAAAGAGCAGCTGGCCGCCGCCAAGGTCCTCGGGGTGAAAAAGACTGTGTTCCTGAGGTATCCCGACCAGGGCCTCGAAGACTGCCATGAGTTCCGGAGGGACCTCGTGCGGGAGATAAGGCGCTATAAGCCTTTCGCGGTGGCCACCGCCGACCCTTACCGCAAATACATGTGGCACCGCGACCACCGCATCTGCGGCATCGTCGCGGCGGACGCCGTCTTTCCCTATTCCCGGGACCATCTCGCCTACCCGGAGTTACTCGAAGAAGGGCTGGAACCGCACAAGGTGCGGGAGATGTGGTTCTGGGGCACCGAGGACCCCAACTACCGGCTTGACATCACGGATACCTTCGAAACCAAGCTGGCCGCCCTGGCCTGCCACAAAAGCCAGTTCGATGTTTCGGACGAAATGAGGGCGCGGATGAAAGACTTCGCCAGGATGAACGCCAAAGGTGAAAAGTTCGAGCTGGCCGAAGCTTTCCATCGCGTCGAGATGCGCTACTAGGCGGAAAGCCAGAGCACATCACCGCATAAGTTATGCGGATGGGGGCGGGAGGCAAAGACGGTGTGTTCTTTACCGGCTTTATTTACGGTAGTACCGTCGCCGTGGCCGGGCAAAATCAAAGTATCGCCCGGCAACTGAAAAATTTTTCCGGTAATCGAGGCCAATATCTCATGGAAATCCTCCGGGGAATCGGTATGTCCCGGGCCGCCGGGGAAAATAGTGTCGCCGACGAAAAGGTATTTACCTATTTTAAAGCACAAGCTGCCCGGGGTATGGCCCGGCGTGTGTATAACGTCTATCCTGAGATTTCCCAGCTTAAGGGAATCGCCGTCCTTGAGCAGGATTTCCGGGGGAGTCTTTAGCTGGTAAGAGCTCGCTTCATGCGTCGCCAGCGGCACCTTGAGCCGGGAGCGCAGCGAGACGATGACCCCGGTATGGTCGTAGTGGTCGTGGGTAAGCAGGATATATTTTGGGCGGGTGCCCTTTAGAGCCGCGATAATCTCGGAAGCCCTCGCCGGGGCGTCGATTACCAGGCTTTCTTTCGTCCGGCGGCAAACAACGATGTAGGCGTTGGTCTCCCAGGGCCCCAATGTCAGCTTGTCGATGCGTATGGCAGGGTCGTTGACGATGGCGGACATGCTTATATCCCCTTTACCTGTCGGAACCAGTTGAGATATATTAAGTATAGCACCCGAAGGACCATGAAAGAAACGCTGGCCAGGCTGACCACTAACCTGTTGAACCCATTTCTGACGGGCTTTGTCGTCATCGTGCTGCTGGCTTTTAAGGGCACGGACAACAACGCCGCCGCCATCAAATGGGCAGCGATTTCGGTGGCTCTGAGCGTGCTGCCGGTGCTGGCGGTGGTGATTTACCTGGTGCGGCGGAAAAAGCTGGACGGCGTCTTCGAGAACCCGCGCCGGCAGAGAATCGGCATATATTTGCTGGCCAGCGCCCTGGGGGCAATCGGCTACGGGCTGCTGTGGTCTCTTGGGGCGCCGGAGCTGCTGGTGGCGACTTTCGCGGCCGGGCTGGCGGCCATCGTCATTTTCACGGGGATAAATCTCATCTGGAAGATAAGCCTGCACACGGCGTTCCTGGCCGGCGCGGCGGCGATATTAATCATTGTTTATGGAGCGTTGGCGGCCTGGACGTTAACGCTGCTGCCGCCGGTGGCCTGGGCGAGAGTGGCGCTGAAGCAGCACTCGGCGCTTCAGGTGGCGGCCGGGGCCATTGTAGCGGCGGCGATAGTGGCAGGGATATTCTGGGGATACGGAATGATAGGCAGGTGAGTTTACAGGTGGGATAACCATGAAGCCCCTTGGGCCTATCAGGATGACAGATCGACGATGTGTAATATCATCAGGACGATATAGGCGATACATACCGCCGAGCCGAGAATCCCGCCGGCCAGGCCGACTTTACTTTTCTCCGTGGGGCGCCATGTCGACCAGCCGAGCCCCGACCCGACTGCAGCCACGAGGAAGCTGATGATATCGTAAGGGCCCCAACCATACGGTATGATGCCGCCGGGGTCAGATATCAAGAGGAATATAAGGCTTATGCCGGAACAGGCCCAGGCACCGATAATTCTCCCCCTCATGAGGCGTTTCCCTTCTTCTCCGGCCGGGCAGCGCTTTGCACCGCCGCCGCGAATTTATCAGCGCCGCCGGAGCCCCAGAGAAACTTTTCGATACGCCATTTCTTGATGTCCTTTTTATCAATACCGGGGGCAGTAATCTGATAATAGGCATATCTCATGGTAATCCCGATGAGAATCATTACCAGACCTAAAAACCAGAGGAGAAGCGATACACCAAAAGGTGCCTCGAAATGTGTTGTCGTTGTTCCCGTGACAAGAACCGGCCCGATATAACCGACAACTCCCAGCCCGATGCTGATGAACCCGAAGAGGACGCAAAAGATACGGAAAGCCACCCATCCCGCCCCGTATTTTACCAGTTTAATCGAGACTTCCGGGTTGTTAAAAGCAGTATAATTGGACTGGCTTTTGAACAGCAGCAGGCGTTGGTTGGTGGCATAGTAGTCGCCCCACCGGGTGGCAAACTTGCCGACGACAGCCTCCCCCGGCGATAATTTATCGGCTACCAGACGCGGGACGTTGATTTCTCCCATATTCTGCTCTCTTCAATTTGGTCTTAAAGTTCCCTATCGCCGAGAGACAATATTTGTTAGATTATACCTCTTCTTCTTCTTTTGATAAAGTCTCATCGTTCTTAACGCTGTGGACCTCCGCCTGCAGGACCGCATCGAGCTGGTCTTTAAGGCGGGCGGCGCGGGGATAGCCGATATGCAGCTTTCTCTGCAAAAACGACGTCGAGACGTCGCTGTACTGCTTCGCCAGCTCTTTGGCCTGCTCTAAAAGGGGGTCGCGGGGATATCCGCCGATCTGGCCGGACGGGGCGGTAGCCACCAGCGTCTCCATCCTCAGCTTATCGGGTTCCTCCTTCTGCTGGCTACCCCAGAAATAGACCAGGCGGTCGATTTCCGTATCCGAAAGGAAACAGCCCTGGAGGCGCTTGGGCTTGGCGGCCTCGGTGGGCATGTAGAGCATGTCGCCGCGGCCCAAAAGCTTCTCGGCGCCGGCGCCGTCGAGGATGGTGCGGGAGTCCACCTGAGAGGTCACGGCGAAGCTGATGCGCGTGGGGAAGTTGGCCTTGATGAGCCCGGTCACCACATCCACCGAGGGACGCTGCGTCGCCACGACCAGGTGGATGCCGGTGGCGCGGGAAAGCTGTGCCAGGCGGCACAGACTGTTTTCGACCTCGTCAAAGCCGGCCATCATCAAATCGGCCAGCTCATCGATAATCAGGACCAGATAGGGCAGCTTGTCCGTGCCCCGTTTATCTTTATTATATTGCTCGATATGGCGCGCCCCGGCGGCCGCCAGCTTCCTATAGCGCTGGTCCATTTCCTCGAGCAGCCAGCGCAGGGCGGACAGCGCCTTGGTGTTATCGACGATAACGGGGGTAGCGAGGTGGGGAATGCTGTTATACTGCGTCAGCTCGACCCGCTTGGGGTCGATGAGGATGAACCGGACGTCGTTCGGCGTGTTATACATCAGCAGGCAGCAGAGAATAGTATTGAGGCAGACCGTCTTGCCGCTGCCGGTCGCCCCGGCGATGAGCAAGTGCGGCATCTTGGTGAGGTCGGCGGCCACTGACTCGCCGCCGGCGCCTTTGCCCAGCGCCAGGGCCATACTGGTCTTGGCCACCAGCTTCTGGAAAGCGCTTGTTTCCAATACGCCGCGCAGGCTGACCAGGTCCGAGGTGGTATTGGGCACCTCGACGCCGACAAAGGTCTTGCCGGGCACGGGCGCCTCTATCCTGATAGTCGGGGCCGCCAGCGCCAGGGCCAGGTCGTTGGCCAGGGAGTTGATTCGCTCCACCTTGACCCTGGTCTTGGATACCTCCTCCATCCTCACCTCAACGTTGCCGTCCCGGTCTTTTTCCTTGACCTCTCTATATTTCCTGTCCCAGCCGGGCTCCACGCCGAACTGGGTAACGGTGGGGCCGGCGTTAATCTGAACGACTTTAGCCTCAACGCCGTAGCTCGCCAGCGTCTCTTCGATAAGGTTGGCCCTCTGGAGGTTATCGGCCTGGCTGAACTGGACTTCCGGGGACGTGTCCAGGATATCGACGGGCGGCAGGCGCCAGCCATCGATTTCCACCAGGTCGGGAGACTGCCCGTACTTTTTCCAGACGTCTTCAGCCACCTGGCGCAGGCCCTGCCTCGCAGGCGCGGTCTCCGGCGGCCTTTCGGCGGCGGCCTTTATGGCTTCAGCCCTTTCGGCGAGGTCTTCCAGTCGCTGCCGGGAAGCGGCCACCTCCGGCGGCATGTCCGCCTCCGGGATAATCGGGAGGGAGGGCTTTTCGCCGGGGGTGCTGGGATGGAGAACGCGGTGCCCGGGCAGGACAACGCGGCGCTCGGCCGGTTTTACGGCCGCCGGCTGTCTCCTTATCTTCCCGTATATCCAGAGAGAGAGCCTTTTGATCGCGTTGAAGCTGGGGCGCGGCGCTACTAGGACGAAGCCGATAACTAAAAGCGCGAAGATGCGCAGGGCGTAAATGTAGTTGGAGTTGGGGTAAAAAACAATGTTGCGGCCGAAGCTGCCCCCCGGGCCCTTGGGAAACAGCGTCCCGGAGGCGCTAAAGGAACCCAGAATTCCCCAGACCGCCAGGACAAAGACGATGCCGCCCAGCCAGCGGTTCCAGTGCCGGATCAGCGAGCCGAGCTGGCTCCGCCAGGCCAGCGTGATGAGCGTAATGACCGCGGCGAGGATAAAGAGGACACCCCAGCCGAGCGCACTGCGGAGGTCCTGGAAAAAGCTGTCCAGGCTGTCACGGAAGACCGCCAGCAGGACGATAACGATAACGATGAGGATAATATTGCGGGCCGGGCGGGAGATGATGAAGCGGAAAAAGCCGCCCCCGCCGGAGCGCCCGGCCGGCCTTTCCTTGTTCGGCTTTTTGTTTTTCGAGGCTTTTTTCCTGGCCATATTATACTTTCACCATAAAGGGGAGAATCATGGGTCGGCGCTTGGTTCTGTCGTAGTAGAATTTCTCCAGGGTGTCCCTGACCTTGTTGTTGATAAAGCTCCACTCGGCGACGCGGCCGCCGCTGTGGTCGAGCGTCCTGGCCAGCAGCTCGCGACTCTCTTCCATCATGTCGCCGAACTCCCGGGTATCGATGAATCCGCGCGTCACGATGTCCGGCCGTCCGACGAGCTTGCCGGTCTGCCGGTTGACGGCGATAATCACCACGACAATGCCGTCGCGGGAAAGCATGCGGCGGGTGCGCAGTACCACCCCGCCGATATCGCCGACGCTCAGGCCGTCGACGTAAACGTGCCCCGTACCGACCTTGCCGACCACCCGGGCGGTATTGCCGCCCAGCTCAAGGACATCGCCGTCTTCGAGGACGAAGATATTGCCGGCCGGCATCCCCACCGATTCCGCCAGGCGGGCGTGCAGGCTCAGGTGGCGGTACTCGCCGTGGACGGGAACGAAAAACCTGGGCTTGACCAGGCTCAGTATCAGCTTCAGCTCTTCCTGGCTGCCGTGACCGTGGACGTGCACCTGGCCGGTCTTATCGTACATTACCTGGGCGCCCTGCTTTAAAAAGAGAGTCCACCGTCCGGTTTACCAGGGACTCGTTGCCGGGGACGGGCGTCGCCGAGAGCACGATAGTGTCGCCGCGCTGGATATGCACGTGGCGGTGGTCGCGGTTGGCCATGCGCACCAGGGCGGAGGTAGGCTCTCCCTGGCTGCCGGTGGTCACCAGGACGATTTTCTCCGGGGGGAGCCCTTTGACCTCATCGATACGACCCAGCAACGCCGGGCGGGACTTTAAGATAGCCCAGCTCCAGGGAAATATTGACCGTATCGGTCATGGAGCGCCCGACGACGAAAACGCGCCGCCCGTGTTTGACGGCGGCATCGATGACCTGCTGGACGCGTGAAATCAGCGAGGAAAAGGTGGTGACGATTACCCTGCCGCGGGCGTTGGCGATAACACGGTCAATCGACTCGCCGACGATTTGCTCGGAAGGGGTATAGCCGGGGAGTTCGGCGTAGGTGGAATCGGAGAGGAGGAGCAATACCCCCTGGGCGCCGAGCTGGGCCAGGCGGGAAAGGTCGGTGGGCTTGCCGCTGACGGGCGTATGGTCGATTTTAAAATCGCCGCTGTGGATAACGATTCCCTCGGGGGTGCGGATGATGATGCCGGCGGCGTCCGGGATGCTGTGGCAGACGGGGAAAAGCTCGACTTTGAACCGGCCCAGGGTAATTTCCTGTCCGTAGTTCAATATTTTCAGGTTGACGCCCTCGCGCGTCTTCATTTCCTTCAGCTTGACGCGGATAAGCCCGTTGGTGAGTTTGGTGGCGTAAACAGGCACTTTGTCGAGCTGCGGCAGCACGTAAGGCAGCGCGCCGATGTGGTCCTCATGGCCGTGGGTGATGATGATGCCCCGTACCCTGTCCTTTCTTTCGACGACGTAAGTGAGGTCGGGAATCACCAGGTCGATGCCGAGCATCTCTTCCTCCGGGAACATGAGGCCGGCGTCGATGATGATGATGTCGTTTTCATATTCCAGCACCATCATGTTCTTACCGATTTCCCCGAGCCCACCGAGGGGAATTACCTTTAACTTTGGTTTTGGCATACACTAAACCTCAAACATATTCAATTGCTGTGCATTTTCGGTGGCAGGCTTGGCCTCCTGGACCTGGCTGGCTTCCGCCAGCAGCTTCGGGATTTTCAGCATATCGGCCTCGATGGCTATTTTCAGGCTCTGCTGGTGCAAAGCGGCGGCCGGGTGGTACATGGCGTAGTAGATAACGCCGTCGTGTTTCTGCGCCGTCCCGTGGATCTTGCTGATGCTTTTCCCCGGGAAATAGCGCGCCATAGAATAGCGGCCGAGCGTAACAATCATCTTAGGTTTAATTAACTCGATCTGGGAGTCCAGCCAGTGCCGGCAGTTCTGGATCTCCGTCGGCAGGGGGTCGCGGTTATCCGGGGGGCGGCACTTGATAACATTGGCGATATATACCTGACGGCGGTCCAGGTTGATGGAAGCCAGCAGCCTGTCTAAATATTGCCCCGCCTGCCCGACGAAGGGGCGGCCCTGCTGGTCTTCGTGCCACCCGGGGGCCTCGCCGATGAACATGATTTCGGCGTTTTCCGCGCCTTCACCCGGCACCACGTGACAGCGCAGTTTAGCTATCTCACACTTGAAGCATTGGCTTATCTGCTGGTAAAGCTCCGTCAGCGCCGACATGTCGATCTATCTCTAAAATCATGATAACACCGTAAATATGTCAAGTCAATTCAGGCGAGCCTGTTTTTATAGGAGCCGAACCACCATAAAAAGCCGAGGGCGGCGGCGAAGGCAATAGCCGCGATGGCCCCCCACATCAGCGGCGGCGTGGCGGCAGCGGCATCGAAAAGCACCCCTCCCAGCAGCGGGCCGATAGCTATACCCAGGCCGGAACCGGTGCCGAGGAGTCCCATATACCGGCCCCGCTGGTCCGGCGGCGCCAGCCTACCGACCATGGCCGCGCTCGAGGGTACGAAAAGGAGCTCTCCCACCGTTATCACCAGGATAGCGATGACCGACCAGAAGAAACCGGTAATCCAGCCGAGCGAGAGATAGCCCAGCGCGAAGATAAGACTCCCTGAAAAGAGGGCGTTTTTATCACCCATTCTGGTGGCGACCATCCGCGTTATCGGGTACTGGAAGACAACCGCAAACGCCGAGGCAATCGTGATAAGAATTCCGTACTGGGTGGCCGTAAAGCCCAGCCCCTCCACGACGAAGACGGAATACATATTGACAATCTGGGTATAGGAGATGAATACCAGCAGGTTCAGGCCGATATAGGTAAACAGCGCCCTGTCCGCCTTGATGGAAAAAGCGGTTTTAAAGCTGGTTTCCTTTCTGGCGCCCGAATAAGATTCCTTGAGGGCCGCCAGAATCAGTATCAGGCAGGCAGTGCTCGTCAGTATGGCGATAGCGAAGAGCCAGGCGTAGGAAACCGACGCAAACATAAAGCCCCCGAGCAGAGGCCCGATTATCCAGCCGATATTGGCGACGATTTGCGCCAGGCCATAAGCCTCGGTCAGTCGCGGCCCGGGGACGAGGTCGATGATGATGGCGGTGCTGGCCGGCTGCTTCATGCCGCTGGTAAAACCGCCGACAATGTATATTAAAGCGATCGACCATACCGGCGAGGAAAGAGCGATGGTAAGCGTCAGGGCGATATTAAACAGGATGTCCAGGGCGGAAAAAAATACCATGGATTTCCGGCGGCCGAACCTGTCGGTGACCATGCCGCCCAGCACCTGGCTCACGGCGCTGGACAGGGATGCTAAAGCCACCACCGTTCCGGCTGTCGTCATGGACAGCCCCCGCGTCTGGCTGAGATATAAAAGGACAAACGGTCCGTAGATGGCAAAAGCGAACATGCCAAGAAAGCGGACGGTTATGGCGATCCAGACCCCCGGCGCGAAATCGCTGAACTTAAAATTAATTAATCGTTTTCTTTCCATATTATCTTTTTAAGGAATTGCAATAGAAAACCCGCCGTATTAAAGTGCGCGGGGTAAAATTGCATTATATAACAGCAAGAGATATGAACGCAAAGCTGAGGGCTATAAAAAATAAAAATGCGGTTGGCGTAAGGCTATTTATTCACCGGGAAGCCCGCCGCCACCCAGGCGGTAAACCCGCCCGTCATGTTGATGATGTGCTTGAAGCCGAGCTCCGCCATGACCTTGATGGCGGCGGCGCTGCGCCCGCCGCCCTGGCAGTAAACCAGGTATATTTTGTCTTTGGTAAAACTATTAATGTCGTCCTTAAAATCGGGAGAATAGTAGTTGCGATTCAAAGCGCCCGGGATATGCCCGGCGGTGTATTCTTCGGGAGTCCTCACATCGATAATCGTGAAATCGTAGTGTCCGGCATTTAGAGAGAAGATAGCATAAGCTTCGGTGACCGGTACATCTTTTTTAACTTGTTCCGGCGCCGTAGTTTGAAAAATAGGCTCTATAGCCTCGCCGGTAATATAGGCGCAGCCGCCGAAAACGGCAGATGATATCACCAGGAACGCCAGCAAAAGCAGGGGAAATATTTTTCATTATTACGCTGTCCAGTGTCTAGAGGCCGACGAGCTTGACGGAGTAGACGTCCGGGATGGCCAGAATCTGTTTCTGCTGTTTCTCCGGCAGGGGCTCGTCCAGGGTAAGCACCAGCAGAGCCTGGCCGCGCGGCTTGAGTCGGCCCAGGTGCATGAAGCTGATATTGATATCGGCATCGCCCGTGATTTTGCCCACCGCGCCGATAAGGCCGGGCCGGTCTTTATGGTCGCTGAACAGGAAATACGACCCCGGCGTGGGTACGATATCCAGCCAGAAATCGTTGACGCGCACGATGTGCGACTCGTTATGGATGATGGTCCCGGCGACCGTCCACGAGCCGGTCGTGGTCGTTATGGAGACGGTCAGCAGGCTGGCATAGTTGATGCAGGTGGCCTCTTTCTCCTCGATGACAGAGAGGCCGCGCCTGGAAGCGATTAGATTAACGTTGACGATATTGACTCTTTCCTCGCTGAAGCCTTCGAGCAGCCCGCCGACCACCGCCGCCTTGAGGGGATTGGTGTCGTAGTTGGCGATATCGCCTTCGTAGCGGATGCGGATGGTCTTGGCCTGCCCCTCGCCGAGCTTGTAAACAAGTTTACATAACATATTAGCCAGCTTCACATAGGGTGCCAGCGCCGCCAGCGTCTCCGAAGGTATATAGGGGACGTTAATCGCCGAGCGCGCCGGCTGGCCCCGGAAGACATCGACGATTTGCTCGGCGACATCGCGGGCGGCCAGCACCTGCGCCTCGGTCGTGGAAGCACCCAGGTGGGGGGTAACGATAATATTGTCCACGCCGAAGAGGATGCTCTGCGTGCAGGGCTCTTTTTCAAAAACATCGATGGCCGCCCCGGCCAGCCTTTTTTCTTTGATGGCTTTGACCAGCGCTTCTTCATCGATGAGGCCGCCGCGGGCGCAGTTGATGATGCGGGCGGTGGGCTTGCATATGGCCAGCTCTTTAGCGCCGATGATGTTCCTGGTCTGGGGCGTCAGGGGCAGGTGCAGGGTAATAAAATCCGACTCTTCAAGGAGCCGCGGTAAATCGACGAGCTCCACCTGGAGTTTTTTAGCATATTCGACCGAGACCATCGGGTCGATGCCGATTAGCTTCATCTCGAAGCCCTGGGCGCGCTTGGCGACCTCGGAGCCGACGTTGCCCAGCCCGATGATGCCGAGCGTCTTGCCGCGCAGCTCGGTGCCCATGAACTCGTTGCGTTTCCACTGGCCGCTTTTAAGGGAGGCGTTGGCCTGGGGGATATTGCGCACCGACGCCAGCAGCAGGGCGATGGTATGCTCGGCGGCGGAGACGGTGTTGCCCGTGGGGGCATTGACCACGACGATGCCGCAGCGCGTGGCCGCCTCGACATCGACGTTATCGATGCCGACGCCGGCGCGGGCGATGACCTGGAGCTTCTTGCCGGCCTCGATAATCGCCGCGGTGACCCGCGTCTGGCTCCTGACCACCAGGGCTTCGTAGTCGCCGATGATGTCGATTATCTCTTCCGGTTTCAGATTGGCTTTCACATCGACCTGCGCCTCTTGCCGCAGGATTTCGATGCCCTCTTCGGAAACGGGGTCGGTGATGAGTACCTTGTATTTCTCCGCCATATATTTGTCCTTATCGGTTCTCTCTATTTTTTAAAGCCCGCCAGGGGCAGGACTTTTTCCATCGCCGTGAGTATTTCCTTGACATCTTTTTCGTTGACCATGCCCAGGTGGCCGATACGGAATATCCTGCCGTCGAGGGTCTGCTGTCCGCCGGCAAGCACCACCTTATATTCTTCACGGAGGACCTGGCGCAGCTTCTTGCCGTCGAGGCCGGGCGGGATGCCCACCGCGGTGACCGTGTTCGAGGCGTGGGACGGGTCGGCGAAGAGGGGCAGTCCCAGCTTTTTAATGCCGTCGCGGGTCATCTGCCCGACGCGGGCGTGGCGCGCGAAGATGTTCTCGATGCCTTCTTTGAACATCATTTTCAGGGCGACGCTGAAGGCGTAGACGATGGAGATAGCCGGCGTCCACGGGTTCTCTTTCTTCTCGTCGAAATTGGTCTTGGCGCGGGTAAAGTCCCAGTAAAAGTGCGGCATTTTGGCGGCGGCGTGTGCCTGCCAGGCCTCCGGGCTAACGCTGACCATGGCCATGCCGGGCGGGACCATCCAGCCTTTCTGGGAGGCGGTGATAACGACGTCACAGCGCCAGGCGTCGACGGGGAGGTTGATCGAGCCCATGCTGGAGATGGCGTCGATGATGAGGAGCTTGCCGGCGTCTTTCACGACCTTACTGATAGCCTGGAGGTCGTTGGTGACGCCGGTGGAGGTCTCGTTATGGGTCACCATTACGGCCTTGACGCCAGGATTATCTTTTATGGCTTTTTTAATTGCGTCGGGGTCGGCGGCCTTGCCCCACTCCACCTTGAGCGAGACGACGTCCGCCCCGAACGTTTTGGCGATACTGGCAAAGCGGTCGCCGAAGACACCCATGCTGACCGAGAGTACCTTGTCCCCCGGCGACAACGTATTCGTCACGGCCGCCTCCAGGCCGCCCGTGCCGGAGCCGGTCAGCAGCAGCAGGTCGTACTGGGTCTGAAAGACTTTTTTAAGGTCGGCGGTGACCTCGGTGATCATCTGGTGGAACTCGGGGCCGCGGTGATTGACCATCTGCCAGGCCATCGCCTTGAGGACCTCGGGAGGGCAGGGGGTGGGGCCGGGGACGCGCAGCTGTGTCATCTGTTTCTCCTCTAATGCTTACGTTTCTTTGATAATTATCTTAGCAAAAAAGCGTTTACCTAATTTTAAAATGCTCCCATTTTTAATAATAAAATTTTCGTTAGTAATTTTTTTCCCATCAATGTCTAAAGCTGCTTGATTATACAAGCGAATTACCGCACTATTACTTTTTGCTCCTCCTTTTTCAACGATTTTAGGGGCAAAAGTCCTTATATTTAGATGAGCTGTTGGTACTTCAATAACAACATTGATATTTTCTGGTAATTCTTTGTTTTCATTGACTTTTTCAAAATACTCCTGAGCTTCTTTAGCGCGCTTATCACCGTGGAACTGAGCGACAATCTCCCTGGCCAGTTGTTTTTTTAACATCATAGGATTGGTCCCACTCTTGAGCGTATTTTTTAAGATAGCCAATCCATCGTCAGAGACATCCGTCAATAACTCGAAGTATTGCATGATCAGCCCGTCGTGAATGGACATTACTTTACCGTAAATATTCTCCGGCGGCTCCGCGATGCCGATGTAGTTGCCCACACTCTTGCTCATCTTTAATGCGCCGTCGGTGCCGACCAGCAGCGGCACCATGAAGACCTGCTGCGGCTTCTGTCCCACCATCGACTGCAGCTCACGCCCGACCAATAGATTAAATTTCTGGTCGGTACCGCCGAACTCAACGTCCGACTCTATCGCCACGGAGTCGTAAGCTTGGAGCAGAGGATACAGTAGCTCGGTGATGGCGATAGGCCGGCCGTCATTGAACCTTTTATTAAAGTCGTCGCGAGCCAGGAACTGGGCGACGGTAAATTTGCTGGTCAGGCGGACAACGTCCGCAAGGTCGAACTTGCCGAACCACTCGCTCTGCCATTTAATCTCCGTCTTTTCTTTATCGACGACCATGAAGAACTGCTGCATGTAGGTCTCGGCGTTGGCCTTAACCTGTTCCGCCGAGAGCATCCGGCGCGTCGTCGAGACGCCGCTTGGGTCGCCTATTTGCGCCGTCCAGTCTCCCACTATCAGGATGACCTTGTGCCCAAGCTCCTGGAACTGGCGTAATTTTCTAAAGACCACGGTATGTCCGAGGGTAATATCGGGGGCGGAGGGGTCGAGCCCGAACTTGAGGCGGAGCTTTTTACCCGAACGGAGGAGTTCCACGAGCTCGTCCTTAACAATGATTTCCGCCACTGCCCGGTTGAGCAAGTAGGTAAAGTCTTTAGTGTTTTTTCCCGATGTTTTCATTGTCAGTTGACACCCATTGATTCAAGAATGGACTTGCCTTTCTTGATGTCCTCGGCAAGCTGTTTCTTCAGTTCGTCGGCGTTTTTAAACTTTTTCTCGTCGCGGAGCCTGGCAACAAACTCAACCGATAGCTCGCGGCCGTAGAGGTCGCCGCTGTAGTCGAGCAGGAACGTCTCGACCGTCCGACGGGGATTGCCGAAGGTAGGATTTTTACCGATGTTGGTCATCGAGAAATAAACCTTGCCGTTCACGTGGGCCAGGCCGGTGTAAACGCCGTCGGGAGGGAGCGCCTGCCCGGAGTTTACATCCAGGTTGGCGGTAGGGAACCCCAGGCTTTCGCCCCGCCCCGCCCCGGCAACGACCTTGCCGTAGAGGCTGAAGTAACGGCCGGTCAGTTCGTGCACCTTTTTCATATCGCCGTCGGCTATGGCTTTCCTGATGGCGGTGCTGCTGACGATTTCGCCGTTGATTTCCAGCGGCGGCACGATGGTCAGGGAGAAGCCCATTTCTTTGCCGAGCTTGCGGAGGGTCTCGATATCGCCTTCGCGCTGCCTGCCCAGGGCAAAGTCCGGTCCAACCACGAGGCCACGCATTTTAAGGTGCTTCTGGAGCAGGGCGATAAACCGGCGGGCGCCCAGTCCCGCCAGTGCCGATGTGAATGAGAGAGGTACGATGAAATCAACCCCCTCTTCCCGGAGCAGTTGCGTCCTAGTCTTGATATCGGTGAGGAAGGGCAGCGTTTTCCCCGGCGACAGTATGTCTTCCGGGTGCTGGCGGAAAGTGACCACACCGGCCAGCAGGCGCCTCCGGGTCGCCTGCTTGAGCAGCTCCGAAATCAGGCGCTGGTGGCCCAGGTGCACGCCGTCAAAGACGCCGATGGTCAGCAGCGTCTCTTTTTCCGGTGAAAAGGCGGCTAAATCTTCCTCTTCAGTCACGGCTCTTTCTCCCCATCGATAATTCATTATACTACAAAAACCCAGCTAGAGGTCAAAGGATGATAAGTGAAAAACTTAAAGTTAAAAGTCAAAGCCTGACCGGCTTACCCGAACTTATAGAAGACGAGACCGGCCGGCACTTTGGGGAAGAAATACGTCGATTTCCTCGGCATGCGGTCGCCGCTGTCGGCGATGGCCTTGATGATGCCGGGCTTGACGGGGTTCACGATGAAAGCCAGCTGATATTCCTGCTCCCTGACGCGCCGGATGGCTTCCAGGGCGTCGTTGGCATAGTCGAGAAAGACGCCCGTCATCTCGTGAGTTAGCCCGAGAAGCTCTTCCAGAATAACGTGGTCGACGATGCTCACGTCAAGCTTTTGATAGAGCTCCGAATGAAAGTAGGGCATCATCGGCCGGACGGTATCAAAATCCCGCAGCACAAGCCGTAAAAACCCCTCTTTTTTCAGACCGTACAGGAGCAGCTTTACTTCATCCTTTTCCTCGGATAGCAGCTTATTTATCTGTGGTAGCGTGTCCGTCTTATCAAGCGCCACCTCGGCGACTTCGAAGCATGACTCCAGGCCGGTCTTGAGTCCTTCGATAGCCGACGCCGGCATCCCGCGGACCAGCCGGTGCGCCGGCAGGATAACCAGGCCGGGGTCGGCGATATCCACCAGCGACATCAGGACGAAATCGAACGGCTCTTCGACGGCCGGCGATGGAGAACTGGAGCGTCTCTCGCGCCGGTAATTCAGGGCGCTTTCGTAGCGATGGTGGCCGTCCGCGATGTAAAGAGGCTGTCCGGCCAGATAATCGTTTATCTTGGCGTTGACGGCGGTATCCGTGACCGCCCGCAGCTGGTGACTTTCCCCGTCCCCGACCTCGATGTCCAGGTCGGGCCGGCCGCGAGCGGATTTATCTAATAGGGACGACACGCGCCCGTCACGGTCTTCGTAGAGGGCCATGATGGGACTCGTGTTGGCCTGGAGCGCCCATAACATGTTGAGGCGGTCGCTTTTCGGACGGGCAAGCGTGCCCTCGTGCGGGCGGACGATCATTTTGTCCCATTCTTCCAGCTTGACCAGGCAGTTGATACTGCGGCGGCGGTAAGCCTTGCCCTGGTGGGTGAAGTGGTGGTCGTCGATGTACAGCGACGGCCTATCATCTACCTTGAGGATGCCCTGCTCGAGCCATTTCTTCAGGGTGGCGGCCGCCCGCGTGTAACGGCTATCGTTGTTGCTGTCCTGGGGCAGCTCGCGGCCGAACTCGATACGGATGAAATTATAGTCGCTGCGCTGGTAGAGCTCCGGCTGCAATTGAGGGGGGATGATATCGTAGGGGGGGCAGATTACCTTCGCCAGGTCTTTCACCAGCGAGGGGTTATAGCGCACACCGTGAAACGGGCGAATATCCGCCAAGGTCGACTCCCTGTCTTCGAGTCCGCGTTCAGTCTGCTGATGACAGTTTATCCCATCGAACGGACACGGTGCAAGTTGTCGGAATAAAAAAAGAGTCCCGATACGAATCGGGACTCTCGAATGCTCCGTTGAAGAAAGGACTAGGTGAACTGTGTGTTCAGGGCCATGGATATGTCGTCCTGCTTCTTGGGCACCTTTTCGCCACAAAGCTTGGCTATTTCATCGGGGTCGTTGCAGAAATCGAAGACCCGATCTTTAGTGATAATTTCGGCGCGGTAAAGCCTGACCAGCGCCTGGTCGAGCAGCTCCATGCCGTTGTTGCTGTTCATGCGGATGACGTTGGGCAGCTGGAAGCTCTTGCCCTCCCGGATAAGGTTTCTCACCGCCGCGTTGGCCATCATGACCTCGATGGCGGCTACCCTGCCCGAGCCGTCGGCTTTTGGTACCAGCGCCTGGCAGAGAATACCCAGGAGCAGCGAAGCCAGCCTCGCCTGGGCAAGGTAGCGCTCGTGCGGCGGGAACAGGCTGGTTACCCTTTCCACGGCCTGGTAGGCGCTGGGGGCGTGGCCGGTGGTCAGCACCAGGTGGCCGGTCTCCGCCACTGTCAGGGCCGCCGAGGCCGTTTCCAGGTCCCTCATCTCGCCGACGAGAATCACGTCCGGGTCTTGCCTCAGGACGTGTCGCAAAGCGTCGGAGAAGGAGAGGGTGTCCTCGCCGATTTCTCGCTGGGTGATGGTGCACCTTCTGTTTTCATAGGTGTACTCGATGGGGTCCTCGATGGTCACCACGCGCCGGCTCTCGACCTGGTTAAGGTAGTCGATCATCGAAGCCAGGGTGGTGGATTTGCCGCTCCCGGTCGGCCCGCTGATAATCACCAGTCCGCGCGGACGCATGATGAGTTCCGTGCATATCTTGGGCAGGCCGAGGAAGTCGGGGTCGGGTATAGTCATCGGCAGGAGACGCATGACGATGCTGACCGTCCCGCGCTGCTTGGCGGCGTTAAAACGGATCCGGCCGACCTCCGGGACAGTGCGGCCGAAGTCAAGCTCCAGGCAGCGTTCGAATTCAGCCATGCCCTTGTCTGACGCCACCTGGCGTAATGCCTGATCGAGGTCCTCGGCCGTTAGCGATGGCAGCTCGCCGACGGGTAGAAGGCTGCCGTTGATGCGAACGAGCGGCGGCCGGTTAACGACCAGGTGTAAATCGGAGGCTTCTCTTGATTTAGCTAATTTTAGTAATGCAATGATGTCTGCCATTATTTCTACCCTCTCTTTAGCTTAATAGCCAGGGAGTAGTTCATAGTATCGGTAGTGGTATTATCGGTGGCGACATTTCTGGTGATGGTGGAGATAGTAACTTCGGAGAACCTGCCGGTATCTTGCAGGTTCCGGACGTACTGCATGACCTGCTCCTCGGTCAATGCCTGACCGGTAAGAAGCAGCTTGTCATCTTCATTGTTGATGCGGTATAGCTCAAGATCGGCCACGAGATTATCTACGGTGGCGTCGAGGTCTCCATTCATCAGTTCTTGGCTTGTGTTCAGGCTGTCCAGCGCCGCTATAAGAGAATCGCGGGAGGTTTCGATACCGGCCAACTGTGTCTGCATCGCGGTAATGTCCTGCTTAAGCTTTGCTTTCTGGGCCTGCTTCTGTTCAAGGGTTGCTTTGGTCGAGTCCAGCGTAATCTGGTCTTTTTCTATTTTGGCCGCGGCTCCCTGGATCATAAACACCAGCAGAACGACCACGCCGACGGCAGCCGCCGCGGCGGGCACGGCCATCAGGCGGGCGCGCGGTATCGGTTTGGGCAGGTAAGGCGAGGGCAGCGTATTGAAATTAGGCAAAGAAGGCCCGGCTTCGCCGGGCAGTTCTTTAAGGGCCAGCCCGACATTGGTCAGGTGGTGCGACGGGTCAAGCTGTTTGGCGCACTTCAGCGGTGAAACAAGCGGCGCTACGTTGTATCCCAGCTCCTGGGTCAGGAATGCTACCGTCTCCGCCTCGTCCACCAGCTCCCCGGAAACCAGCAAAGCGTTACTCGGCTGCATGGGACTTTCCGGATTATTTGAATTGTAGAATTGGATCGTCCGCTTTAACTCGTCCCTGACGATGGAAAGCCTGTCCGTGTGGGCCAGGTATTCCTGGGGGAAGGGGACGGTCCGGATGGTCTGGGGAATCCCTTTGGACATAATGATAATATCAAATTCCTTCGGCTGGATATCAACCAGTATCGCGGTAGCCTCACGGGAGACCCTCGCCAGGGCGAGCGGTTTGATGTCCATGAGGTACGGCTTGAAACCTGTCTTATTCAGTATCCTCACCAGGGTATCGGCGATATACCTGGGTATCGCCACCACGAATACCTGGATTTTCCCTTCGAACGTCGAGACGATTTGCCATGATATATAAAGCTGTTCCAGCGGCACCGGCAGGACCCTTTTGGCCTCCCTGGTAATCGCCTCGTCCACCATCGCTTTAGGCAGCTCCGGCAGGGAGACCGGCCGGGTAAGGCAGTGCAGGCCGCTTATGCCGAGGATAATCTTTCGAGCGGTTATCCGGTTGCTCTTAAACAGGAGTTTAATCTTGTTGACGAGATCGGCCTCTTTTACTTCGTTGCTGATATCGCTCAGGTTCACTTCCAGCGGCATATACGCCAGCTTGGTGATGCGCTTGCCGCGCGTGACCATCATGCGAAGCCCGGTATCACTGATATACAGAGTCGTCGTATTATTAGCCATTTTCGTTTCCTTCATTAGAATAAATAATTATTTGAATGCTTGCCGACGGGGTCTGGTTGGCGGATGACGGCGGGATATCTATCTGCGTTGATTTTATCAGGCCGGTAGTAAAATCGTTGTTCAGGGTTTCCACGAAGTCGATGAGGGCGGGCACTTCTCCTTCCACATCGACGTTAAGTGAAACGGTGGAAAGGCCGATGCCTTCGTAGTCGCCCGGCGTAATCGGTGAGGTGCTCAGGTTCATGACGCGAACGCCGCAGGTATTAGCGATGGAGAAAAATTGGTCGGTAACATCGACGCTCACTACCGTCCGGTCCATCTGTTGCTGGGCTGCTTCGAGTTGCCGCTGTTCGGCTGCCGCCGTCCGCTGCAGTTCGTCCAGCTGGGACTGCAGGCCGGTGATCTGTAAAGTGGCCAGGCTCTGTTGAGAAGTGTTCAGCTCATCGGCCAGTCTGCCCTGCTCTTTGGCTTGCTGAGAACGGGTGATGCCCAGGCCGGCCATGACCACGATAAAGAGACCAGCCGCCAGGATCAGCCAACTTGTTTTACTTAATTTTAAATACTTCATATAAACCGTCCCTTATCTTTTCAGCGATTAAAATGTCGCCTGACCGTAGATTGAATACATCGCCGAGACCATCGATAGCGCAATCAGGCCGACGAAGCCGGCGATAACTAAGGTCATGACGGGGGGAATCATACCGATCAGGGTCTTGGTCTTTTCCGAGGACTCCGCCTCGAAGTTCTGCGCTACCGCGAGTAGCGTGGCGTCCAGGCTGCCCGTCTCTTCACCGACCTTGACCATCTGCACCATCATCGGTAAAAATATGGGGTTTTTGGACATGGGTTTGGCCAGGCCTTCGCCTTTAAGCATGTCCGACTGGACGGCGTAGAGCCCCTGCGCGACGACCCTGTTATTGCTGCTCTGGATAACCAGCGGCATAATGTCCGTCAGGGGCAGGCCGGCCGCGAACAGCAGCGAAATGCTCCGGCAGGCGCGGGAAAGCTCGTTTAAAAGATTGATTTTTCCCACCTGCGGCAGCTTGAGCATGAGAGCATTCAATTTATATTTGCCGTCCGCCGTCCTGGAATACACGATGAATGTCACTACGACGATGATAATCCCCAGCAGGATATGCAGGGCATATCCACGTAGAATGTTCGAAAAGTCTATCATTACTCTGGTTAAAAACGGCAGCTTGGCACCCAGCGACCCGTACAGGTTGGCAAAAGCCGGCAGGACGAAAAACATCAATATACCCACTACCCCGATGGCCACCACGCCGGCGATGGCCGGGTAAAGGAGGGCGCCCTTGATGCCTTTGCGGGTGGATATCTCCTTTTCCATGTAATCGGAGACCTGCCGGAGCATCGTCTCCAGACTGCCGCTCTGCTCGCCGATACTGAGAGTCCGGCAGGTCATGGGTGAAAAAATCTCCGGGTGCCGGCTCATGGCGACCGATAGCTGGTTGCCGCCGCGGATATCGGAGATAATTTCCCCGATTACCTTTTTCAGAGAATTTTTAGTAATCTGTTGCTGTAGTAACTCCAGGGCGGTGACGATGCTGATACCGGACTCGAGCAGCAGGGCCATCTGCCGGAAGAACAGTATGATATCGGTCTGCTTGATGGGGAACAGCTGCGACATCAGCTTTCCGGCGCTCAGGAAGGGGATATAAGGCCGGAGGTTAATCAAGCGGTAGCCGGCAAAGCCCAGTATCTGGTTAATTGCATCTTCGCCGTCGGCGGAAATCCTGCCTTTGACGATTTCGCCTGATTCACTGCAGGCTATATATTGGTAAATCATCTCGTCTCCGTTCCGATAAATATCATCGGCTATAGCCTTAAAAACGCCTTGTCGGCGCGCTTACTCGACCGTATAAGCGTTGCGTATTACCTCGGCTGGGGTAGTGATGTTCTTCTTTACTTTTAGCATGCCATCCTGCAGCAGGGTAACCATGCCTTCTTTAATCGCCTGCTGGCGTATTTCGCCGGCGCCGGCGTTTTTTAACAGTAATGTCTTGATCTGGTCGCTGGTGCAGAATATCTCGAAGATGCCCGTCCTGCCGCGGTAGCCGCTGTTGGCGCAGACCTTGCAGCCGACGCCGTGGAGAAACTCTTTTCTTTCCTCCCCCGTCTGCTTGGCGTAGATAAGGGCTTCTTCGGCACTGGCTTCCGTTGGCCGGGCGCAGTGAGAGCACAGGCGGCGCACCATTCGCTGGGCGATTACCCCGATGAGGGCTGAGGACACGAGGAAAGGCTCCACGCCGAGGTCGATAAGGCGCAGCACCACGCCGACGGCGTCGTTAGCGTGAATAGAAGACAGCACCAGGTGCCCGGTGAGGGCCGATTGTATCGCGATGTTGGCCGTCTCGGCGTCGCGGATCTCTCCGATCAGTATGACGTCCGGGTCAAGCCTAAGTATCGACCGGAGGCCGCTGGCGAAAGTTAAGCCGGCGCGGGGATTGACCTGGATTTGATTGATGTTCGAGAAACGGTACTCCACCGGGTCTTCGACGGTAATGATATTACGCTCGGTCTGGTCGAGGGAGTTGAGCGAGGCGTAAAGGGTGGTGGTCTTGCCGGCCCCGGTCGGCCCGCTCACCAGTATGACGCCGTAAGGCACTTTAAGCATTTTTTCATACAGCACCAGGCTCTGGGGGAGAAAACCGAGGTCGGAGAGCGCCAGCGTGGCGCGGGTCTTATCGAGGAGCCGCAGCACGGCCATTTCGCCGTACACCGTACCGATAATGCCGACGCGGATATCGATAAAACGTCCCTTGGTCTTGACGGAAAACTGGCCGTCCTGCGGGCGATGGTGGTCGGCGATATTCATGCTGGCCATGATTTTAATCCTGGAGACGAGAGAGCCCATGGTGGCCAGGGGCAGCGTGAACATCTCATGGAGCGCGCCGTCGATGCGGAAGCGCACCCGCATTTTGTCCTCGCCCGGCTCGAGGTGGATATCGGAAGCCCGGGCTTTAACGGCTTCATCGATAATCAGGGTCAGCGCCTGGGCTACCGGCGCTTCGGTGGCCGTATCGAAGGCGAGCTGTTTGGCCAGCTTGGCCTCGGTCTCATCGGCTACTTCGATGTTGGAAATCTGTTTTTCTATCTCGTCGAAGGCTTTATAGTTGAAATCGATGGCCTCGCTAACTTCCTCGGCGGTGGCCAGCTCGGGCTCGATGCGCATCTGGCTCCGACTGGCCAAAGCCTCCATGGCGATGATATCGGACGGGTTGGACATGGCCACCCGCAGGACCTTCCCGTCGGTGGAAAGCGGAAAGGCGTTGTACTTGCGCGCCACGGACTCGGGGACGAGACGCAGAACGTCCTGGTCGGCCGATTTTTTACGCAGACTAATCTTGGGTTCTTTGGTAGTATCCGGCATATCTGAATTACTCCTGTCTAGCTAAGATTTTCCGCCTTGCAAAATTCATCTTATCTGTCTTTCGTCCCAGTTACAATAGCCCTTTCGTCATAGTTAATTTGGGGGGCATGAGGCTATTCAGGATACTATTAGTAAAAACTTGTAGAAATAACTAGTACTTTTTTCTATGAAAATATTATGTTAAAATATCTATGATAGACTTACAATAGGAAATGGATATCCACCCGCGAGGAGACAGAATGAAAGAACCGATTGTGAATTTCTTAAACTATCTATCCGTGGAGAAAGGTTATTCCGAGAATACGATCGCCGCCTACCGGAACGACCTCACCGGACTGGCGGACTTCGCGAAAAAACAGGGCTTGTCCTCATGGGCAGGTTTTACCCGGCAGAATATGCTGGGCTATCTGCTTGACCTTAAAGAGAGGGGCTATGTCGCCACGACGGTGGCCCGCAAAGTGGCGGCCGGGCGCTCTTTCTTTAATTTCCTGGTGGCCGAGGGCATCATCAAGACCGACCCCACCGAGAACATGAGCTCGCCCAGCGTGGGGAAGGCGTTGCCCAAGCCGATACCGATTAGCCAGGTCCGCCTGCTGCTGGAGCAGCCGGCCAAGCTCTCCACGGCCGAAGCCAGGCGCGACAAGGTGATGCTGGAGCTTTTGTACGCCAGCGGCATGCGGATAAGCGAGCTCGTGGCTTTAAACCTGGGCGATGTGAATACCGAGGGCGATTACTTCGTGCGGTGTTTTGGCAAGGGACGCAAGGAACGCATTATCCCTCTCTACCAGCAGATCGCCCTGGCGGTGAAAAAGTATGTCGACGAAGACCGCCCCAAGCTGGCCCATGGCAAAAGCGAGACCGCTTTATTCCTTAACGCCCGCGGGGAGAGGCTCACACGGCAGGGCTTCTGGCAGAAGCTGAAGGAGTACGTGAAATCCGCCGGCCTGAACTCGCATATCAGCCCCCACACGCTGAGGCACAGCTTCGCTACCCATATGTTGAGCGGCGGCGCCGACCTGAGGTCCGTGCAGGAGCTGCTGGGGCATGCTAATATATCCACCACCCAGGTCTATACCCACCTGACCACCGAGCATGTCCGCCGGACTTACGATAAATCACATCCCAGAGCGAAAAACTAGATACAACGAGGAGGACACGGATGCCAGGCAAATCTCGACACGGCAAAGGTAAACACCCTCATTATAGTAAAAAGAGCAAAGCCCTGCGCCGGCAGGGGATGCCGGGTACGGCGCCGACGGTATCGCAGGCGGCCGCCGGCCTGCCGGGAATCACCGGACAGGCAGCCCCCGCGGCGGCCGTGCCGGCGCCAAAGGCTGCCGGGACGGCGGCTAAAGCTCTGGCAAACCCGTACCCTTTTATCACCAGCGAGCTGCGCCGGATCGCTCTCCTCGGGGGGATAATCATCGTCATCCTCGTTGTGTTGTCTCTTGTTTTAAAGTAGTCTCCGGCTGGCGGCCATGATTGACTATTCAGCGGCGAGAGCCAAACTAATCGAACATCTCAGCCCCGAGATTAAAGACCGGCGGGTACTGGAAGTGATGGGCCGCCTGCCGCGGGAGAATTTCGTCCCGCCGGAGGTCCGCCGCCAGGCTTACGAAGACAAGCCTTTGCCCATCGGCGCCGGCCAGACCATCTCCCAGCCTTACATCATCGCCCTGATGACGGAGGCGCTGGAGCTTGCCGGCCGCGAAAAAGTGCTGGAGGTGGGCACCGGCAGCGGCTATCAGACGGCCATCCTCTCGGAGCTTGCTAAGAAGATTATTTCCGTGGAGCGTGTGCCGGCGCTGGCGGAGTCCGCCGAAAAGCTGTTAAAAGAGCTGGGTTATACCAATATCGAGATACATCTCGCCGAGGAGACCCTGGGCTGGCAGCAGGGCGCCCCGTACGATGCGATTATGGTCACCGCCGGCGCCCCCGATATCCCGGACGACCTCCTTAAACAACTGGCGGTCGGCGGGCGCATGATAATTCCCACCGGCTCGCGTTACATGCAGGAGCTGTGCAAGGTGACCAGGCGCCGGGACGGGGTGCGCGTCGAAAATCTGGGCGGCTGCCGCTTCGTCTCCCTGATAGGCAAAAACGCCTGGCAGAAAGAGTAAAAATACGTGTTCGGGAGGATGAACCATGGATGTCTTTGAGGCGATCAGGAACCGGAGGAGCATTCGGCGCTATAAGACCGACCCGGTGGACGAGAAGACCGTGGAGGCCGTCCTGGAAGCCGCCCACTGGGCGCCGTCATGGGGCAATATGCAGTGCTGGCGTTTTATCGAGGTGCGCGACCCCGAAGTCAAGTCCCGCGTAGCCGACACGCTGACGAAGGAGATTATCGATAACGAGCTGGTGGAAAATGCCGCCACCATGGCTATAAAACAGGCGCCGGTCTTAATTGTCATTGGAGCGGAAACGGGCCGGGCGGGCTGCCGCCATGACGGCACGCCGCTCACGGACAAGGGCGATTGCTGGTATATGTTCGATATCGCCCTGGCGGTGGAAAACCTTACCCTGGCCGCCCACGCCCTGGGACTGGGTACGGTCATCGTCGGCGGTTTCGATGCCCCCAGGGTGGCTAAAATACTGGGCGTCCCGCCCGGCTTCTGCGTGGTGACCATGACCCCGCTGGGCGTCCCCGACCATAAAGGCCAGGTCTCCCCGCGGAAAAAGCTGTCCGAGGTACTTTATAAAGAAAGGTTCGTCAAGAAATAAGGAAACATAATGGAACTATTTGAAGCTATCAAAAACAGGCGGAGCGTGCGAAGGTTTACTTCCGAACCCGTCGGCGATGAGAAAATCGAGGCCATCCTGGAAGCCGGACGCTGGGCGCCGTCGTGGGCGAACAGCCAGTGCTGGCGGTTCGTGGTGGTGCGCGATAGTGAAATTAAGAAAAAACTGACCGAAACACTGCTGCCGATTAAGCTGCCCGATAGAGAAATACCGAATCCTGCCACCATCGTTTTCAATATAGCCCCGGTGATAATCGTTGTCTGTGCTGAAACTGGGAAGTCCGGCGGCAAGCACGGTGCCGCCGGCGAGTATGTCACCGACAAAGGCGACTGGTTCATGTTCGATGCCGCCCTGGCGGTGCAGAACATGGTGCTGGCGGCCCATGCCCTGGGACTGGGCACGGTGATTATCGGCGCGTTTAAAGCGCCTGAGGCGGAGCGGGCATTGAACGTGCCTCAGGGCTACCGGGCGGTCACCATGTTCCCCGTCGGTGTTCCCGCCCAGCCGGGCAAAGCTCCCCCGCGTAAAGAGCTCTCCGAGCTTGTCATTAGGGACAAATGGGGTAAATAGCTACACTTCATGATATAACTGAATGTTAGCGCTTGCCGTATTCGGTCTTCGGCGGGTATAATATTATCCGAAGAATATAGAGAGCAGGTGATTTCATGCCTAAGTACGGACTGGATAATATTCGCAATATCGTCTTACTTTCACACGGGGGTGCCGGTAAGACTTCGATATCGGAAGCCATGCTTTTCAACGCCGGGGCGATTAACCGGCTGGGTAGGGTCGACGACGGCTCGACCACCTCGGACTACGACCCCGATGAAATAAAGCGTAAAATCAGCATCAACCTGTCGCTGCTCCCCTGCGAGTGGCGGGACAACAAGATAAACGTTATCGATGCCCCGGGATACATGGACTTTGTCGGCGATATCAGGGCCGGGATACGCGTTAGCGAGGGCGCTGTTATCGTGGTTGGCTCGACCTCCGGCGTGGAGGTCGGCACGGAGATGGTCTGGGGCTATTGTGAGGAAATCAAGCTGCCCCGCCTTATCTTTGTTAATAAGATGGACCGTGAGAACGCCGACTTCGCTAAGGTAGTCGGGGAGATAAAGGCGAAGCTCGGCGCCAGGTGCGTCCCGCTCCAGCTGACCATCGGCGCCCATACCAGCTTCCAGGGGGTCGTCGACCTGCTTTCGATGAAGGCTTATACCGGCTCCGGCTCACAGGCTAAAGAGGGAGAGGTGCCCGCGGCGGTGAAAGCCCAGGCAGAGTCTTACCGCGAGAAGCTGGTGGAGGCCATCGCCGAGGTCGATGATGCCCTCATCGAGAAATATCTGGGGGGGGAGACCATCGCCACGGAGGAGCTGACCAAAACGTTGCGGCAGGCCGTGCTCGATGGCCGCATCGTGCCGGTGCTGGCCGGCTCAGCACTGCAGAACGTGGGCATTGGACGTTTCATGGACGCCGTCTGCGACTACCTGCCGCTGCCGAAAGAGCGCAAGGTCACTATCAGCGGCGGCGCCGCCATCGAGCCCAGGGAGGAGCTGCCGCTGGCAGCCCTGGTCTTTAAGACCACCGCCGACCCGTATGTCGGAAAGCTGACCTATTTCCGCGTTTATAACGGTGTGATAAACAGCAACTCCCAGGTCTTCAACTCTATCCAGAACACTTCGGAGCGCATCGGCCAGCTCTTCATGATGCGCGGCAAGACGCAGGAGCCGGTGCCGCAGGTCCGGGCCGGTGATATCGGCGCCGTGGCTAAGCTGAACGTCACCGCCACCGGGGACACGCTCTGCGCCGCGGACAAGCCGGTCAAGCTGGAGTCCATCACCTTCCCGGTGCCCATTTTCCGTGAGGCCGTGAATCCCAAAACCAAGACCGATATCGATAAGATGGGCGCGGCTTTATCCCGGCTGGTCGAGGAAGACCCCACCCTGAAAGTCCACCGCGAGCTGGGCACCGGCGAGACGATCATGTCCGGCATGGGCGATACCCACCTGGCGGTCGCCGCCGATAAGATGCTAGCGCAAGTTCGGCGTCAACGTGGAGCTGTCCATCCCCAAGGTGCCTTACCGTGAGACCATTACCGTTACCTGTGATGCCGAATACAAGCATAAAAAACAGTCCGGTGGTCACGGCCAGTATGGTCACGTCCTGCTGGCATTCGAGCCTTTGCCGGGCCGCGGTGATAATGAGTTCGCCGATAAGGTAGTCGGCGGGTCCGTGCCAAGGAACTACATCCCGGCCGTCGAAAAAGGTGTCGTTGAGGCGTACCAGGAAGGTGTACTGGCCGGCTATCCGGTCGTCGGCGTTAAAACGACTCTCTATGACGGGAGTTTCCATCCCGTTGATTCCTCGGAAATATGCTTTAAAATTGCCGGCGCTCAGGCATTTAAAAAAGGAATGGCCGAGGGGCGTCCTATTCTCCTGGAGCCGATAATGAACCTCAAGGTGACCGTCCCCAGCGACCTCACCGGCGAAATAATCGGCGACCTCAATACCAAGCGGGCCCGCGTCATGGGCATGAACCCCGAGGGCGATATGAACGTTATCGAAGCGCAGGTGCCCCTGTCCGAAATCCAACGCTATTCCATCG
Organism: uncultured Chloroflexia bacterium; assembly: GCA_963727315.1. Taxonomy (GTDB): domain Bacteria; phylum Chloroflexota; class Dehalococcoidia; order Dehalococcoidales; family RBG-16-60-22; genus JBFYTX01. The sequence continues at coordinate 120,266 of CAVSFE010000003.1, read as the reverse complement.
ACCTGAAGTCGATGACTCAGGGACGGGCGACCTATGCCATGGCGTTCGACCACAACGAAGAAGTGCCGGCGCAGATAACGCAGAAAATAATCGCCCAGAGACAGGCGGAAAAAGCCGCGAAGGAAAAGTAGCGGTTAGCTTTTGGCTAACTCGCCCTGACTTCCTGCTTCATGAAGACGATATAGCTTATCGCGAAGCAGATGGCGCTCAGGCTTATCAGCCCCACCATGTAAGGCCAGAGCAGTGTGAGGCTCTGCCCGAGGCTCAACGGATTGGGCAGCATGTAGGCCGCCTGGTCCGTGGTTATTGTCCCCAGCGTCCTCACGGTCGGATATAGCACCATCGAGGTCGCGTGCCCGAGTATCCAGTTGGGAGAATAGTTGAGCACGTTGGCGTCGTTCATTGACCTGGCGATGAAATATATGCCGAAACTCAAAAACAGCCACAGCGCCAGCGAGACTATTATCGAGGTTGCCATGTTGCGGAAGACTACCGAGAACAGCATGGCTAGGGCTATCCAGAAAGCCCCGAAAATCAGGATATCTATCAGGTAGATAAATAGCCTCATGATTTCTTCACCCGAAGGCGGTATGCCTATCATCCTGAGCCCGTACCCGCCGATGAGCAAAATGCTCGTGGTCATCATTACCGCCAGTATGAACATGCCGGCCAGGAATTTCCCGTTGATGACGCTGTCCCGGTAGACCGGTTGCGATATTATCCGGCTCAGCGTGCCGCTGGTGCGTTCCTTATTAATAGCGTCGAACCCGAGGAGTATTCCCACCAGCGGTACGAAAATCAACGGGATAAAGTTGACATAATTAAAGAAAAATGCGAACTCGCTTTCCACACCCGTCGCCTGGGTGGTATACAGCCTCAGGAAGAGAAAGCCTGTGGTGCCGGAGCCGCGGATTCCCTGGTAGGCGGAGTACAGCGCCACCGCACTGAGTGCCAGCACCAGGAGGAAAAGAATCATAAACCTGACGCTGTTTAACGAGTCGGCCAGTTCCTTTCGTATTATCGCTAACATTGTCTCTCTAGCTTTCCTGGAAATACTTCATGTAAATATCGTCGAGCGAGAACTCATGTACCTTCATCTGCACCAGCAGCGCCCCGGTTTCGAGAATCGCCCGTGAAATTTGCGACCGCAAATCGGAGCCGGTGCTGATTTTCAGCACGACGCCGTCAACCTCGACCTTTTCCACGCCTTGAATCTTTTTAATAATTTCGGCCAGTCCTGCTTTGGGTTCGGCGGTCTCGACCTCTATCAGATAGCGGCCGCCCGCCAGGGCTTCCCGGCCCAGCTGTTCGATGGCCCCCTCGACGACCATCTTGCCCTTTGATAGGATGCCAACGCGGTGGCACACCCTCTGCACCTGATGCAGCTGGTGGGAAGATAGTAAAACGCTCGTGCCTTTCCCGGGCAGGCCGGCGATAAGGTCGAGGAGCTGGTTGATGCCCTGTGGGTCGAGGCCGGAGGTAGGTTCGTCGAGGATGACCAGCTTCGGCTGTTTGATGAGCACGTCGGCGATGCCCAGGCGCTGTCTCATGCCGCGGGAAAACTTGCTGATGACCATGTCCCTTTCCTCGGTCAAGCCCACCAGTTGCAGCGTTTCGTCGATGCGCTTTTCCGTCTCTGCCGGGCTGAGGTTATTCAGATCGGCGATAAACCTCAAGTTTTCCCTGGCGGTGAGGCTATCGTAGAAGCCGACCACTTCCGGCAAGTACCCGACCACGCGCTTGACCTTGATGGGCTCTCTGATGGGATTATAGTCGAAGACGCGGACCGTTCCCGCGGCCGGCTCCGTCAGTCCCAGCAGCATCAGTATCGTGGTAGTCTTGCCGGCGCCGTTGGGGCCCAGCAGGCCGAACACCTCTTGCTCTTTGACGTGCAGGTTGAGGCGGTCGACCACGGTGACGTCGCCGTACCGCTTGGTCAGGTCCCTGGTCTCTATCGCTAGATTATCCATCGTCGCTATCGCCGACCGAACCGCATGAAAATGAGAATCAGGCCCATCACCACGATGGCGATTATTCCCAGGCCGACCCACCCCCAGACGGTCGGCGTTTTTACGGTCACGCGTATATCCATGGCGGTAGCGTAGGCCTGTTTGCCGGATATCTGCAGGGTAATCACGTAGTCGCCGGCTACCGTGTTGGACGGCGGTTTGATATTGATATCGATTGTCTTGGGGTCGTAAATCTCCAGCAGTACTATCTTCTCCGGGGTAAAGGTGATTTCCCAGCCGGAAGGCTTATCCGAAGAAAAAGCGATGTTGTCGATGGGGGCCGTGCCGATGTTCGTGACGGTCACCGAAAAGGTGTTATCCTTGCCGGCCTTGGCGTCGGTGTTATAGGTCTGGTTGGAGGGGGTGGCATCCAGCGAGTATTTGGCCGTTATTCTGGCGATAAGCTGTATTTGTCCCGAGATGTTGCCGGAAGACGCCTTGAGCGTGATGGCATATTCGCCGGGGTCGGCCAGTGGCCAGGAGGGTAGGGTGGCGTTTATCTCGATGCCTTTCGTGGTAGGAGTTACCGTAGATTTTCCCATGGTGACGGATGATATCAGCTTGGTGTCATACTGCGGGGTGATGGTGGCGTCCCAGCCGGTAGGTACCGTAACATTGAGGTCGAAGACACGGTCCGTTTGCCCCGTGTAGTTGAGCTCCACCGTGAAATTAAAGCTACCGGTGGCGATAGCGTCCAGCTTGGGGTATTCCGTGGTCAGGGTAATGCTCTCTGCGCCCGTTTCATCCTGGGCCAGGGCTGCCCCGGGCAAGAAGACCGTCAGTATCAATGCCAGGAGAGACAAAAGGAAGATTAACCTGAGTATTTTCATCGCTTTACCACCTCGTCGTGCCGATTATTCGCATCTTTTTTACAATGCCGTATTATAGCAAATACCGGTTATTATATTCAACAAACCTGGATTACCACCGGCCGTCCCGCCGGCCTCAGGAAGCTAAAAGCTCCCTGACTTTAGCCGTAAAAGCCGGCAGCACCTTCTTCCAATCGCCCACCGCCCCGAACCGGGCGTGGCGGAAGATATTCGCTTCCTTATCTTTATTAATGGCGATAATCGTCTTGGCGCCGGAACAGCCGCTCATATGCTGGCTCGAGCCGGATATCGCCACGGCGATATAGAGTTCCGGGGCGATTATCTTGCCGGTCAGGCCAACCTGCACGGTATCCGGCACCCAGCCGCTGTCGCAGGGCGGCCGGCTGGCGCCGACGGCCCCTTTGAGTATTTTCGCCAGTTCTTCGAGCTGTTGGAAACCCTCGGCGCTGCCGATGCCCCTCCCCCCGGCGACGACCCTTTCGGCGTCCTCGATTTTTATGCCCGCCACCTCTTCCACGACCCTGTTGAGGACTCGCGCCCTGATAGCGGCAGCGTCCGGTCCCGCGGCGATATTGATGATTTCCCCTTTTCTCGAAGCGTCCGGTGCCATGGCGGTCATGGCCTTGGTGCGTATGCTAACTATCTGAGGGTCGGTCTCGCTGCTGAAGACGGCCAGGGCGTTACCGCCGTACACAGGCTTGGTCGCCAGCAGACGTTTCGAGACAGGGTCGATGGCCAGCTCGACGCAGTCCGTCGTCGCCGCGGTGCCGAGCCGGAATGCCAGCCTCGGCGCCAGGTCGCGCCCGGCATCGGTCTGCCCCAGGATAAGCACCAGGGGCTTTATCTGCCGGACGACTTTTTCTATCGCGCTTACATACGCGTCCGCCTGGTAGTCTTTTAATCGCGGGTCGTCAACCACGTAGACGCGGTCGGCGCCGGAGGCTATCGCCGCCTGCGCCAGCCCGCCGACGTTGCTGCCGACCAGCACCGCCGATAGCGGCTCATTAAGGGCTTCCGCCAGCTTACGGCCGGCCCCCAGCCCTTCCAGGGCAATCGGCAGGAGCTTATCGCCCCGTTGCTCAACAAAAACAGCTACGGTCATGTCGGTCCTACCTATCGTATGTCAAAATTGTTAAAAATATGTTAATTTTGTTTTAAAGTATTTTAGCCGACCTCAGCTTCAGTGCCAGGTTCATGCCCATCTCTTCCGGGTTCTCCCCCTCGACCAGCTCGCACTTGCCTTCGTGGACCGGCTGGTATAAACGGACCAGTCTGGCGCGCCGCCCGCCGACCTGTATACCGATATCCGCCGGCTTCCAGACCACCGGCTCTTTCTTTTTGGCGGTCATGATGCCCTTAATCGTGGGGTAGCGCGGCTCCCCGATTTCGTTGCTCACGGTCACCACCGCCGGCAGCGGCGCTTCGACGACTTCGTAGCCTGTCGAGGTCACTCTCTCTACCCTGAGCTTGCCATCGACGGCATCTATCTTGCGCGCTAGCGTGACGGCAGGTATGCCCAGCATTTCCGCGATGCCCGCCCCGGTCTGGCCGGCATTGGTGTCGGAGGCCTCGCGGCCGCACAGGATAAGGTCGAATTCTCTAACTTTTTTTATGGCCGCCGCCAGGGCTATTGCCGTCGCCTGGCTATCCGGTTCGGCGAAGGACGCGTCCTCGAGCAATATCAGCTCGTCGGCGCCCATCGCCAGCGGCTTCTTAACCACCTCGCGCAGCAGGTTCGCTCCCAGGCTCATCACCGTGATTTTTCCGCCTTTGGCTTCTTTGATTTTCAGCGCCGCCTCCACCGCGTACTCGCCGTAGGGGTCGATGACCGGCGGTGCGCCGCGCATCTCGACCTTGTTGGCGGCGGCATCGATTTTAAAGCTGCTCGGCGGCGCTTCGGGGTCGATGACCTGCTTGATACACACGATGATATTCATATATATTTGTGCTTTGAAGTTATTTGAAATCAGGCGTCGGGAAATCCAAATTCAATTTAGCATCATATCTGGAGCTATGTCAAACGCAGGCTGATTGCCCGCTCTATTCCGGCCAGGTCTTTATGGACTTCCATCGCCGCTTCAGGAAATTCCTTTCGTAAAATAGCCGTTACCGCCCTGGCCTGTCCCTCCCCGATTTCCAGTATCAAATATCCGCCCGTGTTCAGCTTTTTCGCCATCTGGCGAATCAGGCTTCTTATCTTCTCAAGGCCCGTTGACCCCCCGTTCAGCGCCAGCGTCGGCTCGTAGCTCAATGACGCGTTTTTTATCAGGTCGCGTTCTCTTACATAGGGTAAATTTGCCACTATCATGTCTACCGGTCCATCGAGAGGTTCCAGCAGGTCGCCGCGCCGCAGGACTACTCTATCTACCACATTGTATCTTTCGCAGTTAAAGCGGGCGACTTCCAGCGCCTCCGGGGATATATCGGTGGCATGTACGATAACTTGCGGCAGGTACGCCGCCAGGCTGATGGCGATAGCCCCGCACCCCGTCCCGATATCAGCGATTGTCCTGATACCGTGAGCTTCAGTTAGCTCAATGGCTTTTTCTACGAGTAGCTCGGTCTCGGGTCGGGGGATAAGCACGGAGCGGTTGACGAGGAAATCATGCCCGAAGAACTCGCGGTGTCCGGTGATATATGCCGAAGGCTCGCCGCGCCGTCGGCGTTCGAGCAGTTTTTCCAGCGCTTTTTCTTGCTCTGGACTCAAATCCGTATTGAGGTCGGCGTACAGCTCCGCGCGGCCAATCCCCAGGACATGCCTCAGGAGAATTTCGCCCTCCAGGGAAGCGTCTTCGATACCATTTTCGGCGAGGACGTCCCTGGCACGCGTTAGAACTTGTCTTGAGGTTCACACCGCCTGCCCCTCGATCTGTTTGGCCTGCTCGGTGGTCGCCAGGGCGTCGAGCATTTCGTCCAGCGCCCCGTCCATGAACCGGGGCAGGTTATGGAGGCTGATGATTGATGCGGTGGTCGGTGACGCGGTCCTGGGGATAGTTGTAGGTCCTTATCTTTTCGGCGCGCTCGCCCGTGCCCACCTGAGAACGCCTGTCCGACGTTATCTGCTCTTCCTGTTTATGCCGTTCGATGTCCAGAAGGCGGGTGCGCAGGACGGAGAGGGCCTTGACCTTGTTCTGGAGCTGCGAGCGCTCGTCCTGGCAGACGACCACCATGCCCGTGGGCAAATGCGTCAGGCGGACGGCCGAGGCTACTTTGTTGACGTTCTGGCCGCCGGCGCCGCCGCTGTGAAAAATGTCCACCCTGAGGTCTTCGGGATTGATCTGGATGTCCACCTCCTCCGCTTTGGGCAGGACGGCGACCGTGGCGGTGGAGGTATGGATTCGACCGCTGGCCTCGGTGACCGGCACGCGCTGTACCCGGTGCACGCCCCTCTCGTATTTCAATCGACTGTAGGCGCCCCTGCCCCGGACCTCGAAGATTATCTCCTTGAAACCGCCGATGCCGCTTTCGCTCATGCTGAGGATGTCCGTCTTCCAGCCCTGGCCCTGGGCGTAGCGACTGTACATGCGGTAGAGGTCGGCGGCGAAGAGGGCGGCCTCGGTGCCCCCCGTCCCCGCCCGTATCTCGATGATGATGTCCTTTTCGTCGTTGGGGTCTTTGGGCAGCAGGGCTTTCTTGAGCTCCTCGGTCAGCCCGCCGAGCTTCGCCTCCAGCGACTCCGCTTCCTGCTTGACCAGGGCCGTCATTTCATCGTCGGTGCCGGTGACGTGCATGGACCTGACGTCTTCGAGTTCTTTCGCCGCCTTTTTATACCTGCGGTAGAGCTTTACCACCGTCTCGATGGACGCCCTTTCCTGCGCCAGCGCCTGCAGCTCGCTGAGATTGGTCGCTACTTCCGGCTGCGCCATTTTTTCTTCCAGCTCGGCATAGCGTTTCTCGATTTTTCCCAGTTGCGTCATCATTTCGGTGTTTCCCTTACCAGAATTATAGCACAGCGCCAGATAGCGCTCCAAGCTGACCGAATTGACAATGCGCGCCGTTTCACATTAAAATAAAGCGTTGTTTTTCTTCTGTTCAATGATAATTTCCCCGCGTATCAACACGCCGATAAAAGGCTAAAGGAGTCAGGAAGATGACGATTACCGAGATGCTTGCCAGGAACGCCAGGTTAACCCCGGATGCTATCGCGCTGGTAGAGATTACGCCGAGTAAAAACCACCGGAGGGTGATTACCTGGAAAGAGTTCGACGACCGGGCTAATCGCTTCGCCAATGTCCTGATGGCCCGCGGCATTAAAAAGGGCGACGTCGTCATGCACCTCATGATGAACTCCGCCCAGTGGCTCGAGGCGTATTTCGGCATACTGAAGACCGGCGCCATGGCGGCCCCGCTCAACTTCAGATTCATCGCCCGCCAGATTAAGTACTGCGCGGATATCGCCGAGCCGAAAATTATCGTCATGGACCAGGACTTCGCCGAGCGCGTCGCCGAAATCCGCTCCCAGCTGCCCACGGTCAAGAAATATATCTTCCTGGGTGAGAAACTGCCCCAGAACATGGAAGCCTACGAGGCCGTCATGGCAAAGTCGTCGCCCCTGCCGCCGAAGGTTGAGTTGACCGGCGAAGACGAGGCCGGTTTATACTTTACTTCCGGCACCACCGGCGACCCCAAGGCTACTCTCCTCTGCCACCGCTCTCTGGAGCACGTCGCCGTGAACGAAAATTTTTCCCACCGCGAGAACCGCCAGGACTGCTTCCTGCTTATCCAGCCACTCTACCATACCGGCGGCAAGATGCACTGGTTCGGCAGCTTTATCGCCGGCGCCCGGGCGGTGATGACTACCGGCGGCGAAAGGGTTACCGCCAAGCTCATCCTGGAGACCATCGATAAGGAAAAAGTGACGATATCCATGCTGCTGGTGCCCTGGCTCCAGGACATCGTTACCGCTTTGGAGAAGGGCGAGCTGAAGCTCTCGGACTACGATTTAAGCTCGCTGCGGTTGGTCCATTCCGGCGCCCAGCCCATCCCGCCGGTGCTCGTCCGCCGCTTCCTGAAATATTTCCCGAACATTCAGTACGAAGAGAACTATGGCCTCACGGAGTCGGCCGGGCCCTGCATGCATCTGGGACTGGAAAATATCCATAAGCTCGGCTCTTTCGGCTATCCGAGAATCAACCTCGACGCCCGTGTCGTCGACGAAAACGATAAGGATGTGCCCATCGGCACCGTCGGCGAGATGATTATCCGCGGCGCCAATGTCATGAAGGAATACTATAAGAACCCGCAAAAGACCGCCGAGACTCTCAAGAACGGCTGGCTGCATACCGGCGACCTCGTCCGGCAGGACGCGGAGGGCTTTATCTCCTATGTCGACCGCAAGAAGGACCTGATTATCAGCGGCGGCGAGAACATCTACCCCGTCGACCTTGAGTCGGTCCTCATCGGCCAGCCCAAGGTCAAGGACGTCGCTATCATCGGTATCCCCGACGACCGCTACGGGGAGGTGGTTGCCGCCGTCGTCCAGCCCAAGGAAGGCGTCGACCTCACCGAGGCGGAGATGCGGGCGTACTATGAGCCGCAGCTGCCCAAGTACGCCTGGCCCCGGGTCATCCTCTTCGGCGATGTGCCCCGCAACCCCACCGGCAAGATTGAAAAACCCAAGTTGAGGGAACGTTATGCCAAAGTGAGGTGGAACCCCAAGGGTTAGTGAATGAGCACCATGGATTTCAAAGACTGTATCAAATTCGCCAATGAAAATAAGGCGTGCTACATGGCTACCGTCGAGGGTGACCAGCCGAGGGTGCGCTGCCTCGGTATGTGGTACGCCGATGAGACCGGTTTTTACTTCCAGGCCCAGAACGTCAAGGCGATGTGCCATCAGATGAGAAAAAACCCTAAGGTGGAGGTATATTTCAATACCAAAGATTTTCGCGGCGTGATGCGTGTCTCCAGCAAAGTCAGGTTCATCGACGACGATATGGATATGCGGGCCAGGTGCATTAAAGAGCGGCCATTCGTTAAAAATTTCGGCATTACTGAGCCAATTAATAAATTGTTGGAGGTCTTTCACCTTTATACTGGCGAGGCTTATTTCTGGACGTTTACGGATAGCATGAAAGAGGCAGCTATCCCGCGTATCAAGTTCGGTAAAAACAACATTAAATAGTCGTACCCGGGTTTTAAAACTTTGGTACTAGACAAAGCGACGGTTATCGTATATAATTCTTGGTTAATCATGGTCGTGCGTCGTTTATTAGAAGAGCAGGAGTCGTTTGCCCCTGCTCTTTTATTTTAAAAGCAGGGCCCGAGCTTTCGAGCTTGGCGAAAGAGAGGAGATATGTTACCGGGAATATTCTGGATTGTGCCTGCCGCCGGGGTGCTTACCATCGTCTTTGCCCTTTTGCTTATCAGGAACGTGATGAGACGCCCCACCGGCACCCCCCGGATGAAAGAGATCGGCGATATTATTTTTCAGGGCGCCTGGGCTTTTTTGAAGCGCCAGTACTCAACTATCGCCATGTATGCGGTGGCCGTCGCCATTATTATCGGCGTGCTGGTCGGGACGCTGACCACCACTGAAGAAGCCGCGAACATCAACGTCACGCAGCTTGGCATCGGCTGGCGTACCGGGTTGGCTTTTCTGGTCGGTGCCTTCTGCTCCGGACTGGCCGGCTTTATCGGTATGTACATCGCCGTTAAGTCCAATGTCCGCTGCGCCGCCGCCGCGCAGAAGAGCCTGACGGAGGCCGTCAATGTCGCCCTGCGCGGCGGCGCCGTCTCCGGCTTCCTTATCACCGCCCTGAGCCTTATCGGCGTTACTGTTATCTTCTTCGCCTACGGTGGCGATAGCAATCCTCAGATTGCCCCACATCTGATTGTCGGCTTCGGCTTCGGCGCCAGCTTCGTCGCCCTCTTCGCCCAGCTAGGCGGCGGTATCTATACCAAGGCGGCGGACGTCGGCGCCGACCTTGTCGGTAAGGTCGAGTCCGGCATCCCGGAAGACGACCCGCGCAATCCCGCCGTCATTGCCGACCTCGTCGGCGATAACGTCGGCGACTGCGCCGGACGCGGCGCCGACCTCTTTGAGTCCACCGCCGCCGAGAACATCGGCGCCATGATACTCGGCATCGCCGCCTATGTGGTTACCAAGAACATCGCCTGGATACTGTTCCCGCTCTGCGTCCGCGGTTTCGGCATGATTGCCAGCATGATAGGGTTGCTCAGCGTGCGGGCTAAAGAGAACGAGAACGCCATGAGCGCCCTTAACCGCGGCTATTTCGTCTCTATCGCCCTGGCGATAGCCGGTCTGGCGATTACCGTTCATTTTATGCTGAACAACTGGTGGCTCTTCGGCGCGGGACTCGTCGGCATTTGCGCCAGCATCGTTATCGTCTTTGTCACCCAGTACTATACCGAGTGGCGCTACCGCCCGGTGCGTGATATCGCCGAGGCGTCCAAAACCGGCCCGGCTACCAATATCATCATGGGCATGTCGGTGGGTTTTTCGACCACTTTCGCCACCGCCCTTATTATCGGCATTTCTCTGCTGCTTGCCTACTGGATGGGCGATAAGAGCGGCGTGATGGGCGCCGGCGCTTTCGGCACGGCCGTCGCCACGATGGGCATGCTGATGACCTGCCCTTACGTCCTTTCGATGGACACTTTCGGGCCAATTACGGATAATGCCAACGGCATTAACGAGATGGCCGGCGCCGGCCCCGAAATCCGTAAGATAACCGACCGCCTCGACGCCGTCGGCAACACTACTAAAGCCCTGACCAAGGGCTACGCGATGGTCTCCGCCGGTCTGGCCGCTTTCCTGCTTTTCCAGGCGTATATCGACCGTGTGAACTTCCTCCGACCGGATAATCCCTTGGCGTCGGTTAATATCGCCAAGATAGAGGTCTTTGTGGGCGCACTGCTCGCCGCGATGATTGTCTACCTCTTCAGCTCCTGGGCGATTAAGGCCGTCGGCAAGACCGCCTCTAAAATCATCGAGGAGGTCCGCCGCCAGTTCCGCGCCGACCCCGAGATTTTGAACCCTAAAGACCCCGCCCATCCCCACCAGCCGGACTACGCCAAGTGTGTGGATATCACCACACGCGCCGGCCTCCGCGAAATGATTGCCCCCGGACTGCTGCCGGTATTAGGGCCAATCGTCATCGGCGTAGGTTTTAAATATCTCGGAAAAATCCCCGCCTTGAGTTCGATGCACTTTGACGCCGCCATGGTCGTCGCCGCCGTGCTGATGGTGGGCACCATCGGCGGTATCATGATGGCGTCCTTCATGAACAACGGCGGCGGCGCCTGGGACAACGCCAAAAAGATGATTGAGGACGGCCAGCTCAAGGACGCGAACGGCAACGTCCTGGGTAAAAAGAGTTTTGCCCACCAGGCGGCCGTCGTCGGCGATACTCTCGGCGACCCGCTCAAGGATACCGCCGGGCCGTCATTGCACGTCCTGGTAAAGCTGCTGGCCACCATCACGCTGGTGATGTGCCCGCTGTTTATCGGCTAGCTAACAGGTAATAATACGAGGGGGCACGGCCCTTTCAGGCCGTGCCCCCTTCATCTGCGACAAAATCCTCTTCTCTTTCTCCCTGATATTCCTTTACAATGTAAATAAATATAGTAGTTTTCTTCCCTTTCCTCGGCTAATAGATTATTGCTAGAGGGAAAAAGGCAACTTAACATAACTTGAAAAACGAATACCCGGTATTGAAGCTAACTTGACATATAACGAAAAACGAATACCCGAAGCTGATTACGTTCGGATTTTTGGAAAAATATTTTTAAAACGAATAACGAATCCTGTTGGGTTGTTCGGCTATAGTTACCGCAGGAACGGATTTGCCCTTATTTCCGTGGCTATCGTCGAGTCCGGCCCGTGCCCGGGATGCATGATAGTCTCCGGCGGTAAAGTGAGCAGCTTGGTCTTGATGCCCTTTATCAGCGCGTTGTAGTCGCCGTCTATCAGGTCGTACCGGCCGATGCCGTAGTTGAAGAGCGTGTCCCCGGTAAAAACGTGCCCCTCCCCATAGATACTGATGCCGCAGGGCGTGTGCCCCGGCGTATGCAGGACTTTAAAATGCAGCTCGCCGATGTCTATCGTGTCGCCGTCTTCGAGGATGCGCTCCGGCCTGGGGACGCCTTCGAAAGGGGGCTCGTAAACGTAGCTCGGCGATTGTGGTAAGTATCGGGCGCATTCGGCGTGCACGGCCAGCGGCGCCCCCGTCGCCTTCTTGACCTGCCCCGCCGCGCCAACGTGGTCGGGATGGCGGTGGGTCAGGACGATGAGCTTTATCTTGAGCCCCAGCTTCTCGATGGTCCTCAGTATTTCTTTCGCCCCGGCGCCGGGGTCGATGACCATGCCTTCTTTCGTCGTTTCCTCCCCGACGATATAGCAATTGCTGGCATAAGGCCCCACCGTGAGTTTCCTTATTATCAATGTGTTCTTCTCCTATATGTCCCGTCTCAAATAGTATAGCTTAGCAACTTATTTTTTGCATTTAGGTAATTTAGCGGTTGCGCCCGCTTTATAGGAACTATGATATAATTTTATCGGAAGATAAGCGTTTCGCTACCGTCGTCAATGAGATGACGGAGCAGGTCAGGCGGCCGGGGCCGTTCAGTGGTAATGGAGGTGAAAGGCATGGCTAAACCGAAACTGGCGCTATACTGGGCGGCCGCCTGCGGCGGCTGCGACGTGGCGGTGCTGGACACCAATGAAAAAATTTTGGAAATCGCCGCTTTCGGCGATATCGTTTTCTGGCCCATCGCCGTCGATTTTAAATACCATCACGTCCGGGCTATGGAGGATAAAAGCATCGACCTTTGCCTCTTTAATGGTGCTATCCGCAGCACCGAGCAGGAGGAAATCGCCAAACTGTTACGTAAAAAATCGAAAGTGCTGGTGGCGTTCGGCGCCTGCGCCTGTTTCGGCGGCATACCGGCCTTGGCCAATTTTACCACCCGCGCTGATATTTTACAGCGTGTCTATATCGAAGCCCCGTCCAACAGCAACGAGGCCAAGACCATCCCGCAGCTTAAGACTAAAGTGCCCGAGGGCGAGCTGGAACTCCCCGAGCTTTTCGAGACTGTCCGGACGCTGGCCCAGGTCGTCCCGGTGGAATACTTCATTCCCGGCTGCCCGCCGCCTTCTGACCTCATCGTGAAAGTGGTCGACCTCTATGTTACGGGCAAGATGCCGCCGGTTGGGTCTATCGTGGCCTCGGACAAGACCTGCTGCGACGAGTGCGACCGCGTTAAAGAGGAAAAGAAAGTCGCTAAATTTTACCGTCCCCATGAAATCATTACCGACCCCAAGAAGTGCTTGCTGGAGCAGGGCATCATCTGCTGCGGTCCCGCCACTCGCGGCGGCTGCGGTATGCGCTGTGTCAAGGCCAATATGCCCTGTCGCGGCTGCTTCGGGCCTCCCGCGGGCGTCGCCGACCAGGGCGCCAAGATGCTGAGCGCCATCGCCTCCATTTACCAGGGGGACAGCCCTGAAGCGATTAATAAAATGATTGAGGAAGTGGTCGACCCCGCCGGTACTTTCTATAGGTTCGGCCTGGCCGATTCTATGTTAAAAGGTAAAAGACAGGTTAAAGCGAAGTAAGTTAGAGAGGGGTGGTTAAAATGGCCAAGATCAGTATCGACCCTATTACCAGGCTGGAAGGACACGGCAAGATAGAAATCTTCCTCAATAACGAGGGCGAAGTCGAAAACACTTACCTTCAGATACCCGAGCTGCGCGGCTTCGAGAAGTTCTGCGAGGGCCGGCCCGTCGAAGAGCTGCCCCGCATCGTGCCGCGCATCTGCGGCGTCTGACCGGGCGCCCATCACATGGCCTCGTGTAAGGCCACCGACGCGGTCTACAAGGTTGACCCGCCCCCCGCTGCCAAAAAGCTGCGGGAACTGTTCTATTGCGCCCATATGTGCCATTCCCATATCGCCCACTTTTACGCCCTGGCCGCCCCGGACTTCGTTTTAGGTCCGATGAGCGACCCCGCCCAGCGCAACATCCTGGGGGTGGTGGCGAAAGTCGGCCTGCAGATAGGCGGGGAGGTCATCAAGCACCGCGCCTACGCCCAGAGCATCCAGGCGGCCATCGGCGGTAAAGCCACCCACCCCGTTTGCGGCCTCCCCGGCGGTATGAGCAAGGCTATCACCGAGGAAGAAAGGAAGGACTTCGAGGAAAAGGCTAAGTCCCTGGTAGAGTTCGCTAAATTCAGCCTCAAGCTCTTTAACGACGTCGTCCTGAGCAATAAAGACTACCTGGACCTTATTACCGGCGATGTCTACACCATGAAGAGCTATTATATGGGTCTCGTTGATAGCAATAACAAGGTGAATTTCTATGATGGCGTCCTGCGCCTGGTCGACCCCGACGGCAAAGAGGTGGCCAAATTCAAGCCCGCCGAATATCTGGACTATATCGCCGAGCACACCGAGCCCTGGTCGTATATGAAGTCCCCTTTCCTGAAAAAGGTCGGCTGGAAGGGCTTTACCGAGGGCAAAGACAGCGGCGTCTATAGAGTCAGCCCGCTCGCCCGCCTCAACGTCTCCGATGGCATGGCTACGCCGCTGGCACAGGCCGAGTACGAGAAGCTTTATAAGACCTTCGGCGGCAAGCCGGTCCATGCCACGTTGGCGTTTCACTGGGCGCGGCTCGTCGAGCTCATGTACGCCGCCGAGCGCCTTCTGGAGCTCTGCCAGGATAAAGAGATTACCAGCCCCAACGTCAGGACAATTCCCACCGCCACCCCGGATGAAGGCGTCGGCGTCGTCGAAGCCCCCCGCGGCGTCCTAATCCACCACTACAAAACCGATAGCAAGGGCATCGTCCAGAAGGTCAACCTCATCGTCGCCACGGCGCACAACTACCCGGCCATGAACATGTCCATCAAGAAGGCCGCCAGGGGCGTCATCAAGAAAGGGCAGGCGGTCTCGGAGGGATTGCTCAACATGGTGGAGATGGCTTTCCGCGCCTACGACCCCTGCATGGCCTGCGCCACCCATAACCTCCCCGGCCAGATGCCTATGGAAATAGTCATCTACGATAGCCGCGGTGAGATTGTCCAGAAGCTCGGCCGCTCGTAAGTTTTTCAGGAACCTATTCCCCTTGCCCCCTTCCCTTGCCGAGGGAAGGGGGTTTTTGTTGCCATGGTTTTCGCTATTTGTTAATTAATACCAGTTTTCGCTATACTGGTCTTAATAAAAGATGGAGGGGTATCTTTGCCGGGCGGAGATTCAATTTTAAACAGCATCGAGTTTCAGATGAGCCTGCTGATGTTCGTGGCTCTGGCAGGCTACTTTATTGCCTTCCGGATAAACCAGTCTATCGTCGTCGGCATTATCCTCATGGGCATTATTATCGGCCCGAGCCTGCTCAATTGGGTCAACTATACGGATTTCGTGAAGAACCTGGCGCAGCTCGGCGCGATAGTTCTCCTCTTTACGGTTGGCCTCGAATTCAATATTAAAGATATCTGGAAAGTCCGTTACGTTATCATTGCACTGTTCGGTGTTATTGTGCCGGCGTTAAGCGGTTACTTCCTGGCGAGGCTCTTCGACTTCGATTTCAAGGCTTCTCTATTTATCGGCACTGCCCTCACCGCCACGAGCATCGCCATTACCGCCAACGTGCTCAAGGAAATGGGCAAGCTCCAGACCGACGCCGCCAGGGCGATTATCGCTGCCGCCGTCATCGATGACGTCCTGGGTCTGCTGGCGCTGTCCACTTCTGAGGGGCTGGTATCGGGGGACCTTTCGGCGGCTTCCGTCTCGGTTGCCCTGGCGAAGGCCGTTGGCTTTATCGTTATCGGGATTATCCTCGGCAGACTGGTGTTCAGGCGGCTTCTGGTGCGCCTGGACTGCACCGTTATTTGTTCCAGGTTCCCCGAATGTATCTTTCTTTTTACCATCATGGTCGCCTTTCTCTACGCCATGGCGGCGGAGTATGTCAATCTCTCGGCCATCGTCGGCTCGTTCATGGCCGGGACCTCGTTCGCTGGAGTCAAGCTGACGCGCGGCGCGGCGGCGTTTAGAGAGGGGGCGGAGCATTTACAGGTTGTTTTCGCTTCTATTTTCTTTGTCTCCCTGGGGGTCATCATGAATCTCCGCGAAGTCAGTCTCAGCCTGCTGTGGTTCGTGCTGGCCCTAACCGCCCTGGCGATAGTAACTAAAATCATCGGGTGCGGCTTGCCGGCCTATTTTCAGCGCATGGGTTTCAAGAACACCTTGTTGGTTGGCGTGGGAATGGTGCCCCGCGGCGAGGTGGCGATGATCGTGGCGCTTATCGGGCTGAGCCAGGGTTTTATCAGTCAGAGCGCCTATGCCGGGCTGATTCTGATGGCCCTGCTAACGACGATAATCCCCCCGCTGATTTTGAAAAACTGGCTCTTTAAACTTTGACAAAACTTAATGCCATCGATTATATATTATCTGACGATTCTTAGAGCCGGAGGAAACGAGAAATGGTGCGGACAAAGTACGGGCAATACATCAAGAAACTGGTCTTCCGGGATGACCGGCCGGGCTTTTACCGGCAGGTGGCCACTTTGGACGGGGAGGTGCTGGGACTGGATGCCCATATCGAGTACGGGGCTTACTGGGCGGCCGGCAGTATGGGGGCTGCGCCTTATAGCCCCCATGTGCACGATTTTAACCAGGTGATGGTCTGGCTGGGGGCCGACCCGGCGGATATGGGAGAGCTGGGGGCGGAGGTCGAGCTGTGCCTGGGTGAAGAGGGCGAAAAACACATGATTACCACTTCCACGTCCGCGGCGGTTCCGCGGGGGATGCCTCATTTCCCGGCTAATATCACCAGGATGGACAAGCGGTTTGTTTTTATGACCGTCTCCTGCGCCCCCGACTATAAAGAGAGGCTTCTGCGCCCCGATAAAAAGATATTTGAAAAGACTCCGGTGATGATGTTCAATGCCAAGTACCGGGACAGCATTACCAATATATCATTTATGCGCAAAGGCGCCTGGAGCTATGGGCCGAAGAACCGCGACGACTCCGGAGGGTCGCTGGCGTTTATCCGGGGCAGAGAATCCATGTTCGATTTCCTCATCATGTGTGAGAGCATTAAGAGGGCGCCTTACCGGTTCGGCCCTGAGCCCGATCAGCCGCACGTCCATCCGCGACCCGAGATTCTTTTCTTCATGGGGACCGACCTTGACGATTTGGGTCGGCTGGGAGCCGAGGTGGAGATATGCCTAGGCAAGGAGATGGAAAGGCATCTTATTACGGCGCCCACCGCCGTCGTGATACCGGGGGGGCTGGCCCATAACCCTCTGGTAATTACGAAAATAGACCGCCCGATGATGCTTATCGATGTCCGCCCCTTCGGCAGCCCTCCGCCGGCGCCCGGCAAGCTTTAGTTTAAGGTGGACCTCACCCCCTTGATCCCCCTCTCCTGTGCGCAGGAGAGGGGGAAGAAAAAAAGAGGGGCGATAGCCCCTCTTAATAACTCCCTGTCTTAATTATCCCTTTACCCTATTCCCTCATCCCTTTGAGAGATGAATGCACCTTTTAAATACCCCTAAAAAGGGGAGTGCGTCAGCGAGAGGGGGCGGAGCCCCCTCTCAAGATTCTTTCCCCCTCTCAAACATTCTAAGAATCGAGTTTAGGTTATGAGCCTGTTTGAGAGGGGGTCAGGGGGTGAGATTATACCAAATATAAACAGAAAGCCTATCAGCATTAAAGTACCCGTGGCTGATAGGCTTTTCCGTCTGGAGGCTGTTATCTATTTTCTTTTATAGCTGTTTCGTCTTAGTTTTGTACCTGGGTGACCGTACCGGTGGCGGAGACGGTGTAACCGCACCTGTTCTTGGTGTAGGACTTCAGCACACCGTTCGCGTCAAGACCGGTCAGGTAGGCTGACAGTACCAGTGGTGCCGGCGTGGTAGCAGTATCGGTGGTGACGATGGAATCCATATCAGAAACGTTGGTCGCCGGGACTATGGTGCCGGTAATGCTGTCGGCCAGCATGGCCATCACCGCCGTCTGGACGTTGTGGAGTTCCGTCTCCTTTGATTCCGTCTTGCCCTGATTAATGAACTTGCCGACGTTGGGCACGGCTACCGCGGCCAGCACGCCGAGGATCGCTACCACGACCAGCAACTCAATCAGGGTGAAGCCTTTCTCTCCGTAGCGGAACTTCTTAAAAAAGCCTTTCATTTCGGGTACCTCCTTCGCAAATTATTAGCTTTTCCTTTATTTAAAGCTTAACACAGCCTCATCGAGGTTCAATGGCAAATTAGTCCCGTGAAACAATAGGAATAAAGTCCTAGTAACTTGGGCCCAGCCCCGGACAAATGCGAACATCGTTTACAGCTTATTAGGTTGCCGGATTTTTGACGATAGTACCGACCCCCAATTTCTATGGGTGCAGACCCTTAATATGCCAAGGCCCCCTATTGACTCAACCGTGAAAACAGGGCAAAATGTAACGATATGACCACCGTTTTGACCGTCATCTTTACTATCGTCGGTATTGAAATCGGTAGTTTCCTGAATGTCTGCATCGACCGGCTCCCGCTGCACAAATCGCTGGTTTCGCCGCCTTCTCACTGCGATGCGTGCCAGCACCGGCTTTCGGTATTAGACCTGGTCCCGCTACTGAGTTATCTG
Organism: uncultured Chloroflexia bacterium; assembly: GCA_963727315.1. GTDB lineage: Bacteria > Chloroflexota > Dehalococcoidia > Dehalococcoidales > RBG-16-60-22 > JBFYTX01. Next base: position 101,827 of record CAVSFE010000003.1, on the reverse strand, counting down.
TGGCTGCGCGGGCGCTGCCGCTACTGCGGCGCCCGGATTCCCCTCCGTGTCCCGCTGGTGGAGCTGCTCACCGGCGCTCTCTTTTTCCTGGCTTTCTGGTATTTCGGCCTGACTGCACAGTTCGGGATTACCGCTTTCTGGTGCTGCGTTTTCCTCGTCATCATTTTCATCGACTGGGAACATAAATTGATATTGAATAAGGTAACTTATCCCATGGCCGTGGTAGCCCTGGTCATTCTGGCGTTTGATTCACTTTCAAGGGGGTCGCTGACGCCGGGCAACCTTTCGTTTTTACCCCTGGACAAGCCCGGAATCCTGAGCGGGGTCATCGGGGGGGCCGTCGGCCTCGGCTTTTTCCTGCTGATATTTCTTATCAACCCGAGGGGCATGGGCTTGGGCGATGTAAAGCTCGCGGGGCTGATCGGCCTGGTGACCGGATGGCCTTTGGTTATCGTAGCGCTATTAATCGGGATTTTAATCGGCGGTCTGGCGGCGATTGTGCTTCTTTCGCTGAAGCTTAAGGGACGAAAGGACGTTATTCCTTATGGGTCTTTCCTGGCGATAGGGCCTATTATCACCCTGTTCTGGGGAATGGATATTTTTCGCTGGTACCAGAATTTGTTCGGTTTCCATATAATATAACCATAGATTCCTCAAACCATCTCGACTGCCCGCCAAACGCAACATATGTTGACATTGTTACCATCCCCCAGTACAATAGTTCTAGATGAATATTGGATTAGACGATAAACACGCCGCGGGAAGAGAAGCCGCACTGCCCTTCGCGGAGAGGGTAGGGCGGCGCCGTTCTAACATCGAGATCATCGCCGATATGCTGCGGGTTGGTGAGAACGGCGCCGGTAAGACGGAAATCATGTATACCGCCAATATGAGTTATCATCAGATACAAAAATATCTTAACTATCTGGTAAATCAGGGCTTTATCCATAAAGTGAACATGGATAATACGATGGTGGCCTATCGGGTAACGGACAGCGGCTTCAAACTACTTAAAGCCATCGAGACCCTTATGAATATGCTCGAACCCGGCAGCCGCGAGCCAGCCTAGTTTAACACCTGGTTCCGGGAAATAATCTGAGGACGGCGGTCTTCAGGTTTTTTTATTTCGTCGCAGCTATAACCGCCCGACCTCTTTATTCCTCCGGCTTAATGAAACCTTAAGCAAATCTTTATGATTCTTTTATTACTTTTATACGTATTTTTATGCCCTGATGATAGACTTACAGTAAAATTATAAATAGCAAGCCTTTTAAGAAAATTACGAGGTTATGAGTGCCGATGAGAAGGACACTGCTTTTAGACGAAGACGATTTGATCATGGTAGTCAAGGAAGACGTCGTCAAGCAGATCGATGAAAACCGCGGCGAGATGAACCGCACCGAGTTCGTTAACTACCTCATTCAATGTCAATTACGGGATTTTTCCAGCCAGAAAGAATATATCACCAAAGAAGAGTTCCAGCATTTCACCAGCCAGATGATGGAACTCCTCCACAATTTCCTCCAGTTCTTTATCAGCTATAGCATGAGCATGGGCGAAGGGCAGCCGGACGCCGATATCCAGAACCTGACCCAGCAGCTCGAATCATTTTACCGCACCGACGAAAATACCGAGACTTATTAACTCCCTTCCTTAAACCTAAAACCTTCAGGTGCCGCCTCTATTCCGAAGCCTTCCCGTATCTAATAGAACTAAGTTCTAGAAGATTAACACTTCCCAAGCTACCCTATATATCATAGTCTGTGTCTGTAGCTAGGTTTGCCAGATGGTAAAGCTTGAGAGGTGTCCGTGCCAAAGGCGATAGAACTCCATCGCGAAGGTAGAGATGATGAGCTGTGGCAGATGTGCTGCGGCTTTCTCAGTCTTTCGGTAAGCGATTTCATGGATATCCAGAAACGCCTCCTGCTGGAACAGCTGGAGCTGCTCAATAACTCTAAGCTCGGTGAGAAAATCATGCGGGGCTCCAAGCCCAAGACTGTCGAAGAGTTCCGGCGAATGGTGCCGCTGACCACCTATAAGGACTATTGCCCGGAGCTTATTGAGAAGAGGGAAGATGTGCTGCCATCCAAACCAACACTATGGGCACATACCTCGGGCAGGTCTGGAGAATATCCCTATAAATGGGTACCCCTGACCGACGACTACGCTCTGGAGTTGAGCAAGGTATTATACGGGATAGGTATGATTTCCTGTGCCCGCGACTGGGGTGATACCTCACGAATTCCTCGTAAAATAAAGTTGCTGTATTGCGTGGCACCGAGGCCGTACATATCCGGCACGTTCGCCGATGTTTTAAGGATGCAGACGCCGCTGGAATATTTGCCGCCGCTCGACGAAGCGGAAAACCTCACCTTCGAAGAGAGAATCAAGCTTGGCTTCCAGCAGGCTATGTCTCAAGGGCTTGATTACTTCTTCGGGCTTTCTCTGGTCCTGTTAATGGTTGGCGAGAAGTTCCGCCAGTCATCACAGGGCATTGACCTGCGCCCGTACATCGCGCACCCCAGGGCGCTATATCGCCTGGGTAAAGGTCTCTTAAAGAGTCGCCTGGCTGGCAGGCAGTTGCTTCCAAAGGATATATGGTCGTTAAAAGGCATCATCGGCAGCGGTGTTGATAGCCTTGTATATAAAGACAAAATCAAAGAGCTCTGGGGAAGGAACCCCCTAGACTTATACTCCTCTACCGAAGCCGGTGTTATCGCCACCCAGACCTGGGACTATAAAGATATGACTTTCGTCCCCAACCTTAATTTCCTGGAGTTTATTCCGGAAGATGAATATTATAAATTGCAGATGGACCGGAGTTATCAGCCTGAGGTTTTATTACTCGATGAAGTTAAAGCCGGTGAAAACTACGAGTTGATAATCACCAATTTTCACGGTGGTGCTCTGACAAGATATAGACTGGGTGACATGGTCAGGATAACTTCTCTCCGCAATGATAAATTAGGAATTAACCTCCCTCAGATGGCCTTTGAGAGCAGGGTTGATGGCCTGCTAGATTTCGTCGTCGTAAGATTAACAGAAAAAACTATCTGGCAAGCTATTGAAAGCACTGGCATTGCTTATGAAGACTGGGTGGCCTACAAGGAACCCGGGAAGTCGGTCCTTAAAATTTTTGTTGAAACCAAGGATGGTTATAAGTTTAACGAAGTGGAGATAGCCTCGGCAATCCATGAACAGATTATGAAATCAGAAAGTGATGAAATCCATGCTGATTCTCCGCTTCGTGATGAGTTCGCCAACTTCGTTAATTTCAAAGTCGAAGTCAGTTTGCTGCCCCGAGGTACTTTTGCCAGTTATACCTCTCAAAAACAGGCAGAAGGAGCCGACCTGGCGCATTTAAAACCACCTCATATTAACCCGCCGGATGGGGTTATTTCTCAATTATTGACTGAAACAGAAGAAATCGTTGTGGTTACCAAGACCAAGACCGGAGTTAAAACTCAAGATAAAGACATAAATGATAAAATCATAGTGTAACGGTATCTTAGTACTTTAGTATTCGTACCTTGGTTTGCCTACTTAAGTTACCTCTTGACAGTGGCCATATTTGGCTTGATAATTGCCGTATATGAATATATATGCCATAGCCCCCTTGATGGCCACTATCGCATATGCACCTCTATTGATCATCACGGCCAGTAGTCGTCCCTGGCAGAAAAGACATGGTCTGTTCTTTTTGTTTTTAGCCTCCGCTATGATATGGAGTCTTATTGACTATTTTGCGCGTAGCGGACTCTTCCCAAATATTGAAACATATTTTGTTAAAGCTGTTATCATCGCATTTCCCGTTATGGCGGTCCAATTTCATCTTTTTACCTCTTATTTCTTTACACCTGGATATGGGCGTTGGCTACCCTTTGCCTATGGTTCACTGGCGATGATTATTACCCTGGTAGCGGTGGGCATTATACCCCGGGATATTATTCCAATTGGCGACAGACTTCATCCTGTATATGGTGTATGGATTGTACTCGTAGCTATTCCATTGTTAACAATTGCCATCAGGAATATTTATGTTTTTTGGAAAATACTGAAGACTACCAACAATCCTATCATATATAATCAGACTATTACTTTAATGCTCTGCATCATAATTATGACTGTATCTATGATTATTTCTATCCTTCCCCGAGGAACTGAGTACGCTGTAGGTCATTTTGGTAACCTCTTTAATGCTGTTATCCTCAGTTATGCCGTCATCAGCCATCAACTGGTTGACATCAAGCTGGTTTTACGGAAGAGCACCGCCTGGATAAGCCTGATGCTTATCGGGGCTCTCACTTTCTGGTTTTTACTAGTTATTACCTATCGCATTTTTAATTTTGAACTGGACCTCATAGCCTCGGCGGCAACTACTTTAATAGCCCTCCTCGTCGCCGTCTTCGTATACAAAATACGCGGCTATTTGTTCGAAGTCATGAGCCGGGCATTTCAGGGTTCAATCTATAATTATCGCCGGAGCCTCACCGATTTTACCAGCAAGATACACAATGTGTTCAGTCTTAAAGAGCAGGGCGGTGAGCTGCTGACATTAATTATCAAGGCGGTCAATATCAAACGGGCCTGTCTGCTTTTCCCCGAAATCGGCGGCGAGGACTTTAAAGCCCAGTTTGTCGAATCTATCGATAAGGAAAACCGTTTAACCAATTTCAAGCTAAGGGCCGATAGCCCTGTTATTAAGTACCTGGAAAAGGAACAGAAACCCCTCTCCAGGGAGAACCTGAACATCCTTCCCGCCTTTCTGGGTCTCTGGCCGCAGGAAAGAGAAGAGATAGATGCCAAGGAAATAGCCTTGTTCGTACCTCTCATCAGTCGCGACCGTTTGATATCAATACTGGTGCTGGGTAAGAAGCAGTCGGGCAGGTATTCGCTTGAGGACTTTTCCATCATCGAGGATGTTACCAATCGCGTCGCGGTGAGCCTCGAGAAGGAATATCTCAGCGAGCAGCTTAAAGAGCGCGAAGAAGAGCTGTCCGTCATCAATAGATCCACGGTGATACTTTCCTCGAGCATGGACATCCAGGAAATATTCGGCAGCTTCATCGAAGAGCTCAAGAAAGTGGTCGACGTCGCCTGGGCGTCGATTGTTCTCACCGAGGAAAATAACCCCCGCTGCGTGGCCCTATCCACCAAGGAAGGCTCCGCCTATCAGGTAGGCGACAGAGTGCCTCTGGAAGGAACCGGCACGGGGTGGGTGGTGACTCAGAAGAAGTCCTTTATCGAGGTAGACATATCGCGAGAGATGTACTTCACTACCGGTAAACAGTTTTATCAAATGGGCTTGCGCACCATGGCTTACCTGCCGCTGATCGCCAAGGGCAAGGCCATCGGCAGTTTCATCGTGGCGAGCAAACTCCCGAGCGCCTATAGCCAGCGGCACGTTAAACTCCTGGAGCAGCTGGCTTCCCAGATGGCCATGCCGCTCGAGAACACACAGCTCTACGCCAAGGCGGAAAAGAAAGCCCGCGTTGACGAACTGACCAAGCTGTTTAATCGCCGCTCGCTCGATGAGATGATTGATAATGAAATCGGCCGGCATTCGCGGTACGGCGGCGTCTTTACGCTGGCTATTCTCGACCTCGATTCGTTCAAGTCATTTAACGATAGCTACGGGCACCTTTCCGGCGATAAGCTCTTGAGAGAGGTCGGCCACGTTATTAAAAGTGCTATCAGGAACGTCGACCATGCCTTCCGCTACGGCGGCGACGAGTTCGCTATTCTCCTGCCGCAGACGAACATCGAAGATGCCATGCAGGTGCTCGAGCGACTGCGTGAAAAAATAGCTAGGGGACTGGATTCCGGGGACATTCACATTACGTCGAGCATAGGCCTGGCAAGCTGGCCGGATGACGGCATCAGCCACACCGATATTATCGCCGCGGCGGACAGCACCCTGTATCGCGCTAAAAGGAGCGGTGGCAACCGGACTTACTGCGCTTCGGGGACCCAGCCGAAATCGCCGATGGCGGAGATGGCGGAGACGTCGGCGACCAGGGGTAATAGTATTGATACCAAGTACTTCAGCTTTATTAACGCGCTATCGGAGACCGTGGACGCTAAAAGCTATTTGACGTCTGGTAATTCTAAAAAAGTGACCGAATGCGCCCTGGCGTTGGGGAAATCGCTGAAACTGCCGCCGGCCGAAATCAACCGGCTGGAGGCCTGTGCTTTATTGCATGATATTGGTAAAATAAATATTAACGATACGATATTGAATAAGACCGATGGATTGACGGCGGAGGAAACGGCGGAGATGAAAAAGCACCCGCAGGCGGGGGCGGATATCGTGAGCCGGATTCCCCAGTTGGCTGCCTGCGCCAGCGGGATTTTGCATCACCATGAATGCTATGACGGTAGCGGCTATCCCGATGGCCTTAAGGGCGAAGAGATACCCTTGGAATCCCGGATAATCTTTATCGCCGATGCCTTCGTGAATATGACGTCCGGGAGGCCGCCGTCCGACGGCATGCCGCTGGAAAAAGCTATCGAGGAAATTAAACGCTATTCGGGTAAACGTTATGACCCTTATCTGGTCGAACGGTTTATTTCTAACTATATGGTCGGAGTTAATAGCGAAAAAAGGAACGGGAAATAACGGACCGAACTATATCTTTTAACTTGAACGGGAGGTGCTACGATGAACAATAAGAACAACAAAATTCAGGTGTTTGTCATCAGCCAGCAGTCGCTATTCTTGCGGGCTATCGAGCATACGTTTATGGATACCGACGATATCGTTATCATCGGCACGACCGGTATCAATGACGATGTGATCAAGGCTATCGATAACCTGCCACCGGACGTCGCCCTGCTGGACCTTGATGGACCGTCGGAGGACGCCCTGGAGCTGGCCCGCCGGATACGGCAGCGTTCGCCCAACATCGGCGTGATTGTGCTTACCTCCAGTCCCGATGATAACCAGCTTTTTCTGGCCCTCAAGGCGCAGGCGGTCGCTTACATGAGCAAGGAAATCACCGGCGAACAGCTGGTTGAGGTCGTCAGGCGGGTCAACCGAGGCGAGCACCCGATCAACGAAAGCCTGACGGCGCGTCCCAGGGTGGCCGAGCATGTGTTACAGCAGTTCCAGGAGCTGACTACCCGGAGCGAGGCCGAGGCCTTTATCTCGCCGCTGACGCCGCGGGAAATAGAGATACTGCAGTACATCGCGCAGGGCTATCTCAATAAGCAGATTGCCGCCGAACTCGGCATCAGCGAGCAGACAATTAAAAATCACGTTACCTCTATCCTGCGCAAGCTGAACGCCAACGCCCGCACCGAGGCGGTGGTGGTAGCTATTAAGCAGGGTTTAATCAAGATAACCTGAAAAATTTACCGTCCGAAGGATTAACTACACACGAACCGAAGCTGCTCGGCTTCGGTTCGTTTCTTTTTAATTAAAATAATATTGTCCATCTTTGTTCCTGATATCGGCTATGATAAAATACTGGTGGGTGATGGAGGCGTGAAGTGGCCAGCAGCCTGGTAGAGGAGCAGCTCAGACGATTGCCGCACCGTCCCGGCGTCTACTTGATGCGGGATGCCGCCAGGACGATACTTTACGTGGGAAAAGCCGCTGACCTCAGCCAGCGCGTCAGGTCGTATTTCCGTTCTCCCCATAAGCTGACCCCCAAGATACAGCACATGGTCTCGCGCGTCGCTGATATCGATTTTTATATCGCTTCCTCGGAGCAGGAAGCCCTCATCATGGAGCTCAACTTCATCAAGCAGTACCACCCCCACTATAACGTCAGTCTCAAGGACGATAAGACCTTTCCCTACCTGAAGATAGACCTCAACGAGGAGTGGCCGCGTGTCTATGTCACCCGCCGTTTCGAGCAGGACGGCAGTCGATACTTCGGCCCGTTCTCCAGCGGCAAGTCGGTCAAGCAGACGCTCCACGTGCTGCAGCACCTGTTTCCGCTCCGCATTTGCGCCAAGCCTATCACCGGCAAGGCGTCCCGGCCCTGTCTGGAATATCACCTGGGGCATTGCCTCGCCCCCTGTACCGGCGCGGTGACTCATGAAGAGTACAACGAGGTAATTGATGAGGTCACGCTCTTCCTCGAGGGGAAGCAGGAAAAGGTGGTGCGCGAGCTTAAGTCCAGGATGGACAGGACCGCCGAGGCCATGGACTATGAAAGGGCGGCCCAGCTAAGGGACCAGATTCAGGCGATACACGTGGTTATCGAGGGGGAGAAGATTGCCGCTGTCATCAGGGGGGACGAAGACGTGATTGCTTTCGTCCCGGATGGCGACCAGGCTTATGCGCAGGTGCTGTTTGTGCGCGGTAACAAGTTGACCGGTCGGGAGAGCTTTCTTCTGCAGGGGACGCGCCAGGAAGAGCCGCAGCAGATTATGACCAGTTTCGTCAAGCAGTATTATTCATCCTGCCCGCAAATACCGCCGTTGTTGTTGCTCCAGTACCCGGTTGATGATAGGGAGATAATCAAGGGATGGCTGAAAAGTCTGCGCGGCGGGCGGGTCGATATCCAGGTGCCGCGCCGCGGCGTTAAAAAACAGCTGGTGGACATCGCCGCCGAGAACGCCCGGCAGGGACTGGAGCAGCTCAAGATTAAAGAGCTGGCGACCGCGAAATCGCTGGACGGCGCCCTGGCGGAGATTGAGAGAGAGCTGAAGCTAAGAGTCCCGCCGCAGCGTATGGAGGCCTACGATATTTCCAATATCCAGGGCACCTCGGCGGTGGGCAGCCTGGTGGTCTTCGAGAACGGTAGGCCGAAACCCGCCCACTACCGCCGCTTTAAAATAAAAACTGTTGAAGGCGCCAACGATTACGCCATGCTCCAGGAGGTTTTAAAGAGGCGGTTCAAGCATATCGACAAGAGCGGTGCTCCTCCTGGTGATGCCTGGTCGATGGTGCCTGACCTGATTCTCATTGACGGCGGTAAGGGACAGCTCAACGCCGCCCTGGCGGCTTTAAAGGAGACAGGTGTTGATGTCGCGCTCATCAGCCTGGCCAAGGAAAATGAAGAAATCTTTTTGCCCCGCCGCAAAAGCCCCCTGGTCTTGCCGAAGTCTTCACCCGGACTCCAGCTTTTACAGCGTCTCCGGGACGAGGCGCACCGCTTCGCGGTAAGCTATTTTTCCAGCGTGCACCGCCGTAAAGCGTTCACGTCGGCCCTCGATGGCGTCCCCGGCATCGGTCCCCGGCGCAAGACCGCTTTAATCAGGCAGTTCGGCTCCGTCCAGAGAATCAGAGAAGCCTCGGTAGAGGAACTGGCCGCGACCACGGGCATGACTCATCAGCAGGCGGCCCGGCTCAAGGAGTACCTGTAGCCATGCCGGCTAATCTGACGCCGCAATATCTCGAAGCGGAGCGGAATTTCCGGCTGGCGAAGACCACTCTGGAAAAAATCGCCTGCCTTGAGGAAATGCTGGCGGTCATTCCCAAGCACAAGGGGACCGAGCATCTCCAGGCCGACCTCCGTACCAGACTGGCCTCTCTTATCAGGTCTCTGGATGTGAAGTCGGCCACCCGGCGTCTTTCGATGACCATCGAGAAGGTCGGGGCCGGCCAGGTGGCGATCATCGGCCTGCCCAACACCGGCAAGTCGCAAATCGTGGCGAGTATCACCAGCGCCGCGCCGGCCGTTGCCGCTTATCCCTTTACCACCCAGACCGCCACGCCCGGGATGATGACTTTCGAGAACGTCCAGATACAGTTGATTGACACGCCGCCCCTGAGCGAGCATCCGCCGGAGTGGTGGCTTTTAAATATCATCCGGCGGGCGGATGCGCTTTTAATTGTGGTCGACCTGAGCCAGGACGCGGTGGCGCAGGCGGAAAAGGTCATCACTAAACTGAATGAAAAGAGGATCGGCCTGGGACAGCCGAAAAATGAAACAATCGATATCAAAGATGCCCCGGTGAGCTATAAAAAAGCCATTATCGTCGGCAACAAGGCCGACCTGGATGAAGGCGGCAGGAATTTTCAGGCGTTGTCTAGCCGCTACGGCGCCCGGTTGCCCGTCATTGCCATCTCCGCCCTCGGCATCGGCCTCGACGAGCTGAAGAAGCAGATATTTCAGGTGCTGGATGTCATCCGGGTCTATACCAAAGAGCCCGGCGGCAAACCGGACATGGCCGAGCCCATTATACTGGAGAGGGGCAGTACCCTGGAAATGGCGGCCGCCTCGATACATAAATCCTTCGCGCAGCGTATGAAATACGCCCGCATCTGGGGCTCCGGCAAGTTCGATGGCGTGGCGGTCAAGCGTGACCATGTCCTGCAGGACGGCGATATCATCGAGCTGCATTTGTAGAAAATTCCTGTTTTCTTACCATTGATTCTCTATACTCACCCCCTTTATCCCCCTCTCGAACTGGTTTATCCAAAGTGACCGCTTTTTATTATGCTCAAGAGGGGGTAAAAATTCGAGAGGGGGCGAAGCCCCCTCTCTCTTGAACTCCCCTCTCCGGCCATTAACAACTTCGGTTTGCTTAATGTTACAGGCTGGAGAGGGGATAAAGGGGTGAGGTTCTATTTACGCTTCTTCAAGATAGTTACGAAGAGCTCTAGCGTTCTCCAGCGCGTATCCCGCGATGTCGTTGTTGAAATAGATATAGACCTCTTTAAGATTTTTCGCCAGTCGTTGTATTTTCTTTGTCCAGTCGACCAGTTCTTCGTCAGAATAGCAGCTTGAATAAAGACTGTCGCTCCCGTGAAACCTCATATAGGCAAAGTCCGCCGTGGCGATAATAGGGGAAGTCAGCTTGGGCATATCGAAAGCGCAAAACCCGACGCCGTACCTGCGCAGTATTTCAAAAACCTCCTCCTCGAACCAGGATTGGTGCCTGAACTCGATGGCGTGCTTTAATCCGGGGGGCAAAAGGGCTAAAAAAGATGTTAAGTCTTTCGTCGTCGCGTTGCAGGCCGGGCGGGAGCTGATAGAGCAGGGGCCCCAGCTTTTCTTTCAGGATAATAACTCTTGACATAAAGTTGCTGACGGCTTCATTACAGTCTTTCAGGCGCTTGATGTGCGTGATAAACCGGCTTACCTTTACGGCGAAGATGAAGTCGGGCGGCGAGGCATCGTACCAATTAGTAAGGGCTTTTTCCGAAGGCAGGTGATAGAACGTGCTGTTCAGCTCCAGCGTGGAGAAGTGGCGGGCGTAGAACTCCAGCCATTTTGCCCTCGGCAGCTTTTCCGGATAGAACCGGCCGCGCCAGTCGTCATAGTGCCAGCCCGATGTGCCGATAAAATACCGTGTCAATCTCGGCCTCCTCCGCGTGCATTTTAACATCGTAACGCACGTAATGACAAAACTCATCAGCTTGACCCGCTCGTGTTCCATCCGCTATATTTTATATGGAGGTGCGCATGAAAACCGCCGTTCAGCTCGATTTCGATGGCACGGTCACCGAAGAAGATGTGAGCTTCCTTTTGCTGGATACGTATGTCGGCAGCCGGTGGCGGGAATACCTCAAGGATTATACCGCCGGCAGGATTTCCGTCGGCGCTTTTAATAAAAAGGTCTTCGGCATGGTGAAGGCCGATAGAAAGACCATGACCGACCTTGTTTTAAACAGCGACCGCGTGAAAATCCGGCCCGGCCTGCGCGATTACCTGGACTATTGCTCTCAAAAAGGGATTAAGAACGTCATCGTCAGCAACGGGCTGATTTTCTATATCGAAGCCATCTTAAAGAAACTGGGCCTGGATGGCTTCGAGGTTTATGCGGCGCGGAACCGTTTTCATCCCGGCGGCGTGGAAGTTGCTTATATCGGGCCGGACGGCGCCGAGCTGGAGGTCGGCTTTAAAGAGGCCTATACCGAGCTCCTGAAAAAGAGGGGCTATGATGTCGTTTACGTGGGCAATGGCGCCTCGGATATCTTTTCCGCCCGGCGGGCCAGCCATGTTTTCGCCGTTGATGAACTGCTCAAGCGCTGCCGCCAGGAAAAAGTGCCGTGCACCCCGTTTACCGACTTCTACGATATTATTAAGGGCCTGGAAGCCCTGGCGAAAGGCTAGCCCGTTTTGAGGATAATGCCCACCGGGCAGTGGTCCGAGCCCGTGACGTCGGGCATGATGAAACGCTTCAGTCACCGCTGGCAGCAGATTTTCACTGACGAAAAAGTAGTCGATTCTCCAGCCCACGTTCCTCGCCCGCGCCCCCGTCTTGATGTCCCAGTACGAGTATTGGTTCGGCTCCTTGTGAAAGTGGCGGAATGTGTCCGCGTACCCGTGGGCGACGAACTTGTCCATCCAGGCCCGTTCTTCGGGGAGGAAGCCGGACTTTTTAGAGTTCTCCTTGGGGCGCGCGATATCTATTTCTTTATGGGCGGTATTGACGTCCCCGCAGATGACCAGTCTTTTCCCGGCAGCTTTAAGGGAATCGGCGTATTTGAGAAAAACATCGTAGAAAGCCATCTTATATTTAAGTCGCTCCGGGCCCATCTTGCCGTTGGGGAAATAGACGTTAAACAGGGTAAAACCGGGATACTCGGCGATGATAACGCGTCCTTCCAGGTCGAGGCTGTTTTTGCCGAAGTCGTAGCGGACGTCGGACGGCTTTTCTTTAGTAAACACGGCCACGCCGGCGTATCCCTTTCTCTCCGGATGGTTCCAGTAGGCATGGTAGCCTGCCGGCTCCCGCAGGTCGGCGTCAAGCTGCTGGGGGTCGCTTATCTTGGTCTCCTGGAGGCAGAGGATGTCCGGCGATTCCTTATACAGCCAGTCCAGGAAGCCTTTGCCTTTAACTGACCTGAGGCCGTTTACATTCCAGGAAATTATTTTCTTTTCAGCCATTGATTGTTTACCGTTTGTAAAGGACGTGCATATTTATTATACTTTTAATACTGGAGAAAATACCACCGAGGAACAATAATTTTGGAAAATATTCTTACTAATCTTACAGTCGGCGGGCCGGTCCAGGTCTATGTCCGGGACGGGAAAATCGTGCGCGTTCGGCCCCTCGTTTTAAGCAGGGAGGACGCCGCTTCATGGACTATCGCCGCCGGCGGTAAAAGTTTTTCCCCGCTGCGGAAGGCCTGCGTCGCCCCGTTTACCATGGCGGAAAAGGCCCGTATATATTCCGACGCCCGGCTTAAATACCCCCTCATCCGGGAGGACTTCGACCCCGCCGGTAAGCGAAATCCTCAAAACCGGGGCAGGTCCGGCTATAAACGTATCAGCTGGGACGAAGCTCTGGACATCGTCGCCGCTGAAATGAAAAGGGTCAGGGCAACCTATGGGCCGGAGGCCATCGTGTCCCGCGCTTCCTCGCACCACAACTGGGGCAACGTCGGCTACCGCACCTCGGCCTGGGCGCGCTTTTTTAATATGATAGGCTTCACCGATATCCTGGATAACCCCGATAGCTGGGAGGGCTGGCACTGGGGGGCGACCCACGCCTACGGCTTTTTCTGGCGACTCGGCATGCCGGAGCAGTACGACCTCCTCGAGGACGCGTTAAAGAACACCGAGCTTATCGTGCACTGGGGCAACGACCCCGATTCCACGCGCGCTATTTACGGCGGTCAGGAATCCGCTATGTGGCGTTTGTGGCTGAGAGACCTGGGCAAGAAGCAGATTTTCATCGACCCATTCTGCAACTATACCGCGACGATTCTGGGAGATAAGTGGATAGCCCCCCGCCCCGGCACCGATGCCGCCATGGCTGAAGCCATCGCCCATGTCTGGCTGACCGAAGGCACCTACGATAAAAAGTATGTGTCCACCCACACCATCGGTTTTGAGGAGTTTAAAAAGCATGTCCTCGGCGATGGGTGTACTCCCGAGCGGGCGGCGGAGATTTGCGATGTACCCTCTTACACGATAAAGGGCCTGGCGCGGGAGTGGGCTTCCCACCGGACGATGTTGGCCGCGGGCTCTCGCGGCGGCCAGTCCGGCACCTGCCGCCAGGCTTACGGCACGGAATGGGCCAGGCTGATGGTGCTTTTACAGGCGATGCAGGGCCTGGGCGGGCCGGGCGTAGGTATCTGGGGCACGACCATGGGAACGCCCTATAACGGGGAGTTCGATTTCCCGGGGTATGCTTCTTTCGGGGCTAATTTCTTGAACGGATTTGCTAAAAAAACTGTGGAAAATCCGGTCAAGCAGCGTATCTACCGCTTGCTCCTGCCGGAGGCGATTTTAAGTCCCCCCATTCACTGGAAGGGGGAGACCTTCAGCGGGCAGTCGCTGGAGCAGCAGTTTATGGATTTTACCTATCCTGCCCCCGGCTGTTCCGAGGTGAAGATGTTCTACCGCTACGGCGGCTCGTTCCTGGGGACGCTGACGGAGACCGGCCGCTGGGTAAAAATGTACCAGAGCCCTAAACTGGAGTTTGTCGTCAATCAGGACTGCTGGTGGTGCACGGAAACGGGACTGGCGGATATCATCCTGCCGGCCTGCACCAATTTCGAGCGTTACGACATCGGCGAGTGGGCGAACACCGGCGGCTATACCCATCATGGCTCCAACGCCTGCAACCATCGGGTCGTCGTCTACCAGCATAAGTGCATCGAGCCTCTTTACGAGTCGAGGCCAGACTACCAGATTTTCACCGGACTGGCGGAACGATTTGGTATCGGAGAGGAATATACCGAGGGCAACTCCGATGAAGACTGGATAAAGAAGGTCTTCGATTATTCCGACCTGCCCCGGTATATCTCTTTCGAAGATTTTAAGAAAAAAGGTTATTTTATCGTGCCCATGCCGGAAAATTATCGGCCCACGCCGGCGTTGCGCTGGTTCTACGATGGACGCGAGTGCGATACGCCCGACCAGTACAATCCGAAGCGGCATACGCGAAAGGGCAAAGAGCTGGGGACTTACAGCGGCAAGATTGAGTTCGTCTCTCAGAGCCTGTTGCAGCATCTCCCCGATGACGAGGAGAGGCCGCTTTTACCCCGTTATATTCCGAGCTGGGAGGGCTATAATTCGGCTTTGACCCTCAAGTATCCGCTCCAGCTTATCACCCCCCACCCCCGCTATTCTTTCCATACCCAGTACGACGCCAATACGGGATGGCTGGGAGAGGTGCCGGGGCACCGTGTCTGGAAGGACGGCTATTCATGGCATCCGGTGCGCCTTAATCCCTCGGACGCCGCTTTAAGGGGTATTCAAAACGGCGATATTGTGAAGCTCTATAACGACCGCGGCGCGGTGCTGTGCATCGCCGAGGTCACCGAGAGGATGAGGGCCGGGGTGGTGCATTCCTATTACGGCTCCGGCAAGTACGACCCTCTCGAGCCGGGCAATCCGGATAGCATCGATAAAGGTGGCTGCGTGTCTATCCTGACGCCGTCACGGATGCTATCTAAAAACGTCCCCGGCATGGCGCCGAACTCATGTCTGGTGGAAATAGAAAAATGGAAAGGATGAAGCTATGGAAACGGTAATGGACATCATCAAGAAAAGGAGAAGCATCCGCGTTTATAAGGACAAGGCGCTGCCGAAGAAAGTCATCGGCTCAATATTAGAGGCGGCTAAGTACGCGCCGACCGCCCGGAACGCTCAGGAGCTGGAATATAAAGTCATTAGCAACAAAGCATTAATGGCAAAGCTATCCGATGGTATTCTCGCGGCGGTGCAGAAAGAGGGGATGCCTTTGAAAGGGCCCCCCGGCGCCCGCCCCGATTTCTTTCACGGCGCGCCGCTGCTTATTGTTATCACTGCCCCTAAAGATAACTTTTGGGCTGTGACGGATGCCGCGCTGGCGGTTCAGAACATCATGCTCTATTGCACCTCGGTCAATCTGGGCGCGTGCTTTATCGGCATGGCCCAGCTCATCCAGAGGGACGGGAAGTCGCTCAAGGCGCTGCGTATCGCCGACGATATGAATATCGTGGCGGCGGTCATCTGCGGCTACCCTGATGAAGACCCCCCGCCGAGAGAGAAGACGCAAAAGGCAGAGTTCTTCGAGTAAAGTTAAGAAAGAATGGAGCGGAAGACGGGGTTCGAACCCGCGACCTCCTCCTTGGCAAGGAGGCATTCTACCACTGAACTACTTCCGCCCGCCGTATTCCTGGTGCCGAGGCCCAGAATCGAACTGGGGACACGCGGATTTTCAGTCCGCTGCTCTACCATCTGAGCTACCTCGGCGATAGCTATATTTTACTTTAGATAGAGATGGCAGTCAAGGGAAAAAGCCCAATACCAGCTAGTCCAGAATAATGTTATCAATCAGCCTCGTCTTGCCGAATTTCACGGCCAGAGAGACCAGCGCCGGGGGTTTTATCCGGTGCATCTCTTTCAGCGTCTCCGGGCGGGCGACGCTGATATAGCTGATTTCTGCCAGGCGTTCCTCTTCGATAAGACCGGCCATCCGGCGGCGTATTACGCCGGCGTCAGTTTCTCCCTGTTTCCACAGCTCCTTGGCAAGTGCCAGCGCTTTAAAGAGGACAACGGCCGCAAGACGCTGCTCGTGATTCAGATGGACGTTCCGACTGCTCATCGCCAGGCCGTCCGCCTCACGCACGGTAGGGCAGGCGACCACATCCAGACTCATGTTGAGGTCGTCAACCATCTTTTTGATTATCGCCAGTTGCTGGGCGTCCTTCTGCCCGAAATAAGCCCGGGTGGGTTGTACGATATTGAACAGCTTGGCGACGACGGTGGCCACGCCGCGGAAATGGCCCGGGCGGGCCGCTCCCTCGAGCCTTTCGGCGATATCGCCGGGTACTATCCAAGTATCGAAATCCTCCGGGTACATTTCCAGAGACGTTGGCATAAATACGATGTCCGTCAGCGGTTTCAGCATCGCGAGGTCGCTCTTGGTGTCGCGGGGATAGCTCTTGAAGTCCTCTTTCGGCCCGAACTGGGCGGGATTAACGAAAATGCTCACCACCACCGAGCTATTCTCTTCCCGGGCCTGCTTTACCAGCGCCAGGTGCCCTTCGTGGAGATAACCCATGGTCGGCACGAAGCCGACGGGCTCAGCAAGTCGCTCTCGGACTTTCCTCATTTCGGCAATTGTTTCGATGACTTTCATTTGCTATCAGTACCAAAAAGAGCCCCGGATTTTCGGGGCTCTCCAATGTATCCGCAGTCAGGTGCCCTTATCATTTTAGTCCGGCCAGGATAGTCTCGTCCATGGGGAAGCTCTGCGCATCGGTGGGGAATTTGCCAGATTTTACATCGTTGAAATACTCGGCGACTGCATTTGAAATAATGTTATTAAGCTTGACGTACTGCTTGGCGTGCTTGGGGACGAAGTCAGAAAATGAGAGAATGTCATTTATCACCAGGACCTGGCCGTCACAACCTATGCCCGCCCCGATGCCGATGGTCGGGATGCCTATTTTTTGCGTAATCAATGCTGCCAGCGGGGCGGGGACGGTCTCCAGGACTACGGCAAAGGCGCCGGCTTCCTCCAGAGCTCTGGCATCTTTGAGCAGCCTGGCAGCAGCTTCGGGAGTCTTACCCTGAATCTTGTGACCGCCGAGCTGGTTGATTGACTGGGCGGTGAGCCCGATGTGGCCCAGGACGGGAATACCGCATTCTACGATTCTTTTTACCTTATCGGCCACGGTCACGCCACCTTCGAGCTTAACCGCCTGGGCACCGCCCTCCTGAATGAAACGGGCGGCGTTCCTCAGGGCATCCTCGACACTGATGTGGTAGGTCATAAAGGGCATATCGCCGATTACCATCCCCCGCTTGGTGCCCCTGACTACCGCCTTGGTATGGTGCAGCATATCTTCCATGGTCACCGGTATGGTCGAATCGTAACCAAGTACCACCTGCCCCAGGCTATCACCGACCAGGATTAAGGGTATGCCTACCTCATCAACTATCTTGGCGGTAGCGTAGTCATAGGCGGTGAGCATGGCTATCTTCTCACCCTTTTGCTTCATTTCTTTAATTTGATTAATCGTGACTCGCATGATTTTTCCTCAGGCGAAGATTTTTTCGTCGAGTTTAGTGATAATGGCGTTTTTCGCGTTGACGTGGACAATCTTCGGCCGGTAGTTCTTCGCTTCGGCATCGGGGACCTGCGTGTAAGTCAGGATGATGACGATATCGCCCTTGACGCCAAGGCGCGCGGCCGCGCCGTTCAGGCAGATGGCGCCGCTGCCGGCTTCCCCTTCGATGGCATAGGTTGTGAAGCGGTTGCCGTTGTTGATGTCGAGCACGTGCACCTGCTCGTAGGGCAGGATATCGGCCGCCGCCATGAGCTTGCTATCGATGGTGATGCTGCCTTCGTAGTCGATATTGGCGTCGGTCACCCGGGCCCGGTGGATTTTGCTTTTCAACATAGTTCTCATATGCTTCCCCCTGAAAGAATTTCCTCAGTTGGTCTTTAATGTCGTTTCCAGTTCAACAGCCTGTTTCTCGTTTATTCTTCCCTTGGCCAGGGCGATGGGGATGGTCTGAAGTCCGAGTTCTTTATAAGGAAAGAGCAGCGCCGGGGCTTTTTCGCGCAGGGTTTTGAGGTGCTTGTTAACGGTGCCGGTATCGCCGCGGGCGATGGGCCCGGTAAGGCATTGGGGTATGCCGATGGTCTCGATATTGTGGAGCGTGCCGCGCATCAGAGGCAGGAGTGCTTGGACAGCCTGATTGGTGGGGATGGCGAACGTCTGCCAGAGGTCGGTGGACATCTTGACCAGCGTCACGAGGTAGTTGCTGGCGAATACGGCCGCGGCATGGTAGGCCACCTTGTCCGCGGCTTTCAACTCTATCCAGCGACCCCCCAGCGCCGTCGCCATGTCTTTGAGGGTGGTCAGGAGCGGCTCTTCAGCTTCCAGGGCGAAGGTCGAACCGGGGATATTCTCGATGGCCTGATTGACGCTGGCGAAGGTCTGGAGGGGATGGAAACCGCCCACCATGGCGCCGGATTTGCGGGCGGGTTCCAGGATATCGGTGGAGTCCGCGCCGCTGCAGTGAACGACGCTGCATCCTGAAGGCCATTTTACCTGTGAAACGACGCTGCCGATAGCGTCATCGGGGGTGGTGATGAAGATGAGGTCGGCGGCATGGGCTACTTCCTGGCTGGTCATGACACGGCAACCGTTAATGGCCTTGGCCAGTTTCTCCGCCGAGGCGCGACTCCGGCTGGCAACCGCCACGACCCGGTAGCCCTGTCGGCTCAGGAGAACCGCCAGGGCCGTGCCCACCGTCCCCGCCCCGATAAAACCTATTTTCATCATGGCGCCCTTTAAACAAAAACCCTCTCGGATTTCGTCCGGGAGGGCAAAATATCGGTCTTATTTTTGCCGTCTCGGTCGTTTCCGATCCAAGCGACTCATGTTGTTAAGGTCTAGCGCTTAACTCACCGCCATAAAGGTCGATGGTATTTTTATTCTAGCCTAAATCTGCCGGATTTGTCAATATCGGGATTTAGATGTAACCTCACTTATCCTGCCAATCAATCCTCGCGGAGGAGGCTGCGGGCGATGGTGAGCCGCATTATTTCCGAGGTTCCTTCGTAAATCTCCGTTATTTTAGCATCGCGGAAATAACGCTCCAGGGGGTAATCAGTGGTATAGCCGTAACCGCCGTGAATCTGGAGGGCTTTATTCGGTGACGAACGAAGAAACCTCGGAGGCAAAGACTTTGGCCATCGCCGCCTCTTTAACGAAGGGTTTCCCCCGGTCGGCGAGGTAGGCTGCCCGGTAGGTCAGCAGGCGGGCGGCGTCAATCTGGGTCGCCATGTCGGCCAGCATCCATTGGATGGCCTGGAAATGGGCGATAGGTTCGCCGAATTGCCACCGCTCTTTGGCGTATTTCAGGGCCGCTTCGTAGGCTGCCCGCGAGATTCCCACGGCCTCGGCACCGACGGTAATCCGGCTGGCATCCAGCGCATCGAGGGCGATTTTCAGTCCCTGGCCTTCTTCGCCGAGCCTGTTCGCCTCCGGGACAAAGCAGTCCTGGAAGATTAGCTCGGTGGAGGGAAAACCATGGAGTCCCAGCTTGTCTTCATGCTTGCCCACGGAAAGTCCCGGGGTATCCTTGTCCATGACAAAGGCGGTAATCCCGTGCTGCAGCAATGATTTATCGACGGTGGCAAAGACGACCACTATTTCCGCTTTGTCGCCGATGCTGATGAACAGCTTGTTGCCGTTGATGATATAGCCGCCTTTGCGGCGGACGGCGGTGGTCTGCATAGCGGAAGGGTCGCTGCCGGCGCCGGCTTCGGTGAGGGCGAAACAGGCCATCTTTTCGCCGCGGGCGTGGGGAGGGAGGTATTTACGTTTCTGGGCTTCCGTGCCGTACTCGATGACAGGGACGATGGCCAGGGACAGGCTGACGCGAAGGTAGTTATCGATGGCGGCGGAGGCGCGGGCAAGCTCCTCGACGGCGATACACAGGTCCGTTTTGCCCCGCCCGCTGCCGCCGTATTTCTCCGGTATGGTGAGCCCGAACAGACCGAGGCCGGCCATCTTCCTGACTTCGGCGGCGGGGAACTCGCCCGTCTTATCTATCCGCGAGGCCGCCGGCTCAAGCTCGGTAGTGGCAAATTCACGGAGTGTGCTCTGGAGCATCTTCTGTTCTTCAGTAAGGTCAAATTCCATACGTTAAAAGTATAGCAGAGAGGAGGCGATATGTGAAAGAAGGGCAGATTCGATTCGTTATTCGTTTTTTAAATATTTTTTGGAAATTCCGTACGTAATCAGCTACGGATATTCGTTTTTCGTTATATGTTAAGTTAGCTTTAAAAACCGGGTATTCGTCTTTTAATTTATGGTAAGTTAGCTTCAATTTTCAGAGTATTTGTTTTTTAATTTATGTTAAATAGCCATGCTTTGCCAAAGCAACATCGGGCGGCCTGTCTATAGTATAAAGGAGTGGTGGGAGAAGGGGAAGGGGAATTTGTCGTATTAAGAGGTGACCTCACCCCCTACGGCTTCCCGTACTTCTCTCTTATCTCGCGCTTGATGAGCTTGCCCAGGGGGTTGCGGGGCAAATCGTCAACAAAGACGACGGTACGCGGACGTTTGAAACTGGCGAGGTTCTGCCGGCTGTACTCCATGATTTCGTCCTCGACGGCTTTGGACTTCGGCACGCCCTTTTTAAGAATCACCACGGCGCGGGGCTCCTCGCCCCAGGTCTCGTCCGGCACGCCGATAACAGCCACGTCCTCGACCTTGGGGTGCTCGCGGATAACGTTCTCCAGCTCTTCGGGCGAGATGTTCTCCCCGGCGCGGATAATGATATCGCTGGAGCGGCCCGACAGGAAATAATAGCCCTCCTCATCCACGTAGCCGATATCGCCGGTATGCACCCAGCCGTCCTTATCGATGGTCTTCTGCGTCTTCTCCTCGTCCTTCCAGTAGCCGGTCATGACGCGGGGGCCGCGGGCCAGAATCTCGCCGACCTCGCCGACACCCAGAGTCCTGCCGGACTCCTGGTCGACAACTTTCATCTCGATATCAGCCATCGGCTTGCCGATAGACGCCAGCCTTTTAAGTTTCTTCTCCCTCTCCGCGGGCGTCCCGGTGATGAAATGGTCCTCCGGTCCCAGGGCGGTGATGGTCGAGGCGGTCTCCGTCTGGCCGAAGGCATTGATAAAGCTCACGCCGGGGAACTCATCCAGCGCCTTGCGGATGACAGGCAGGGGCATCGGGGCGGCGCCGTAGGTTATCACTTTCAGGCTGCTCAGGTCGTGCTTTTTAAAGTTGGGGTGGTCGAGGAGCTGCTTGAGCATGGTGGGCACCATCATGGCGCGGCTGGCTTTCTCCCTCTCCACCAGCGTCATCCACTCCTCAGGGTCGAACTGGCGCTCCATGACCAGCGTGCGCGCCCCGTAGATAGCCGCCATCAGCGCCTGAATGCCCGCCACGTGATATAGGGGCACGGTAAGGATATTACGCTCGTCAGCCTCGGGGTCGGGCGGGGTAACATTTTCCAGCACGTAGCCGGTAAAGCTGTTGTGGGAAAGCATCACGCCCTTGGGCAGGCCGGTGGTGCCGGCGGTATACATCAAAATAGTAGTGTCCTTTTCGTCAATATCGACCACTACTTCATCAGGTGAAGAGTTTTTAATAATATCCTCATAAAAATGCATATCCGGGTGTTTCGTCTCGATAGATATGAGGTGCTTAAGGTATTTAAGCTCGGGGCGGATGGACTGTATCATGGGCAGATAACGCTCGCCGGCAATCAGGACGCTGGCCTCGGCGGTATTCAGCATATAGGTGAGTTCCTTTTCCTTGGCGCGGAAGTTCAGCGGCAGGTAGATGGCGCCAGCCTTGGCCACCGCGAAATAGGTCTCGACGCACTGGTTGCAGTTGACCTGGAGAAAGGCGATAACAGCGCCCTTTTTAGCGCCAAGCTTCATCAGGCCGTTGGCCAACCGATTAACCCGCTCGTTAAGTTGCGCGAAGGTGTACCTTTTATCTTCGAAGACGATGGCGGTCTTATCCGGGCAGATAGCGGCGGCGATATTAAGAAAATCAGTGGTATTCATGAAGAACCTCCCGAGGGAATAATAGCTTAATAATTCTAACCTAATATCAGATAGAAAATCAAACTTTGGATATAGTACCGGGGGACGGGAGCAGGTTACAGGGCGGCTTTTTCTTTGACTTTGTTTACGATGGCAGTCATCGTATCGCCGGCTTTAGCGTCGATAAGGACGGTGGCCTCTCTATCCATGGGGGTATCGCCGATATTTATAATGACAAGTCTGGCGCCGGACTCGACGGCGTACGCCGGCATATAGGCGGCGGGATAGACCACCAGCGTTGAGCCGATAACGATAAAGAGGTCGGCGGCGCGGGAACGGCGGCCGGCTTCCTCGAGGACTTTATACGGCAGCTGTTCCCCGAACATCACGATATCCGGCTTTAACGTACCGTGACAGGCCCGACAGTCCGGGATTTCCTCGCCGGAATCAATGCGCGACTTGATTTCCTCGAAAGGAAAGCGCCGGCCGCAATCCAGGCAGACGGCCCATTTCATGTTGCCGTGCAGCTCGAACACCTTTTCGTCGGGGACGCCGGCCTTCTGGTGCAGGTTATCGATATTCTGCGTGATGACGCAGTCGAGCCGGCCCATGCGGTAAAGCTCGGCGACGGCGATGTGGGCGGCGTTGGGCATGGCTTTGTCGCTCAACAGACCCTCGCGGAAGATATACCACTGCTTGCGGCGGGAATCCGGGCTGGCGAGGAATTTATCGATGGTAAAATCGTCGGGGTCGAAGCGGGTCCAGAGTCCGCCGGGACCGCGGAAATCCGGGATGCCGGACTCCGTGCTGATGCCCGCGCCGGTAAAGACCACCAGACTACGGCTCTCCAGGATGAGCTCGGCGACTTTTTCGATGCGGGCAGTCAAATCCTGATTATTCATTTTTCTCCGATAAGGACGCCAGGCGCCGGGAGAGTCTGGCTTCGAGGGCCAGTCCTTCCGCGAGGGGCAGGTCGAGCCCGCGCGTCACGGCTTGCTTGACATAACGTATGGCTAAGGGGTTAAACGACTCGATTTTTCTGGCCAGTTTTTCGGCTTCAGGGAGGAGCTCGTGGCGAGGCACCACGCGATTGACCAGCTTAAGTTTGAGGGCTTCGGAGGCCGTTAGCCAGCGGCCGGTGATGAGCATTTCCAGGGCGGCGGAGGGGCCGACGGTGCGGGGCAGGGTCTGACTGCCGCCGGCCGCCGGGATGATGCCCAGGCCCGTCTCCGGCAGGCCAAAGCGGGCATCCTCGGACGCCAGGCGGATATCGCAGCAGAGCGCCATCTCGATACCGGAACCGAGGACGTAACCGTGCAGGGCGGCGATGATGGGCTGCTCAATGCTCAGAAAAAGTCCCCAGATATCCCTGGCAAAGCGCGCCCGACGGGCGAACACCGGCGGCGGGGCGGTCAGGAACTCGGTGAGGTCGGCACCGGCGCAAAAGGCTTTTTCCCCGGCGCCCTTGAGGATGACGACCTTGACCTCAGGGTCGTCTCTGATAGCGCCCAGCACCTCGTAAAGCTCATCGCGCATCCTGACGCTATAAGCGTTCAGGGCCCGGGGACGGTTGAGGGTGATATAGGCGACGCCGTCCTGTTTTTCGTAAATTATAGTTTCAAAGGCGCTCATGATTTTAGAAGAGCCTGCCCCCTTTATCCCCCTCTCTTGAGAAGGGAGGGGGAAGGAAATGGAAAGAGAGGTTTCATCTCTCTTGGCCTCACCTTACCTGCCCTTAAATTGCGGCGGTCTCTTGGCGCGGAAAGCGTTGATGCCCTCGGTGCGGTCGGCGGTGGTATGCAACAGAAAGTAAAGGTCGGCCTCAAGTCGCAGTCCCTGCTCAAGGGTCATGTCCGCGCCCTTTTTGACCGCCTCTTTGAGATACCTCAGCGCCAGGGGGCCCCTGGCGGCGATGGTCTCCGCCAGCTTTTGCGTCTCCTCTTTGAGCACTTCTAACGGAACGACTCTACTCACCAGCCCTATTTCCAGGGCTTCGGCGGCGGAAAGCGTCGCGGCGGTGAGAAGCATCTCCATGGCTTTGCCCCGCCCGACGATGCGGGGGAGCCGCTGCGTGCCGCCGTCCGACGGCAGGCGTCCGTCAGCCACCTGAGACATGGCGAAACGCGCTTTATCCGAGGCCATCCGGATATCGCAGCTCAAAGCTAATTCAAGGCCCTCTCCCAGGGCATCGCCGTTGATGGCGGCGATAACCGGGAGCTCGATGGCGGCAATGGCGGCGGCAGCGCCCGAAGGCGGCCTCTCACCGGGCATGGCATCGCCAAAATCGACGAAAGCAATGCCTGTACCGGTCAGCACCACAACGTAGACATCATCGTCATCGTTGATGCGACCGCAGATTTCCTCCAGCTCGCGGGCAAGCTCCCGTCCGCTAGCCTTAGCTTGATTCAGCTTTATAGTGGCAATATGGCCTTTTTTCGAATACCTGATAGTCCGGTACGGCATACTGAATTAATCTTAGACTTACTCCGCTGCCAGCGTCAAGGCTGGTTCAATTGTGTTAGAGATAGCGCGGTGCTATAATTTTCTCATAATATTTTTTACTAAAGGAGTCGAAGATAGAGATAATACCGGCGATAGATTTACGCGACGGCAAATGCGTCCGACTGTACCAGGGCAACTATAACCAGGAAACGGTCTTTTCCGATGACCCCCTCGACGTAGCCCTGAAGTGGCAGTCGATGGGGGCGCCGCGCCTGCACGTCGTCGACCTCGATGGCGCCGCTACCGGGGAAATCCGCAACCGGGAAATCATCAAGGACATCGCCAGGGCGGTGCTGATACCGGTGCAGATGGGCGGCGGCATTCGTGACCTCGAAACGATAAAAACGCTGCTTAAAGACGGCATCGAGAGGGTTATCCTGGGCACGGCCGCCGTAGAGGACCCCGGCCTGGTAATCGAGGCCTGCCGGCATTTCTGCGAGTCCGTGGCGGTGAGCATCGACGCGCGGGAAGGCATCGTCGCCACGCACGGCTGGATAAAAACGACCGACCGGACCGCCGCGGCGCTGGCGAAGACCATGACGCAGGTCGGGGTGGAGCGCTTCATCTATACCGATATCAACCGCGACGGCACCCTCACGGAGCCCAATTTCTCGGCCATCGCGGAGATGATTGAAACGGTCGGGCGGCCGGTCATCGCCGCCGGCGGCATCGCGTCACTGAACCACCTGAAAATGCTTAAAAAGCTCGGCGCCGAGGGGGCGATAGTGGGCAAAGCGCTGTACACCGGGGACATCAACCTGAAGCAGGCGCTGGCCGAAATAAACCAGATACAGGAAACAACCAGATTATAAAGGCGGATATCCATGAGCAAACTGAACTTTAACGAAAAGGGGCTTATCCCGGCGATTATCCAGGACGCCGATACCGGCGAGGTACTGATGCTGGGCTACATGAACGAGGAGTCCCTGCGCCGGACGCTGGAGCCACCGGCGAGGCCTGGTTTTACAGTCGGAGTCGAAAGAAGCTGTGGCACAAGGGAGAGACCTCCGGCAACGTTATCAAGGTCGTTAAAATATGGCAGGACTGCGAAAATAACTCTCTCCTGGTGAAAGGGCATCCGACGGGACCGGTGTGCCACACCGGCCATAAGAACTGCTTTTTTACGGAACTCGAAGCAGAAGACTCTTAAGAGACGGGGGTCGGGGCGGGTTCTTCGTCTTTATCTATTTCCACGGCTTTATTCATGGCGGCGATGGCCACTTCCATTTGCTTGTCATCAGGCTCGCCGGTGGTCAAAGCCTGGAGGAACAGCCCCGGCGCCAGGATGATTTTCACCAGCCAGTTTTTCGTGTGCCGGGCGCCGAAATAGATGACCTCGTAGCCGAGCCCCATGATGACCGGGATAAGCAGAATGCGGGAGACAACCATCAGCCAGAGCGCCTGGCGGCCCACGAACGCAAAAACGATGATGGCGATGATGAGGACGAGAAACAGGAAGCTGGTGCCGCAGCGCACGTGGGCGGTGCTGTAGGACCTGATGGCGTTGACCTCCATCGGCACGCCGGCCTCGTAAGCGTTGACGGTCTTGTGCTCGGCGCCGTGATAGGTGAAGACCCGCTTGATGTCCGGCATGAGCGATATCACCTTGAGATAAGCGATAAAAATAACCAGGCGTATCGCGCCTTCGACACCGTTAAAGGCCAGGGAATTGGGGAGATATGTCTTGAGCCAGTTCGTGAGGAAAAGCGGGGCGAGGACGAATAAAGCCACCATCAGGACCACCCCGGTGCCGACCATAATCCAGAGGGCCTTGGTGGGGATTTCTTCCACTTCTTCTTCAACGGCGATATTAGCCGAATAAAGCAGGCTCTGGATGCCCAGCACCATAGCCTCGATGAGGACGACGACGCCGCGCACCAGGGGGATGCGCCGCAGGCGGCCGGTGGTAAGCGCCGGCAGGTCTTTAACGTGGGTGACGATATCGCCGCCGGGCCGGCGGATGGCCGTCACCAGGGACTTGCGCCCGCGTATCATCACGCCCTCGATGACCGCCTGGCCGCCGTAGTTGAATTTCTTTTTATCCGCCATATTGCTAAAGAAAAAGGGCCGATAAATCGGCCCTCCTCCGGTCGATCTTGCCTAGCTCTGGATCTTATAGCGCTTCTTAAACCGCTCGACGCGGCCGGCGGTGTCCATCATGCGCCGCTCGCCGGTAAAGAACGGGTGACAGTTGCTGCACACCTCGACTTTAAGCTGCTTTTTCGTCGAGCCGGTGGTGAACCTGTTCCCGCAGGCGCAGATTACCTCGGCATCGGTATAGTACTGGGGATGTATCTTCTCTTTCATATTACTCAGCTATTAAAACGCTGACCTTTCTGCGATTATTAGTGGTCGGCTCGTACTTGACCACGCCGTCGATGAGGGCGTAGAGGGTATGGTCTCTGCCGATGCCCACGTTAAGGCCGGCATGAATGGCCGTGCCCCGCTGGCGGACCAGGATGGTCCCGGCATTGACCGCCTGCCCGGCGAACCTCTTAACGCCGAGACGCTGGCTCTGGCTGTCCCGACCGTTGCGGCTGGTGCCGCCTCCCTTTTTATGCGCCATCGGCTGTCTCCTCTTTCGTCTCCGCTTTCTTCTTGCGCCGCGCCCTCTTCACGGGCTTGGGGGCCTCGACTCCCGGCGGCAGGATTTTATCGATGCTCAGGGTGGTGAAAAGCTGGCGGTGCCCTTTCTTGCGGCGGTAGCGCACTTTAGACTTGAATTTAAAGACGATTATTTTATCGCCGCGGCCGTTATTTTTAACTACCGCCAGCACCCTGGCGCCGTCAATCAACGGCTTGCCGACGGTTATATTATCGCCGTCCGCGAGAAGCAGAACCTTGTTAAGCTCAATAGAGCCGCCCTCGGCGATATCCATGCGGTCGACGTCGATAGTCTGGCCTTCGACGACCTGATACTGTTTGCCGCCAGTTTCAATTATCGCGTAAATTTTCGGCCTCCAAATTAAATATTTTACCAGTTTTATAGCTGAGAGTCAAATATGAACCTCAATGAACGCTATTTTGTCATCGGGCAGACCCTGTGATAGAATTAAGATTGCTTTGAACGCTGACGTTAAATACTGGGTGGCTTTTAACAACATCCCCGGCATCGGCAGGGTGCGGCTGGGGCAGCTCGAAAGCTATTTCGGAGGGCTGGAGCAGGCGTGGAAAGCCCCCGCCGGCGAGCTTAAAAAAGCCGGGCTGGACGCCGTCGCCCTGCGGGCCATCAGCCAGTTTCACGACAGCATCGACCCGGAAGCGGAGATGGACAAGCTGGAACACCAGGGCGTGCAGGTGATCACCTCCAATGATAAGATTTACCCGCGCCGGCTCAAGGAAATCTACGACTTCCCGCCGGTGCTCTACGTGCGCGGCGCGATAAAGCCGGAGGACGAATGGTGCCTGGCGGTGGTCGGCACGAGAAGGGCGACCGTCTACGGCAAGCAGGTAACCGAAGAGATAACGGCCGACCTGGCGCGTAGCAAAATCACGATTGTCAGCGGGCTGGCCAGGGGCGTCGATACCATCGCCCACCGGACCGCGCTGGAAGCGGGAGGCCGGACCATCGCGGTGTTTGCTTCCGGGCTGGATATAGTCTACCCGGCCGAAAACGAGAGGCTGGCCCACGACATCATGGAAAACGGGGCGCTGCTCAGCGAGTACCCGCTCGGCACCAGGCCCAGGGCGGAGAACTTCCCGCGCCGCAATAGAATTCTCAGCGGCCTGAGCCTGGGGGTGCTCGTCACGGAGGGCGGGGAAGACAGCGGGGCGATGATTACCGCCCATATGGCGCTGGAGCAGAACCGGGAGGTCTTCGCAATTCCCGGCAGCATTCTATCGCCGGCCAGTCGGGGCACCAACCGCCTCATCCAGGAGGGCGCCAAGCTGGTGCGGGAACATGTCGACATTTTAGAGGAGCTCAATCTAATGGCCGTAGAAAGACAGATAGAAATGCGGGAAATTCTCCCGGAGTCCGAAAACGAGTCGGTGCTGCTCAAGCAGCTTTCCGCCGAGCCTTCCCACATCGACGAGGTCTGCCGCAAAAGCGGACTGCCCGCGGCGACCGTCAGCGGCACGCTGGCCATGATGGAGCTCAAAGGACTGGTCAAGCAGGTGGGCACCATGAACTACGTTTTAGCGAGGGAACTCAGACAGGAATATCGCGTGAGAGTTGAATAATAAATATGAGCAAAAAACTGGTAATTGTGGAATCGCCGGCCAAGACCAAGACGCTTGGTAAAATACTGGGAAAAGAATACAGTATCAAGGCATCGCTCGGGCATGTGAGGGACTTGCCCAAAGGACAGATGGGCGTGGACGTGAAAAACGGCTTCGCCCCCAGATACGTCGTGCCCCGGGACAAGGCCAAGCTGGTCAACGAGCTTAAAAAGGCGGCGCAGGACGCGTCGGCGGTATATCTCGCCACCGACCCCGACCGCGAGGGAGAAGCGATTGCCTGGCACCTCGCGGAAGTGGCCAAGACCGACAGGAAGCCTTTCTACCGCGTCACCTTCCGCGAGATAACCGAAGAAGCGGTAAAAGAGGCCTTCCAGAAACCCCGCGGCATCGATATGCAGCTCGTGGACGCACAGCAGGCGCGGCGCATCCTCGACAGGCTGGTCGGCTATAATATCAGCCCGCTCCTCTGGAAGAAGGTCCGGAAACGCCTTTCCGCCGGCAGGGTGCAGTCGGTAGCCGTCAGGATAATCGTCGACCGCGAGCGGGAAATCCAGGCCTTCAAGCCCGAGGAATACTGGGTCATCGAGGTCGAACTGAGCAAGAAGGCCGAAAAAGCTTCTTTCCGTGCGGCGCTGGTCGGGCTGGTCAACGGTAAAAAGCTCGATGTCCATACTAAAGAAGAGTCCGAGAAAATCAAGGGGGCGCTGGAGAAAGCCGCCTACGATGTCCTCAAGGTAAGCACCAAAAAAGTAGCGCGGCAGCCCGCCCCGCCCTTCACCACCAGCACGCTGCAGCAGGAGGCCTGGCGAAAGCTGCGGTTCAGCGCCAAGCAGACCATGGCG
Organism: uncultured Chloroflexia bacterium; assembly: GCA_963727315.1. Classification (GTDB taxonomy): domain Bacteria; phylum Chloroflexota; class Dehalococcoidia; order Dehalococcoidales; family RBG-16-60-22; genus JBFYTX01. Next base: position 71,924 of record CAVSFE010000003.1, on the reverse strand, counting down.
CTCGCCCAGCAGCTTTACGAGGGCCTGCCGATAGGCGATGAGGGCAACGTCGGCCTCATTACCTACATGCGCACCGATTCCACCCGTGTAGCGCAGTCGGCCGTGGCGGAGACGGTGGCCTTTATCCGCGAGAAGTACGGAGCGAAATTTTTGCCGCCGCGGCCACGCGTCTATGCCACGCGAAGTAAAGGCGCCCAGGAAGCGCATGAGGCGATACGCCCCACCCGCACCCGCCGCGAGCCCACGCTGATTAAAAAATATCTCAATAACAACCAGTACCGGCTCTACGACCTCATCTGGAAAAGGATGGTCGCCAGCCAGATGGCGGCGGCGCTTTTCGACAATACCACGGTCGATGTAGAGGCTAAGAACCACGATAACTACCTGCTGCGCACGGCGGCATCGGTCAATACCTTCCCGGGTTTCATGACCCTTTACAGCGAAGGCCGGGACGAGGTCGAGGAGGAAGGCAGCAACAGGCTGCCCGAACTGGTAAAAGGCGAGGAGCTCAGACTGCTGGGAATTTTCCCGGAGCAGCGTTTCACCCAGCCGCCGCCCCGCTATACCGAAGCGACGCTCGTAAAGACGCTCGAGCAGTTCGGCATCGGGCGGCCGAGCACCTACGCCCCGACCATCGCTACCATCCAGGAGCGCGACTACGTCAATAAGGTCAAAGGGGTCTTCCAGCCGACCGAACTCGGAATCGCCACCAACGACCTGCTCGTGCAGCATTTCCCGGACATTATCAATATAAAGTTCACCGCCGACATGGAAAACGAGCTCGACGACATCGCCAGCAACGAACGCAAATGGCCGGACGTCATCCGGGACTTCTACACACCTTTCGAGAAGGACCTGGAAAGCGCGGTCAGGACGGCGGAAAAGGTAAAGCTGGCAGACGAGCCGACGGGCGACGCCTGCCCTAGGTGCGGCAAGCCGCTCGTAGTGAAGACGGGTAAGTTCGGGAAGTTTATCGCCTGCAGCGGCTATCCCGGCTGCAAATTCACGCAATCGTTCCAGGTAAAGCTGGGGGCCAAGTGCCCGCAGTGCGGTAAAGAGCTGATACAGCGGATAAGCAAGAAAAGGCGCACTTTTTACGGCTGCACCGGCTACCCGGAGTGCAAATTTATCACCAACTTCAAGCCTCTACCTCAGGCATGCCCGCAGTGCGGCGGGCTCCTAACACAGCACGGCAAGCAGGCCTGGTGCGTCAAATGCGAGTATAAGGGGAAAGTGGAGGAGGAAAAAGAACCAGCGGCAAAGGGCGTCTGAGAGGGGGAGAGGTTTGCAGGAAGTCTTTAATAAATACGTCGCCTACCTGGAAGCGGAGCGGAACGTCTCGAAATATACCGTGCGGAACTACACCAACGACCTGATGGAGTTCTTTAACTTCGTTAGCGGGAAGGGGATTGATACGCTGAAAGACGTAAATAAACTAACGCTCCGCAGCTATCTGGCGTATCTCATGGAAAAAGGCTTTGCGAAATCGAGTATCGCCAGGAAGCTATCGGCGGTAAGGTCGTTTTACCGCTACCTCATGCGCGAGGAGATGATATCGGCCAGTCCGGCGGCCACCACGGTATCGCCCAAGCTCGACAAACGTTTACCATCGTTTCTCACGGTGGAGGAAGCCAAACGCCTGGTGGAATCGCCGGACCTCACGCAGCCGCAGGGACAGCGCGACCGGGCCTTATTAGAACTGCTCTACGCCTCCGGCCTGCGGGTCAGCGAGCTGGTAAACATGAACCTCGACCAGCTGAACCTCGCCACCAACGAAATCCGGGTGTGGGGAAAAGGGGCAAAAGAGAGAGTAGTTTTAATAGGGACGCCGGCGGCGCAGGCATTAAGTAACTATATAGAAAAAGGGCGGCGGGAGCTGCTGGGGGACAAAAAGAACAACGCCCTATTCGTGAGCAGGTACGGGGGACGCCTGCCGGCCAGGACGGTGCAGAAAATCCTCACGAAATACGCGCGGAACATCGATAAAAAGGTGCACCCGCACATACTGCGCCATACCTTCGCCACGCATTTGCTCGACGGGGGGGCGGACCTTAAAGTGGTCCAGGAGCTCCTGGGGCACGCCGACCTCTCCTCGACGCAGATTTACACTCACGTCACGCAGGGCCGGGCGCGCAAGATTTACCTCGCCGCCCATCCCATGGCAAAGGGAGAAAACGAAAAACTTGAATAAACGATTGCAAAAGCTGCGCCGAAAATTCGCCGAGAAGGAAATCGACGCCATCTTCGTGACGCAGTCGGAGAACCGGCGCTACCTCTCCGGCTTCGACGGCTCGGCCGGCTTTTTAATGATTTCCGCCAAAAAAGCGGTGCTGGCCACGGACTTCCGCTACACGGAACAGGCGGTCGCCGAAGCCCCCGATTTCGAGATCCTGCGCATCGCCAACAACATCAACGACTGGTTCCCCGGCCTGATACGCGAAATGGGCATAAAAAGGCCTGGCTTTGAAGCCGGTGATATCAGCTTCAGCTTCCACCGCCAGCTGAACGAGGCGCTAAAAAAGAAAAAGGTCAGGGCCGACCTGATCCCCGTCGAAGGACTGGTGGAATCGGTGCGAGCGGTGAAAGAACCGGGGGAAATCGAGCTGATGAAAAAAGCCGCCGCGATAACCGACGCCGCCTATGAAAGCGTGGTAAAAATTATCAAGCCCGGGGTGACGGAGAAAGATGTCGCCTGGGAACTCGAGAAAGCGTTGCGCGAACAAGGCAGTCAGGCGCTTCCGTTCGAAATTATCGTGGCATCCGGACCGCGGGCGGCACTGCCCCATGCCAAGCCATCCGATCGCGTCATCGAAGACGGCGACGCGGTCGTCATCGACATGGGAGCCAAGGCAGGCGGGTATGCCAGCGACCTGACCCGGACGGTCTGCGCCGGCAAAGCGGACGACGTTTTTAAAACGGTCTATAATACCGTCCTGAAAGCGCAGAAGGCGGCGATGGCGATAATCCGCGGCAGCATCACGGGGAAAGAGGCCGACCGCGCCGCCAGGGAAATCATCGGGAAGGCGGGCTACGGCGAAGCCTTCGGTCACTCGCTGGGACACGGCGTCGGCCTGGCCGCCCACGAACTGCCCCGCCTCGGGCCCAACTCGGAAGACACGCTCAAAGACGGCATGGTATTTACCGTCGAGCCGGGGATTTATATCTCGGGGTGGGGAGGCGTAAGGATTGAGGATACGGTGGTCATGGAAAAAGGCAAAGCTCAGCCGATTAACAGGGCAATAAAAGCGAGATATTGATTAGAAAATCGATAGTACAGTAGGGAAAATCTTGTTAAAAGCAGACCTCCATATCCACACGAAATATTCGATGGACTGCCAGACGCCCCTTGAAAAAATCGTCGAGCGCTGCCGGGAGCTGGGGATTAACTGCATCGCCATCGCCGACCACGGCACCACCGAAGGCGCTTTAAAGATGCAGAAAATCGCCCCGTTTAAAGTAATCGTCGCCGAGGAGATACTCACCACGCAGGGAGAAATCATGGGCATGTTCTTAAAAGAGACCATCCCCGGCGGCATCACGCCCCAGGAAGCGGTAAGACGCATCCGGGAGCAGGGCGGGCTGGTGAACATCCCGCACCCCTTCGAAACGATACGCGGCTCGGCGCTGAAAGACAGGTTTATCGAGGAAATCGCCGCCGACATCGACCTTATGGAAGTGCTGAACTCGCGCAGCCCTTTCCCCGCCAATTCCAATAAAGCCCGGGCTTTCGCCGGGAAACATGGCATCCCCGGGAGCGCCGGCAGCGACGCCCATACCGTGCAGGAAATAGGCAACGCCTATGTGGAGATGGCGGACTTCAATAACGCACAGGAATTTCTCCAAGCCCTGGCTCAGGGGAAAATACAGGGAAAAAGGTCGGGACTGCGCGTTCATTTTTACAGCGCCTGGGCAAAAATAAGAAACAGGCTCCGCACGAGGAGGTGAAAGTGGCCAAACGGTTCAAAGTCGGCTGGTTTTCCACGGGCAGGGGGGCGGGCTCCAAAGCCCTGTTGAAGGCGGCCCGGGACGCCATTATAGCCGGAGAGCTCGACGCCGAAATAGAGTTCGTCTTTTGCAGTCGGGAGCGCGGCGAGACGGAGCCAACCGACCAATATCTCGATATGGTCAGGGGCTACGGCATTCCGCTGGTCAGCTTTTCTTATCAAAAATATAGAGCCATGAGGGGCATGCTTAATCCAGACCCCTCGGAACCCCTGCCGCCGTGGCGCATCGACTACGATAGAGAGGTCATCAGGCGGCTGAGCAAGTTCCATCCCGACCTGATAATGCTGGCGGGTTTTATGCTCATCACGACGCCTTTAATGTGTGATAAGTACGATATCCTGAACCTGCACCCGGCGGCGCCGGGTGGTCCCGCCGGCACCTGGCAGCAGGTCATCTGGAAGCTCATCGAAACTAAAGCCGAGATGCAGGGCGTCAAGATGCACGTGGCGATACCAGAGCTGGACATGGGGCCCACGGCCACCTACTGCCTTTTCCCGATACGCGGTCGGGCGTTCGATAGATACTGGGAGGAGATAAAGGGGAAAACGGTAGAGGAGATAAAGAAGACACAGGGCATCGAGAACAATTTGTTCAAGACAATCAGGCAGCACGGGGCGGTGCGGGAACTGCCGCTGACGGTAGCCACCATGAAAGTCTTCAGCGAAGGCAAAGTGAAGATAACGAAAGACCGGCGGGTGATTGACGCGGCCGGCCATGCTATTAATGGCTACGACCTTACCCGAGAGATAAACGAGAAAGTGAAGGGGAAGGTTTGAGTAGTGAGTAATTAGTTATAATGGGGAGTTTTAGAGGGGCAAAGCCCCTCTTTTAATTAAACCCCCTCCCTTTAAGGGAGGGGGCAGGGGGTGGGTTCGAGAAGAGAGATTGCCACGCTACGCTCGCAATGACAGGCGTTTTTATTTCTTGTCTTTCTTGCCTTTTTCCGTCTTTTCCTCGGGCGGGCGGTTGAGGACCTCGTCGATAATACCGTACTCCACGGCCTGTTCGGGGTTAAGATAGAAATCGCGGTCGGTATCGTGGGTGATTTTTTCCAGGGCCTGGCCGGTGTGCCGGACGAGAATTTCCTTGATGATGTCCTGCTGCCGCATAATCTCGCGGGCGGCGATAACGATATCGGCCGCCTGGCCCTGGGCGCCGCCGATAGCCTGGTGCATGTGGATGGTGGCGTGGGGCAGGGCATAGCGTTTGCCCTTGGCGCCGGCGCAGAGGAGCACCGTCGCCATGCTGGCCGCCATGCCGACGCAGATGGTGGAAACCTGCGGGCGGATAAGCTGCATGGTATCGTAGATGGCCAGGCCGGCGCTGATAACGCCGCCGGGGCTCTGGATATACATGTTGATATCCCGTTCAGGGTCCTCCCTTTCCAGATAGAGGAGCTGGGCGATAAGGGTATTGGCAATGGGGTCGGAGATGGGGGTAAAGAGCATGATAATGCGCTCTTTCAAGAGCATGGAATACAGGTCCCACATTCTTTCGCCCCTCGGCCCGGTCTCGACCACGCCGGGGATAATGTTCGCGGGGAGATCAGGGAACGGCAGATTGTTCAAGGGCAGACTTTTCATTTTGCTTCCTCCTTTGTCTCCTGTTTGGTTTCGGCGGTATTTTTGGCTATCCCGGTCAGGCGCTCGATGGTCTGGCGCGTTTTCAGCGATTGTTCCAGAGACTCGCGGGTGCGCGGCGTGTCCAGTAGTTTGCGGAACTCCTCTTTTTTATCGGCGGCGACGTTCCGGATCATATTGTTAATCCCGTTCTCGATATCCGCTTCGGTCACCTCGATTTTCTCCTCGCCGGCAATCTTGCCCAGCACCAGGGAAGCGGTGACATTCTTCGTGGCCACGGGACGCAGCTCTTCATGAAGCTGCTCGGCCGTTTTATTAACGCTTTTCAGGTACTGGTCCATAGCCCTGCCCGGTCAACTGCAGCTGGCGGGCCTGCTCGTTAAGGATGCGATTGATCTCCAGGTCGATTAAGACGGGCGGGTACTCAACTTTAGACTGCTCGACGACGGCATTGATGAGCTTTTCCTCGAAGTCCATCCGCGAGCGTTCCTCGGCGCGCAGCTTCAGGCTCTTGTCGGCCTCCTGTTTCAGAGCGTCAAGAGTCTTGAGCTCGGGCGAGACCTGAGAGGCGAAGGCGTCGTTAAGCTCGGGGAGCTTTTCCTCCTTAATTTCGTGGAGCCTGACCTTAAAACGGCCTTCTTTGCCGGCGACCGTTTTATTGGGGTAATCGGCGGGGAAGGTAAGGTTAAACTCTTTCTCCTCATCTTTTTTCATACCGACGACCTGCGCGGCGAACCCCGGCGCCGGGGAAATCATGTCTTTAGTGATTTGAACCTGCGAGGCGGCCTTTTTCACGTAAGGTTTTTCCTCGACGTCGCCGTTGATATCGATGACAGCCATGTCGTTGTAGTCCAGCGGCCGGTCGACGGGTTCCCAGGTGGCGTGCTGGTGGCGCAGCTCTTCCAGGACGGCATTAATGTTTTCCGCCTTGATGTCAACCGGCTCCGGCTGCATCTTGAGACTATGATAGTCGCCGAGCTCCACCGTGGGCATTAAAGGCACGACGGCTTTGAAAATAAGGGGGTCAGGTTGCGTTATTTCCAGCTCCGGCTGGGCATAAGGCTCGATGTTCTGCTCCTTGATAGCCTGCTCGTAGGCTTGGGGCAGCAGGCGGTCGAGGGCTTCTTCCAGCAGCCGAGCTTTCCCGAGATTTCGCTCGGCAACCGCCCGCGGGGCTTTACCCTTGCGAAAGCCGGGGATATCGGCTTTTTTCACGAGACGCTCATAGGCGTGCCTCATGCCGTCTTCCATCTCGGCAGGCTCCATCTCGACGGTCAGGAAAGCCTGGCGGTTTTCCTCTTTATCTTTGGTTACTTTCAAATTACCTCCCGATAGGCTACTCTTCTTCCTTCAGGCGAATATGCAGTTCGTTAAGCTGCTCTTTGGTAACGGGCGAAGGCGCGTTGAAGGTCAGGTCCACGGCGCTCTGGTTCTTGGGGAAGGCCACGACCTCGCGGATATTCTCCTCGCCGGTCAGGACCATCATGGTGCGGTCGACGCCGGCGCCGAAGCCCCCGTGAGGGGGCGCGCCGAAATCAAAGGCCTCCAGCATGTGCCCGAAGAGGCTATTTATCCTTTCATCATCGTAGCCCAATATTTTCAAGATTTTTCTCTGCAGTCCGGAACGGTGAATCCGGATGCTGCCGCTGGCCAGCTCCAGCCCGTTGCCGACGAGGTCGTAGTTTTTTCCCAGCACTTTATCCGGTGCGCTGTCCAGCAGGGGAATGTCCTCGTCGCGGGGATGGGTGAAGGGGTTATTGACCGCCTCCCAGCGACCTGTTTCTTTATTGCGGGTTATCAGCGGAAAATCGACGATAAAAGCGAAGGCGATTACTTTGGGGTCGGACAGGTTAAGGCGGCGGGCCATTTCCCGGCGCAGGGTATCCAGCACCGGATATATCTTCTCCGGCTCCCCGGCAACGATAAGGAGGAGGTCTCCCTTGTTCGCCCCGCAGCGCCGGGCCATCTCTTTTACCTGTTTTAGAGTCATAAACTTGGCCGCCACCGATTTCACCATGTCCTGAGTGAGGTCGTCCGGACGGCCGCCCGCTGTGCCCAGAGAGACCGTCAGCAGACCTTTAGCGCCGGCTTCCAGAGCCAGAGCGTTGAGCTCTTCAAGCTGATGGCGGGTATAGTCGCCGCAGCTGGGGACAGCCAGACCCCTGACCCTGCCGCCGGCGGATATGGCCGATTTGAACACGGAAAAGTCGGTCTTAGAAGCAATATCGGTAAGGTCGGCGATTTCAAGTCCGTAACGCAAATCGGGCTTGTCCGAGGCATAGCGCAACATGGTATCGGCGTAGGTCAGGCGCGGGAAAGGTTTTATTACTTTGAGTCCGGGTTTTATGGTGCGGACCAGTGAGGTATAGAGCTCCTCAATGAGCTGCAGGACGTCCTCCTGAGACACAAAGCTCATCTCGACGTCAAGCTGCGTGTGCTCCGGCTGGCGGTCGGCGCGCAGGTCTTCGTCACGGAAGCAGCGGGCCAGCTGGTAATATTTTTCCAGGCCGCCTACCATGAGGAGCTGCTTGAGCTGCTGCGGGGACTGGGGCAGGGCATAGAAACAGCCGGGATGGAGGCGCGAAGGCACAAGGTAGTCGCGGGCGCCTTCCGGGGTGCTTTTCACGAAGATAGGCGTCTCTACCTCGATAAAGCCGCGGGCATCGAGAAAATCGTGCATGAAGCGGGTGACGCGGTGCCGCAGCATCAGGTTCTCTCTCATGCGGGGCCGGCGTAGGTCCAGGTAGCGGTACTTGAGGCGGACGTTCTCATCGACCTCGACCTCTTCGTTAATATAGAAGGGAGGGGTATTGGCGGCATTGAGTATCTCGGCTTCTTTCACGATGACCTCGATATCGCCGGTGGGGATTTTAGAGTTCTCGGTGCCGGCGGGACGCAGGGCGACCTCGCCGGTCAGCCGGATAACGTATTCGCTACGCATCTCCTCGGCGGTTTTCAGGCTTGCCAGCGAGATTTCCGGGTTGAAGACCGTCTGGACGATGCCTTCCCGGTCGCGCAGGTCGATAAAAATCAGGCCGCCGTGGTCGCGGCGGCGGTTGACCCAGCCGGCCAGGGATACGTTGGCGCCGATATGCTCTTTACGCAGAGAACCGCAGGTATGTGTCCTGAGCAAATGAGTCTCCTGTAAATATGGGGTTCACTTTTGATTATAGCTTATACAGGTAGGGGCTTCAAGGTTGTTAACATCAGGCTACTAAGAGTTTTCATATTATAGTTTAATGAGAAGGTCTGTCTATTGTATTTGAAGCTGACGTCTGTTAAAATATTATGTTATCCACAGGTCGTGAAGGGATATTTTACATGGCCAAGACAATCGCGGAAATCAACGAGAAAATTAAAGCCGGGCGGGCCGTGGTCTTCACCGCCGAAGAAATAATCGAAGTGGTAAAGGAGAAGGGCATCAGCCAAGCGGCTAAAGAGGTGGACGTAGTCACCACGGGAACGTTCGGCATCATGTGCTCGTCCGGCGCCTATTTCAACATCGGCCATTCCAGACCGAGACTGAAACTGGGAGGCGGGCGGGCTTACCTTAACGACGTCCCGGCCTACACCGGCCTGGCGGCGGTCGACCTATTCCTGGGGGCCAACGCTCTGCCCGACGACGACCCCCGGAACAGGGTCTATCCCGGCGAGTTCAACTACGGCGGCGGGCACGTCATCGAGGAGCTGGTGGCGGGCAAAGACGTAAAGCTGATAGCTACCGCTTACGGCACGGACTGCTATCCGCGCAAGCGCCTGGAGACCTGGATTAACATCAAAGACCTCAACCAGGCGGTGCTGTTCAACGTCCGGAACGCCTACCAGAACTATAACGTGGCCGTGAACCTGTCGGATAAAACAATATATACCTACATGGGAGTACTAAAGCCTAAACTCGGCAACGCCAACTACAGCTCGGCGGGACAGCTATCGCCGCTGTTCAACGACCCGTATTACCAGACCATCGGCATCGGCACCAGGATATTTTTAGGGGGAGGGGTGGGCTTTATCGCCTGGCAGGGGACGCAGTTCAACCCGGGCGTGCCGAGGACGGAAAAAGGCATCCCTAAAGAGGGGGCCGGCACGCTGGCGGTCATCGGCGACCTGAAGCAGATGAGCCCGAAATGGCTGGTAGGGGCGAGCGTGCAAGGCTACGGATGCTCGCTGACGGTGGGCGTCGGCGTGCCGATTCCGATACTGGACGAGGAAATCCTCCAGTATACCACGGTAACCGACGCCGATATCCTGGCGCCGGTCGTAGATTATTCCGACGCGTTTCCCAACCTGAAGTCAGAGGTACTGGCTGAGGTTACTTATGCCGAGCTCAAAAGCGGTAAAATAAAGATAAAGGGCAAAGACGTGCCGACGGCCTCCCGGTCGAGCTACCCGGGGGCATTGGAAATTGCGACCATATTGAAAGACTGGATAAAGGCGGGTAAATTTCTATTGACCGAGCCGGTGGAACCGCTGCCCGGCGTGGCGTCCGGCGTGACTTTCCGGCCGCTGAAAGAACGTCCTATCCAATATTAGTCAAGAGGTGAGCTAATGGTTGTAACGAAAAGAATCGTGCTGCGTTTCCCCAAGCGATTAGTGGAGCGACCGATAATATACCGCCTAATCAAGGACTACGACCTGGAGTTCAATATTCTCAAGGCTTCCATCACACCGGAGCAGGAGGGAGTGATGGTGATAGAGCTTAAGGGGAACCAGACGGAGTACGATAAAGGCGTCGAGTTCCTGATTAAAGCGGGCGTGAAAATACAGTCGCTGAGCCAGGACGTGACGCGCAACGACGAGAGGTGCACGCACTGCGGCGCCTGCATCACGGTCTGTCCGCCCGGCGCTTTCCGCGTCGACCCCAAGACGCGGACGGTGATTTTCGATAATAAGAAGTGCATCGCCTGCGGGCTGTGCATCCCTGCCTGCCCCCCGCACGCGATGGAAGTGCATTTCTAGGGCATGAAAAAAGACGAATATCAGCCGCGAACTTACCGTCACTGGATTGAAGGCAAAGACCTCATAACGTTCAACGTTACTGAGAAAGAGACCGATTTATATATACGTGCCTCCTCCAACCTCCAGAGAAAAGCCTTAAGACTGGTCTGGAAATGCCGGCGGCAACTGGAAAAATTCATTGAAAAATCGCCGGTTTTTCAAACGTCTTTGGAGCCTGTTGAAGTGCCGCCGGGCGCCCCGGTTATCGTGAGGGAGATGGCGGCGGCGGGGAAAAAGGCCGGGGTGGGGCCGATGGCGGCCGTGGCCGGGGCCATCGCGGAGTGCGTCGGGAAAGAACTGCTGGACTTTTCACCGGAAATAATCGTGGAAAACGGCGGGGATATATTTTTAAAAATCCTCAGGAAAAGGGTAGTGGGGATATACGCGGGAGGCTCGCCGCTGACGGGGAAAATCGGGCTGGAAATCAGTCCCGGCGATACCCCTCTGGGGGTATGCACATCGTCGGGGACGGTGGGCCATTCTTTGAGCTTCGGGAAAGCCGACGCGGTCGTCGTTATGGCGGCTTCCGCCGCCCTGGCCGATGCCGCGGCCACCGCCACAGGCAACCGGGTCAAGCAGGCATCAGATATAGATAAAGCCCTTGAGTTTGCGCGGGAAATCGGCGGACTCAGGGGTGTCGTAATTATTATCGGCAGCGATATCGGGGCGTGGGGAGAGTTAAAGCTCTGCGAGACTTCAGTATAGTCGGCCGCATTCGATAACTATCGGCCGATTTTCAGTTCGAGTTTATCGACGGCGCCTTCCACCCCTTTTAATGGCGCCACCATGCCGCTAACGGTGCTTTTCACGATTTCCGAGGCAAAATAGTTAAGAGGAACGTCAGCGCCGTTGAGATTGACCGTGACAATCCCATCGCCATCGATAGTGAGCTCCAGGTTCTTTATCTCGCTGGCGCCTTTCAGACTGGAAATAATACCGCCCGTGACGTGGTCGAGATATCCCGCCACGAAATAATCGAGCTTAACGGGCCTATCGTTAACGGAAAGACTGATGCTTCTGGTCACCTATTTCTCCTTTCCTCTGGCGGCTTTCTTCAGATGCTTGCGAAACTCTGTCAAGAAGTGGTTTTCCTGGGCGGCATGGGTCTCCAGCAGCCTTCTCGAATGGTTGATATAGACTCTCAGGTCACGGACGGCGGCATCACGGCGCGCCTGGTCCAGGCTGCCTCCCAGCAGCTCGTCGACGCGCTTACGGGAATGCAGCAACCGGTCGCGGAGGTCGGTGTGCTCAAAAAGCAGGGAGTTCAGAGATGCCACGAACTTTTCATTGCCATAATGCCTTACGGCCGGCTGGAGGATGGTCTCCTCGCGTTTAAAGTGTTTATCCAGCCAGGTATCCATTTCATTAAACAGAGCCTCGAGTTTTTTAAGGTCGTCGCGCCCGGCGATATCGCCCTCTAAAAACGTGTCCCGGGCCTGTTTCAGGTCAGAAAGCAGCCTGACATCGTTAGCCGCCTTTTCCAGCGATTGGGTCTTTTCACCGACCGCCTTGTGCTCCGCAATAAGCTGGTCGATTAATCGCAGTGTGTCATTCATAAAATTTAACTCCAGTGTAGCATGTAAGCTGTTTTTCTAACTACATAACATCACTATGACGAAGGGCGACTCATACGGTAAAGCACCAGTCCGCCACCGCCAAGGGCCAGTCCCGTCACCACCATGAAGACACCGGCGGCCATCGTCACCTGAATCAGCCCGAAGGCCGTGACTGCCATATAAAGATAGTTCTCCAGGTTCATTGCCTGGGCGTATTTTAATTGAGTAGCATTCGTCGAATCAAATGGCTTCCCGCCCAAAAGCTCCTGATAGGTTGGAGCTATTTTCCTGCGGTGCGAGGCGATGGTGTCCGCGGCCTTCTGCGCGTCAGCGGCGTTGTTTATCTGGGTAGTTACACCCGGATTATTGGGGTCCACCGCCAGGGTAACTTTCTCCACTTCCATTCTGTCCACGATGAGGTCGTTCTTGAGGATGCCCTCGACGACAAAGATGCCCCCCAGCACGATGCCGACTAGACCCAGGAACATCACCATAATTGCCAGAAGACGATTGAATTTCATGTACACACCTCCCCAGAGATATACTCGATTAAATCATAGATAACTGCCGAGCACCTGCATATGATATTTATCACATGATTTTCAGTCATAGCTTATTATAATGGTGGTTAAAGTAAGTTGTTACGGGAGGAAATTTTATGTGGTATATACATCAGGGCATGGGGTGGTGGATGGTATTCGGGGCGATATTGATGATCTTATTCTGGGGAGGCCTCATCACCCTCATTATCTGGGGGATAGGACGGCTGTCCAGGCACGGCACCGTCGGCAAATCAACGCCGCTGGAGATTCTCAAGGAGCGCTACGCGCGGGGTGAGATAACCAAAGACCAGTTCGAGCAGATGAAGAAGGACATATAGGCGCGCTCAGGTGACATAAAAACGCCGATATTATATACTTAGAAGGCTGGTGTAACTTTTGTCATATACCTCGTAAAACGTGACGGGTATAATAACGCTAAAGTGTTTTGAACCGGAGGTAGTTTATGACCGGGGAGCAGGATACCGCGCTCGGGGCGCTCCAGACTTCCATCAAGATGGAGATCGACGGCAAAGAGTTCTACCTGAAAGCCAGCGGGACCTCTCAGAACGAACTGGGCAGGAAGCTGCTGGAAAGGCTGGCCGCCGAGGAAGACGGGCACCGGCTGGTCTTCGAGAAAATCTATAAAGACATCAGCGCCCGGAAAAGCTGGCCCGAGAAAGCTTCCTTTCGCAGCGACGGCGGCCGCGGGCTGAGGACGGTGTTCGCCAGGGCGCTGGAAACCATGGACAAAGACGTGAAATCAATCGACACCGAGCTCGAGGCCATCCAGACCGCCATGGCCATGGAGAACAAGACCTACGATTTCTATAAAAGCCGGAGCGGCCGGGCACGCTACGACGCCGAAAAGCAGTTTTACGAGGAGGTGGCGATGCAGGAAGAGGAGCACCACCGCGTCCTGCTCGACTACTATGAGTTCCTCAAGAGCCCGGCGGCCTGGTTCGTCCAGAAAGAGCACCACTCTTTCGATGGGGGCTAGTTAAAATATCTTTTCCGGTGAGGTGAATAAAAAATGCTGCAGATTAAAGACCTCTCGGTGGCCATCGAGGACAAGGAAATCATCCACGACGTCAATATGACGATACAGAACGGCGAGACGCATGTCCTCTTCGGTCCCAACGGCGCCGGCAAAAGCACGCTGCTGATGGCCATCATGGGCTTCCCGAAATATAAGGTCACCAAAGGCAGTATCAGCTTCAAGGGCAAAGATATTACCAACCTGACTACCGACGAAAGGGCCAGGATGGGCATCGGGATGTCCTTCCAGCGGCCGCCCGTGGTGCGGGGGGTAAAGACCCGCGACATGGTGGCGGCCTGCCTCAAGGGGCGGGGAGACGGCGGGGACATCGAAAAACTGGCGCAAATGGCCGACCTCGGCGATTTCTTGGAGAGGGACATCAACTACGGTTTTTCGGGCGGGGAAATCAAACGCTCGGAGCTGATGCAGCTGCTGGCGCAAAAACCGGAGCTGACGCTCCTGGACGAGCCGGAATCCGGCGTCGACCTGGTGAACATCGCCCTCATTGGCAGGCTGATGAACGATTTACTGGAAAAAAACTGCCCGATACTGGAGCGCCACTGCATGGGCCTGATAATAACTCATACCGGCCATATCCTGGACTACGTTAACGCCCGTACCGGCTATGTCATGTGCGACGGCACCATCGGCTGCGTGGGCGACCCCCACGAAATGCTGGCGACCATCCGCGAGAAGGGCTATAACGAATGCATCAAATGCTACCTGGGGAGATTACCGGCGCATGAGTAAAATAAAAACTTCCAAGGAATTTAAGGAAAAAGCTAAAGCCGCGGCGACCAAAAAAGCCGCCTTCGGCGAGGACATAGATATTGCCAGATACACCGGCTCGGACGCGGGGCACCCTTATCAGGCCGACCCCTCGCGGCTCCCCGCCCCGACCAAGGAAAAGATGCTGGGTGCCGGCGTTGTCCTCGACGACCCCAGCCAGAGGAGCGGCACGTACCTCCAGATGGACAACGCGCCGGTGCACTTCTCCACCAGGCAGGAGGGGATAGAGGTCATGGCGGTGAGCAAAGCCCTGCAACAATATGACTGGCTGGCGGACTACCTCTGGAAAGCGGTCGCCGTGGACGCCGATAAATATACCGCCAATGTCGAGATAAACGAGGGCGACGGCTATTTCATCAGGGCCCTGCCCGGCGTAAAGAGCATCCTGCCGGTGCAGGCCTGCCTCTACCTGGAGAAGTCCAAGCTCGTTCAGAACGTGCACAATATCATTATCGCCGAGGAAGGCTCGGAGCTGCATATCATCACCGGCTGCGCCACCGCCACCCGGGAAGAGCCCGGCATGCACATCGGGGTCTCCGAATTCTATATCAAGCGGGGCGCCAAGGTCACTTTCACCATGATTCACAGCTGGAACCCGGAGGTAGCGGTGCGCCCCCGCACCACCACCATCATCGAGGAAGGCGGGCTTTTCCTGAGCAACTATCTCCTGATGAAACCGGTCAAGTCCCTGCAAATGTACCCCACCGCCCGGTGCGTCGGCGAGAACGCCACCGTGCGCTATAACAGCGTCCTCGTGGCCGTCAAGGGGACGAACATCGACGTGGGCTCGCGGGTGTTTCTCAACGCTAAAAACACCCGGACCGAAATCGTCTCGCGGGCCATTACCACCGGCGGAAATATTACCGCGCGCGGCTACATCGAAGGCAACGCCATGGACGTTAAAGGGCACCTGGAGTGCCGAGGTCTCATCCTCGGAGAGACCGGGACGATTTATGCCATCCCCGAGCTCAAGGGCAATCTGCCGGGCATCGACCTTTCCCACGAGGCGGCCGTCGGTAAAATCGCCGAGGAGGAGGTGACCTACCTGATGGCCAGAGGCCTGACCAGGAACGAGGCAACGGCCACGATTGTCCGGGGCTTTCTGCGGGTGGATATCGAAGGGCTGCCCCCGATGCTGAGCGCGGAACTCAAACGGGCGATAGAAGCCAGCGAAAAAGAGGTCATGTAGCGGGAGGAATTAATGAACCTCGAGGCTCTTCATAAACTGGGTTACGGCATGTATGTCGTCGGCTCGCATAAGGGCGATAAGCTCAACGGGCAGATTGCCAACACCGTGTTTCAGATAACCTCGGAGCCGCCGACGGTGGCCGTGAGCATCAATAAAAGTAATTTGACCCACGAGTACATCAAAGCCAGCCAGGTCTTTTCGGCGGCGGTGCTCTGCCAGGCAACGCCCCTTTCATATATCGGTAGCTTCGGGTTCAGGTCCGGGAGGGACGTGGACAAACTCCAGGGCGTGAATTACAGGATAGGACAGACCGGCTCCCCGATATTCATCGACCACGCCACCGCCTATCTCGAGGCGGAGGTCATCCAGGACGTCGACGTCGGCACGCATACCATCTTCATCGGGAAAATCGTGGCGGCGGAAGTCCTCAGCGAAGACCCCTGCATGACCTATGAGTATTACCACCAGGTAAAGCGCGGCACCACGCCTAAAACTGCCCCCAGCTATATCGCGAAGGAAAAAGGAGGCAAAATATAGCATGGCGAAGTACGAATGCACCGTCTGCGGCTATATTTACGACCCCGCCCTCGGCGACCCCGACGGCAAGATAGCGCCGGGGACGCCCTTTGAAAATATACCCGACGACTGGGTCTGTCCCATCTGCGGGGCGGACAAGAGCCAGTTTAAAAAGGTCGAAGGATAAAAATGCTAAAAATATTAAATCTGAGAAAGGGGGAAACGGTATTATAACGAGTACGCCAGGCAACAAACCACTACCGAATATAGTATATACTGATGTAAAATATAGAGAAATAAAAATATGCGGAGGTAAAGAACCATGGCAAAAACACAAGGCGCGGTAACCAAGGCATCCAAGGCGTTAATGGGGCTCCTGAATGACGCCATCGCCAGGGAACTGCAGGTAGCCATCCAGTACATGTGGCAGCATGTGCAGTGGGGCGGGGTCAAGGGCTTCGCGGTCCAGAGTGAGCTGAAGTCCATCGGCATACCGAGATGAAGCACGCCGAAGCCATCGCCGAAAGGCTTTACTACCTCGGCGGCATACCGACCACCAAGCCCACCCCCATTTTCGTGGGCAGCACCCTCAAAGAGATGATCGCCCAGGATATAAAGGACGAAGCCAACGCCATCGTCCTTTATAAAAGCATCGTGGAGAAGGCGCGCGCCGAAAAAGACGAGACCACCAACCGGCTTTTCCGCGAAATACTGCAGCAGGAAGAAGACCACCACGACACTTTCACCACCTTGATGGAAGACTTATAGCATCAGGTCAAGGGACAACACGTAAACCGGTAGTTATCCGGGGACGGAATAACCGGACAGAGGTGCGGGAAAGTGAACAGCGGCAATTTCATGGAAGCCGGGAAGGCCAGCGAGTTTAAAGACGGGGACAAGAAAAAGGCCACGCTAAAAGGCCAGGAAATCATGGTGGCGAGGGTGGGGGACAGGTTCTACGCCACCCAGAACCGCTGCGCCCACATGGGCGGAGACCTTTCGGCGGGGGTACTCAGGGGGACTATCATCCAATGCCCCCGCCACGGTTCACAGTTCGACATTACCGACGGGCATAACGTCCGCTGGATGACGGGCGAAGGTCTCATCGTGGCGCTGAACAAGATAGTAAAGTCCCCGCGGCCTATCCGGACGTACAACGTTAAAATCGAGGGCGACAGCGTATTAATCGAAGTCTGAAGTCCAGATGGCGCAACACATGAAGGTTATCGGGCTGACGGGCGGCATCGGGAGCGGCAAGAGCACGGTGGCCAGATATCTCGCGGGGCTGGGGGCGGCGGTCATGGACCTGGACAAAGCGGGGCATGAAGTCCTGAAGTCCGGGGGCCAAGCCTTTAAAAGAGTCGTCAGCGAATTCGGTAAAGACGTTCTTAATTCGCGGGGCGAAATCGACCGCGCCCGGCTGGCTAAAATCGTTTTTAAAGACCCTGAAGCCCTGGCGCGTTTGAACCGGATAACGCACCCCGCCATCGATAAAATAATCGACGAAAGACTGGCGGAGTACCGCCGGCAGGGGGTAAAGGTAGTCGTGCTGGAAGCGGCGGCGATGCTGGAAGCCGGCAAGGCCGGGCAGGCCGACGAGATATGGGCCACCACCGCCCCGGAGGCGACAGTGCTGCGTCGACTCGGCGAAAGGTCCGGCTATTCCAGGGCAGAGTCCAGGGCGAGAATACGTTCCCAGATGTCCGACGAAGAGCGGATAAAACGCGCCGACGTGGTCATCGATACCGGCGGCAGCCTGGACGAGGTAAAAGCCAGGGTTAAGAAGGAATGGCGAGCGTTAATGAAGCGAAGCGGGGATTAGTGGCGGAGAGGGTGGGATTCGAACCCACGGTAACCTTACGGCTACACACGCTCTCCAGGCGTGCCTGATAGTCCACTCCAGCACCTCTCCGCGGCTATGGTTAATTGGTGTATTGACTTTAAATCCAGATCTCCTTTTCTAAGGAAATCCAACATTCTTCAGCAGTAAGAGGTAGTTTTAATGAATTACCAACCCGTAAATTATGCTCAATAAAAACTGATTTCACCTTTTCTTTACTAAAGCCAAGCTTTTTTACAATGCGTCTTATAAAATCTATCACAGCAGGAGCTAAAAATGAAGATTGTTTGGGGTCAAATGGCGGAAATTCTTTTAATAATTCAGGATCTTTTATTCCACCTGTGTTGTTTGGCCCATTCAAATCTATAAAACAAATTTCGAGATAACTTTGCAAAGCATCTTGCAATATCATTTCTTTTCTTAGGATCTCTGCCATTTCAAATCTAGTATTTCTGTATAAGCCCCAATTTTTATTTTGAGCGTGTTTAATCAAATTCCCATTAAGTATCGACCACTTGACATCATTTATTAATGGCTCTTCACCAAACTTTTTATGTAAATTTTCTTTCTCTTGCTCAAATTTCTCTTTTTCTGCGATAAAATTATCATGTGTCCCGGCAATAATTGACCAATCTTCATCAATTTGATCTGCCTCTTGTTTTGTCACTACCAAACGATAGTTCTCTTTTGGTTTAGTGCGAACAAACATAAATTCACCACAATAAGGGCACCTAGTCTTTTTAGCTGGAATTTTCGAGAGTATTCTATGACAATATGGGCATTCAGCCTTTCTTTTGTCGAGGGTTTTTTGTTGGTTGTGCATGTCTCTAAGTTGATTTCGAAACATATTAAAAATAATCACATCTTTTTATGTCATGGCGGAGAGGGTGGGATTCGAACCCACGCTCCGGAAAACCGGAGACCGCTTTTCGAGAGCGGCACCATCAACCACTCGGACACCTCTCCCGGCTATAAGATTTTAACGTAGAATGCTCAAATCAGCAAGATGCCTTTTAATAATCCGGCTCATTTCTGGCGCGACAAATCGGTAATGTTCATCAGCAGCTGCGGTTTAAAGCCCTTGTCCTTTTCGAAGAAAGGCTCGCGGGTCGGGGGGGAGCCGTCCGGGGTAGGGAGCATCATTTCCAGCTGAATAATGGGGCGGTCGACCCTGGTTATCTCCAGCGGGCAGTGGACCAGGCCCGGCGGCAGCGAGATAATCGTCGGGCGGGTGAAGACGTACTTTACCATCTCCTCACCCATATAAAACACGACCTCGCCCCCGAAGTCCTCTGGGTCGTCGGGATTGCCGCCGTACCAGGCCAGAAACTCCTGGAAATTATGGGTATGCGCGGGATTGTCCCCCTTGAACGGTCTCCGGACGAACTGGTGGCCGACCGTAAAATCATAATTTAAGACCTGTCTGTTAGCCATCAGTCCATCGAAAATAACGCTATTATCCGTCTTCAGCCGCATCTGGATATGGGGCGGATTAATAACGTACTTATCGTATTTATTTTTCGCCATGACAACTCCTTAAAAACAGACTCGCCGAACGGGCAGTCAACGTACAGATTCTAGTTGGTTTATACCTGCATTGTCAACGCAGCGCCTCACCATCGGGGCGCCTCCAGTTGTGACGAATTTGTGACGAAAACGGCGGATTATATGATGCCGCTGTGATACCGCTTTTCTACAATACCAACGAATAAGACGATGCTTACGATTATGGGGAAACGGGGAATAGAGCTATGTTACACGTCGTAAAGATAAAGGGATGCAAACGGTGCGGGGGCGACCTCTTCCTGGAACGTGATTCCGAGGGGACCTACATATCCTGTCTACAGTGCAGCGCCGTCTACTCAAAGCGCCCGTTGCCGCCGAAATTTAAACTCGCCAAACTCTACGCCCGCCCGGTCTAGAGCGGCCCGCACCGGGCTCGATAGCGGCGGGAGGCAGGATGTCAGTCTTCTTTTTCAGGCTTGTTTTCGTTCTCCCGGAGCCAGCGTTTTATTTCGTCCAGGGCGGGCGGGGCGATGTAAAAGACCTGGATGTCCGGCGGGAACTGGACCTGGTGGTTTTCCCTCATCAATAGCAGCCCGATTTCGTTCTCCTGGAGCGTTTCATCGATTTTACGAGCTATATATTCGTTCCTCTTTTTTCCGGCCTCGATATAAAAATCGTAAATCCTGGATACTACCTTCGGATTCTGGAGCCCGATAATCAGGCAGCGGCTCCAGTCCATGAACTCCGTCAGTATATCGTTATCCTCAACGGCCTCCAGCCGCCCCTTTTTCTCCAGACAGGAGCGGACGATTTTATGGCTTTTATCGCTCAGCTCCTCGATGGTCTTCAAAGCGTCCTCGCCGGAGGCGGCAATGAGCTCGTGGTATATCCGGTTAACCTCACCGAGCTTGGCCGATAGCTCCGCCACCTGTTTTTCCACCTGTTCCCAGTATTTATGGAACTTGACAAGGTAGTCTTCCGGCAGGTCTTTACCGCTGTAAATCAGCGGCACGAAATACAGCTTCCTGCCCTTTTTAAAGCTCGCCACCGGGGGTTTTTCTATCTTACCCAGTTCCTCAGCCATGATACCCGCTCCAGATGTGAAAATGATTTATTGGCGACTAGCGCAGTTCCCGGGCGCAGCTCCGGCACACCACGAGCGCCGGGACGAACCTGGTGACCATCGCCATCTCGGCAATGGGCTTACGCTTCTCGCAACGATGGCAGAGAAAGGTTATCTCGCGGGGTTCCGGTTTATTCGCTCTGGCGGCAGCTTTAGTTGATTTTCCGGCCATAGATACTCCTAAGATGAAATTACCTATTGTGGCGGCGGTAGCGGCGCCGTCTGCGAAGGGGTCATCACGCTGTCGGCTATATTCTGGTTATCGCCGATAACGGTATGGCTGCTGATAATGCACCGGTCCAACCTGGCATTGGACCCGATGCTGACGCTGTCCCATAATATCGCATTTTCCAGGCTGGCGCCGTCTTCGATAACGCATTTCCGCCCGATGGTCACCGGCCCCTTAAGGCGCGCATTCTTTCCTACACGGCAGTTACCGTCGATCACGACCGGCGGGGTAACTACCGCCGAAGGATGGATAACAACATTCGGGCCGCAGCGTATGCCGTCGCGTCGCTGGTCAACAGTCAAGGGGTCGCTGACTTTCGAAAGCAGAAAGTCCATGTTCAAAGAGAAATATTGGGCCAGCGTCCCCATGTCCAGCCAGTAGCCCCGGTAGGGGTAACCGAACACCGGCTCCCCCTCATCCAGGAGGCGGGGGAAAAGACCTTTTTCGAACATATAATGCCGGCCCGCCGGGATATATTCAAGAGCCTCCGGCTCAAGGATATAAGTGCCGGCGTTTATCCAGTTGGTGGCGGCGGTGCCGGGAGGGGGTTTTTCCATGAAACGCTGCACCCGGTAGTCCTTATCGGTCTCCACGACGCCGAAGGCGCTGGGATTATCGACCCAGGTAAGCGCGATAGTGGCCCTGGCCTTTTGGCTGGCATGGAAGGAGAACATATCGGCCAGGTCCATTTCCGTGAAAATATCGCCGTTCAAGACGATGAAAGTGCTGTCCAGGTAGGCGGCGGCGTTTTTAACCGCTCCGGCGGTGCCCAGCGGGTCCTTTTCCAGGCAGTAGGTCAGGCGCACGCCGAAGTCACGGCCGTCCCCGAAATAGCTGCGGATGGCATCGGGGAGGTAGCTCAGCGTCAGGATAATGTCCTCGACGCCGAACTGCTTCAAATACGCAATCATATGTTCCATGACCGGCCGGTTCAGCACCGGTACCAGGGACTTGGGCACGGTGAACGTGAGCGGCTGCAGGCGCGTGCCCGGACCGCCCACCAGGATGACCGCCTTTAGTTTACATAATGATGTATTTTTTGTCCCCATCGCTTCTTATTACTTTAATAGTCGATAGGCAAAAAAGTCAAACGCCTGCTTAAATCCCTCGGTCAAGTTGCGAAAACTCAACATTTTATAGTATCATCATAGTGTAATCAGCCCCTGTAGCTCAGATGGATAGAGCACTGGCCTCCGGAGCCGGGCGCGAGCGTTCGAGTCGCTCCAGGGGCGTTTTTTGTAGTCTGGAGCGATTCATGGCGAAAGAGACAAGCCTGATAGAAATCAGGTGGCACGGGCGGGGCGGCCAGGGGGCGGTAACGACGGCGGAGCTGCTGGCGCAGGCGGCCATCAGCGAGGGCAAATACGCCCAGGCCTTCCCGAGCTTTGGGCCGGAGCGGCGGGGAGCACCGGTGCAGGCCTTTAACCGCATCGACAGCCGCGAGCCGGTAAGAATCAGGGCGGACATCAATCAGCCGGATGTCGTCGTCGTCCTCGACCCCAGCCTGCTGGGGAAAGTCAACGTAACGTCCGGCCTGAAACAGGGCGGCTGGGTCATCGTCAATACGCGGAAGACCCCGGGGCAGATAAAATCCGAGTTCAGTATCAAAAATCCGGTGGCCACCGTTAACGCCACGAAGATAGCCCGCGAGGTGCTGGGCGTCCCCATCGTCAATACCACCATGCTGGGGGCGGTGGTCAAAATGACCGGCGTCATCGATAAAAAGTCGGCGTACGCGCCGCTGGACAAGCGTTTCGGCCGGCTGGGAGAGCGCAACATCAAAGCCATGGAAACAGCCTACGAACAGGTGGCGACCGAGGAGCAATAATGGCGAAATCCGAAAATGAAATGACCTGGAAAGACCTGGAAATCGGCTGCATCGTCACCGAGCCGGGCAGCGCCCGGGCAGTACGAGAGCGGCACCTGGCGCTCGCAGCGCCCCACTTACGACTTCAAGAAATGTATCAAGTGCGGGCTCTGCGCCCTGTACTGCCCGGAAGGGTGCATCGGGCCGAACAAAGACGGCTATTTCGAGGCCGACATGTTACTACTGCAAAGGCTGCGGCATCTGCGCCAGGGAATGCTGGCCCAGGGTGATAAAAATGGTCGAGGAGGTGGAGTAATGGTCACGCGAGTTGGCGTTGAGGTCTCCATCGCCCTGGCCGACGCGGTTAAAATGTGCAATCCGGACGTCATCGCGGCTTACCCGATAACCCCGCAGACCCACATCGTCGAACACCTGGCCGAGCTGGTAGCCAACGGGGAGCTGGACGCCGAGTATATACCCGTCGAATCGGAGCATTCCGCCATGAGCGCCTGCCTTGGCTCGGCGGCCGCCGGCGCGCGCACCTTTACCGCCACGTCCAGCCAGGGGCTGGCGCTGATGAACGAGGTGGTCTATGTCGCCGCCCCGATGCGCCTGCCGATAGTCATGGCGGTGGCCAACCGGGCGCTGTCCGCCCCGCTGAGCATCTGGCCCGACCACTCCGACATGATGTCGGTAAGGGACACCGGCTGGATACAGATTATCACGGAAAACGGCCAGCAGGCGGTGGACAATACCATCTGCGCTTTCCGCATCGCCGAAGACCAGCGCGTGCTGCTGCCGGTGATGGTCCACCTGGACGGCTTTACTCTAACGCACGTGGTCGAGCCGATTATCTTCCCGGAGCAAGAAGCGGTAGACAGATTCCTGCCCAGGAACAGGTTCCCCCTCCCCCTCAATCCCGATAGGCCGGTCGCCATGGGGGAATTCGCGCCGCCGTTCATCTACACGGAGACCAAGTGGGCGCAGGAAGTCAATTTACGCAATGCCAAGAAAGTCATCCGGCAGGTCTGGGATGAATTTAATAAAGCCTTCGGAAGGCAATACCTGCCCGTCGAGAAATATCACAGCGACGGCGCCAGGATACTCATCATGACCATGGGCAGCAGCGGCGAAACGGCGTCCGTCGCTATAGATGAACTGAGGGAGGAAGGGATGGACGTGGGGCAGATAAGGCTGCGGCTCTGGCGGCCGTTCCCCTTCGAGGAGCTGCGGGAAGCGGTCAAAGACGCGGACATCCTTATCGTCATGGACCGGGCCATTTCTTACGGCGGACCGGGCGGGCCGGTGGCGTCCGAGGTGAAAGCCGCCCTCTATAACCAGACTAAAAAGCCGAAGATTGTAAGCTACGTTATCAGCCTCGGCGGCCGGGACACCACCGTCAGCGGTTTTAAGGACATCGTTAAAAAAGGCATCGATATAGCCGCGAAGGGAAGCCAGAACGAATACGAGATTTACGGGGTGAAGGAATAATGGAAAAATACGCGATCTACGTTCCCCGGCTGGTAAAAAAAGAGGAAAAATTCGCGCCGGGACACCGCGCCTGCATCGGCTGCGGTGAAGCGCTAGCGATACGGCAGGCATTCAAAGCCCTCGATACCAATGTCATCGTCGTTAACGCTACCGGCTGCGCCGAGATTTTCGCCTCGCAGCTGCCACTGACGCAGCTGGGAGCTACCGTGGATACACACCCTATTCGAAAATGCGGCCGCCGTGGCTTCCGGCATCGAGGCAGCCTATAAAGCCATGAGACGCAAGGGGATAAAGCTGCCGGAAAATACCAAAGTGGTGGCCATCGCCGGGGACGGCGGCACCAGCGACATCGGCCTCCAGGCGCTTTCCGGAGCACTGGAGCGAGGCCATGATTTCACCTATATCTGCTTCGATAACGAAGCCTACATGAATACCGGCGTGCAACGCTCGTCGGCGACGCCCTTCGGCGCCTGGCAACGACCACCTCACCGGTGGGCAAAAAGAGCATCGGGCAGTTCAGCTGGAAAAAGAACATGCCGGAGATAGCCGCCGCCCATAACATCCCTTACGTGGCCACCGCCACGCACGGCTATCCCTTCGACCTCATGGCCAAGGTGGCCAAAGCGGTGGCCATTAAAGGGCCGGCTTACGTCCATATCCTCTCCGCCTGCCCGACCGGCTGGCGCAGCGCCACCGACACCATCAACCGGCAGGTACGGCTGGCCGTCCAGACGGGGATGTTCCCTCTGTACGAGGTCGAAAACGGCGTTTACAAGATGAGCCTGGACATACCCGAAGCTGAGACCGGTGGCCGAATACCTGAAAACGCAGGGCAGGTTCCGCCACCTGAGCGACGATACCATCGCGCAAATACAAAAACGCGTGGAACTGGAATACCAGAAGATACTGGAGAAAGCGGAGCATGGCAGCAAAACAACAACTAAAAGAAAAAGTCGGGCAGGTGCTGGCAAAGTACCAGCGCGATAAATCGGCGCTGATAGACATCCTGCACGATACGCAGTCGGCCATCGGCTATCTCCCCCGGGAAGCCCTGGAAGAAATCCACGCCGGACTGGACGTCCCGCTGAGCCGGGTCTACAGCGTCGCCACTTTTTTCAAGGCTTTCAGCCTGACGCCCAGGGGCCGCCACGTCATCAACGTCTGCCTGGGCACCGCCTGCCATGTCCGCGGCGCCGATAAAGTGCTGGAGCAGATGGAAAAAGAGCTGGGAATAAAGACCGGGGGCAATACCGCGGATTTGCGGTTCACGCTGGAGACAGTCAACTGCGTGGGCGCCTGCGCCCTGGGCCCGATGGTCATCATCGGAGAGGACTATCACGGCGAGATGACGCCGGATAAAGTCAGCGAAGTAATAAAGAATTACAGCTAACCAGCGGAGGGATTTCGTGCCAAAAATTAAGTCCCCGGGCGAATTGGAGGCCCTGCGAAGCTCGATACTCAGGCAGAGAGACCCCGATAAGCCCATTATTACCGTCTGCAACGGCACCGGCTGCCAGGCCTACGGCTCGAAGAGCGTCGCGGCCGCCTTCTTCGACGAGGTCAAGAAGCAGAAGCTCGAAGCTAAGGTAGATGTCAAGACCATCGGCTGTCCCGGCTTCTGCGAGAGGGGCACGCTGGTCGTTATCAAGCCCAAAGACATATTTTACCAGAGGGTGCGGCCCAAAGACGTCCCGGAAATACTTTCAGAAATCGGTAAGGGCGGTGTGGTAAGCCGGCTGCTCTATACCGACCGCGCCACCAATGAGAAGGTGACTAAAGAAAACGACGTGCCTTTCTATAAACGCCAGATGCGCCTGATTATCGGCAACAACGGCCTTATCGACCCCACCTCCATTGATGATTACCTGGCTATCGGCGGCTATACCGCCCTGGCCAAAGCCCTGAAAATGACCCCGGAGAGAATAATCGACGAGGTTAAAAAGTCGGGGCTGAGGGGACGAGGCGGGGCGGGATTTCCCACCGGCAGCAAGTGGGAAAGCACGCGGAACGCACAGGGGGAGCCCAAATACATCATCTGCAACGCGGACGAGGGCGACCCCGGCGCTTTCATGGACCGTAGCCTCGTGGAGGGCAACCCGCACAGCGTTTTAGAAGGGATGATTATCGGGGCTTACGCCATCGGCAGCCACGAGGGCTACATCTACATCCGCAACGAATATCCCATGGCCGTGAGGCACATGCGCATCGCCATGGAGCAGGCGGAAGCCTACGGACTCCTCGGTGAAAATATACTGGGTTCCGGTTTTAGTTTTACGATAAAGATTAAGCGCGGCGGCGGCGCGTTCGTCTGCGGGGAATCGACGGCCCTGATGGCGTCGCTGGAGGGCAGGGTAGGGGAGCCGAGGGCCAAATACATCCATACCTCGGAGCAGGGACTCTGGGGGAAGCCGAGCAACCTCAACAACGTCGAGACCTGGGCAAATATTCCCCTGATTATCAACAAGGGCGCCGACTGGTTTTCAAAGATAGGCACGAAAAACAGCAAGGGCACCAAGATTTTCGCCCTGGTGGGGAACATCAGCAACACCGGCCTCGTGGAGGTGCCCATGGGCACCACGCTGCGGGAGATAGTCTTCGATATCGGCGGCGGGATTCCCAAGGGGCGGAAGTTTAAAGCCGTCCAGACCGGCGGGCCCAGCGGCGGCATGATCCCAGAAAGCCTCCTCGACCTGCCCGTTGACTTCGACGAATTAACAAAGGCCGGCTCGATGATGGGCTCCGGCGGTATGATCGTCATGGATGACAAGACCTGCATGGTGGACATGGCGCGGTACTATACGACTTTCCTCGAGGGGGAGTCCTGCGGCAAGTGCCTGCCCTGCCGCGAGGGCCTGCGGCAGATGAGATACATCCTGGACGATATCACGCGGGGGCGGGGCAAAGAAGGGGACATCCAGCTGCTGGAAGAGCTGTGCGTCACTCTCTATGACGCATCGCTGTGTCAGCTCGGCGGGTCGGCGCCCAACCCGGTGATGAGCTCCATCCGCCACTTTAGAGATGAATACGAAGCCCATATTAAAGATAAAAAATGCCCCGCCGGCGTGTGCCAATTCGATGGGAAATAGAGGACAAGAACAAGATGGTAAATTTGACGATTAACGGACGACCGATAAAAGCCGAAGAAGGCACTTCTATACTGCATGCCGCGCGCGCCCGTAATATCTATATCCCGAGCCTGTGCGAAAACGAGGCGGTCGCACCTTACGGCGCCTGCCGCCTTTGCCTGGTCGAGATAAAGACCGCCAGGGGCAGAGAGCGGCTGGTCACCTCGTGCATTTACCAGGCGGAGGAAGGGCTTACCGTACAGACCGACACAGAAAGACTGAGAAAAATACGCCGCATGCTGCTGGAGCTATTGCTGGCCCGGTGCCCGGACTCGGAGGTAATCCGGGAAATGGCGCAGCAACTGGGACTGGAAAAGACGCGACTGGTAGAGCAGAGCGGCAATAACAAATGCATCCTCTGCGCCAACTGCGCCCGCACCTGCGATGAGGTGGTCGGGGTAGCGGCCATCAGCCTGTCCAAGCGCGGCACGGAGAGAGAGCTAACCACGCCGTTCAGCGAGGACTTTTCCGAGGCGTGTATCGGCTGCGGCTCCTGCTCTTACAGTTGTCCCACCGGGGCGATAACGATGACGGACAATAAAGGAAAAAGGCTCATCAAGTGGCCGCACAACAGCATGGAGTTCAAGCTCAGGAAATGCTCCGTGTGCGGCCAGTACTGGGCGCCGGAAAAGCAGATTGAGTATATCGCCAAGATTTCCGGCACGCCGCTCAGCGATTACGATAAATGTCCGGACTGCCGGGACTGATGAAAAAGTTGGTAATAAATTGTTATAGAGGGGCGAAAGCCCCTCTTTTTTATAGTCAGGTATATTGCGTTGAAGCGGGCTCTCGGCTATACTTTAACGGACGGGGCGTAGCGCAGCCTGGTTTAGCGCGCAGCGTTTGGGACGCTGAGGTCGGTGGTTCGAATCCACTCGCCCCGACTTATTTTGTCTTTTTATTCTCGATCGATTTAAGGAGAATCGCCTCAAACTCATCGGCAATCTGCTGCCAGCTGTTTTTCGTCGCGAATTTCCTGGCCTTTAAGCCGAGTTCTGTTGAGGCTATCGTTCTCCACCAGTTCGATGGCTTTTTTAATCACGTCTTCGGGTCGGTCGACATAGACAATACCATTGTCTTCGCCGAACTCTTTAAGGACGCCGGGGAGCCTGGTGGCGATGACCGGTTTCTGCATGGCCATGTATTCGTAAAGCTTTATCGGGACGATATCCTGCATTATTTTTTCACCGGGATAGGCGGGCAGGAGGCAGATATCAGACACGGAAATAAACCTCGGTATTTGCCGATAGTCCTGTCTGCCGGCGAGGATAAGCCTGTCCTGTAAATTATTATCCTTTTGCATCCTCTCCAGTTCCTGATACAAATCGCCCTCGCCGACGATAAGCAGCTTGAGGCGCCGGTCCGGATTAACCGCCAGTTGCCGGGCCACCTCTTTCAGACCGGAAAATCGGTAAAGCCAGCCCATAAAGAAAAGGACGATATCTCCTCCGGATAGTCCGTATTGTTTTTTTATGGCATTATCGGCGGCCACCGGGCTGAATTGCTTACTGTCAATGCCCGCCCGGAGGACAACAGTGCGGGGTTCCGGCGCCCCCAGTCTCACGACCAGGTCTTTAAGCGCCTCGTTGATGACCAGGACCGTATCCGACCTTTTCAGCACCATTTTTTCGATAGCCAGACCCAGAGGCTGCAGGGCCTTGTGCGGTATCAGCCGGTGCAGGACATCTATCCAGTAGTAAATAAACGGTATATTGTTCTTCCTGGCGGCGTTGACCGCCCAGAGGCTATTTATAATACCGAAGCCCACGATAACGTCGGGGGCGAATTCCCGTATCTGGCGGTTGACCTCGCTCTTATGAGTGATGGCGAAAGACAAATAGCCCAGTCCGGGGAACTTAATCATGCCGGGACGAATCACGGTAACCCTGGCGCCTTCGTGAATTTTGGCTATATTATTAAAAGTTTTACGATGGGCAAGGAAATGCCGGTCGGCCCCGGTTTTCCAGAGCAGCTCATAATCAATAGCGCGGACTTGGTGGCCCCGGAGCGACATGAGTTCCGCGAGGTGGTGCTGCTGGGCCGGGTTGCGTTTGAGCCAGTCGGTTTCCTGCGTTATGAGTATCTTCATGTTTTTCCTATGACGGGTTTGTTTAATTATAACCTCCATCAGCCGCGGCGAACAAGGGCATGACTTTTGACATTCACGGCTTGAAAAGCTAAAATAAGACTGCTGCACGCGGGAGTAACTCAGTTGGTAGAGTTCCTGCCCTCCAAGCAGGCTGTCGCGGGTTCGAGTCCCGTCTCCCGCTCCACCATTTAACCTTCAAGAATAGCTCATTTTATCGTGGACAACAGACTTTCCAGGGCTGCCGAGGGCTTTATCATGGACATGACCGGCGCTGATGCGGCGGAGGTGAAGCAATACGCTGCTGAATTCAGCGCGGACCGGGAGTTCCAGAACAGCATCGAGGAAAAACAACGTGTCTTCGGCAAGGGGAGGCGATATACCTACAATTACGGCATCGGCCCGGAACTCGGCCGGGTCATTTACGTCATCTGCCGGAGGCAAAAGCCCGGCATCGTTATCGAGACCGGAGTGGCCAGCGGCGTTTCGTCATCCTACATTCTCAGCGCCATGGAACACAACGAACGCGGCCAGCTTTACTCCATAGACCTGGCCTGGTGGCAGGAGGAACGGAGCGGCTGGCTCATACCCGACTATTTAAGACACCGGTGGCATTTGATTCTCGGCAGCAGCGCCGAGGAACTGGCACCGCTCTTGAAAAAGGTGACCGTAATCGATATCTTCCTGCACGATAGCGACCATTCCTATAATAATATGCTCCGGGAATTTGAGACCGCCTGGGCATCCATGAAGGACGGGGCACTCCTGCTGGCGCACAATATCGATAGCAATAAAGCTTTTCCCGACTTCTGCCGGAGCCACGGCGTCAAGGGCCATACTCTGGATAACATGGGCGGAGTCGTTAAGGCATAGTTAGTAACGCCGTGCGGCCGGTCGCAGGAATTATCAATAAGTGATGAAACGCGGCAGGAAAGTGGCCAGCTGCGGGACGACCATCAGCAGCACGGTGGCTACGAAAAACGGAATGAGATAAGGGATAGTCCCTTTAAATATGGTCGTTATCGGCACGTCCCGGGATATCCCCTTGACTACGTATACATTGACGCCGTCCGGCGGCGAGACCACGGCCACCATGCTCAATAACGTCACCATCACCCCGAACCATATCGGGTCGTATCCCAGTTTGAGAACCATCGGGAACAGGATGGGCACCACGAGCACGATACAGGCCATGGCATCTAAAAAAGTGCCGAGGATAAAATAAAAAACAAGCATCAGTATCATGACCACGAACCCTGGCACCGCCAGTTTGCTGACGGCGTCCGCCAGTTCCGCGGGCATCGTTGTCCGGGTAATAAAATGGCTGAAGACCATGGCCCCGGCGATGAGCAGCATAATCATGCAGGATATTCTCAGACCGTCTTTGGTCGCGTCCACGAACTTCTGCCAGGTAAGCTCGCGGTTATATATGCCAATAATCAGGGCGCCCACGCTACCGATGGCACCCGCCTGGGTAGGGGTGAACCAGCCGGCGAACAGGCCTCCCATCGAAACGGCAAACAATACCAGCGCATCGGCAACCCCGCCTAAAGACTTAAGTTTTTGTTTCCAGCTAGTGGCTGGCCCGGGAGGTCCGGCGGTCCGGTCAAGCCGGCACCAGATCTGTATGGTAGCGATAAAAAGGATGGCTATTATTATGCCCGGGATAATACCACTGATGTAGAGCTTGCCGATGGACTGCTCGGTCAGCAGGCCGTAAACGATGAAAGAAGTGCTTGGCGGAATCATGATGCCCAGCCCGCCGGCGGTGGCCACGGTGCCGGTTGCGAAGGTATCGTTGTAGTGGAACTTTTTCATCTCCGGCAGGGCCACCTTGCCGATGGTGGCGGTGGTGGCGGCCGTCGAGCCGCAGACCGCCCCGAAAGCCGCGGAGGCGGCGGTGGCAGAGACAGCCAGACCTCCGGGCATACGCCCCAGGATGACGTAAGCCGTGTTAAACAGTTTTCTGCCAATCCCCGAGGCAAACGCGTAGCAGCCCATCATGACGAACATGGGAATAACGCTCAGGGGATAGGAAGCGAACTGGTCGAATACATCCCGCGGCAGCAGGCTGAAAGCGGCATTCGGGGAGACCAGATAAGCGAAGCCGCCCAGTCCCACCAGCGCCATGGCGAATGCCATCGGCACGCCAATGGAAAACAATACCAGCAGGGCGATGATGCCGATGGAACCGATCAGTATGGGGCTCACTTTTTCTTTAACTCCATGAACGAACTGATGAAGTCTTGAATCAGGATTAATATCATGGGGAGGCAGCAAACGGCCAGCCAGATAGCGAAAGGATAAATCGGGATCCTCTCGGTAGCCGTGACTTCATGGTTGATTCTTAAAGAATTGGCGTAGGAGAAGCTTGCCCAGGTGAGGAGGACGAAAAGGCCAATCCCCATGAGGGCAACGAGGCCGTGGATAATGCCCAGGGCGGGCTGGCGGAGACGGTCAATCAGTTCGATGCGGACGTGCCTTCCATCGATTTTAGAAATAGCCAGAGAGCCGGCGATGGCGATTACCTGAAACAAGTAAATGACTTCGGTACCCGCCGGTAAAGGCCGGTGGAAAACTTTAGCGCCGACGACGTCTACCATGGTGCCGAGTATCATGCCGAGCACAGCCACGATGGCGACGCGTTCGAGCCAGATGCCTATTCTGAAGTTGATCTTTTCCAGACGTTTCATGCCGTTATTTATTCAAATTTATACGTCGTTTCTTATTTGCTGGCTGGCGTGGCACACCCGGGGAGGATAGCAGGTGCCTTCCCTCCCCGGGCTTTGCCGATTACCTTTTAACTTTTGACTATCGCTTTAGCCTTGCGGCAACTGCACATCGAACGGAGAAGATATGTTCTCGTCTTTCTCTTTGGGCGTCCAGTACTCGATGCGGTCTCTGATATACTGGAGCCATCCCTCGACGTCCGACCTCTTGTAACCCTTGGTGACCATGTCGTCAACGTAGGCGGTGAGCACCGGCTGGACGGCGGCCTTCATTCGCTGGCCTTCGGTAGCCGATAGCTTGTAGACTTCATTGCCGGCGATGCTCAGACTGTAGTTGATGCCCGCGACGTCAATATCATTCCACATTACCGCGTACTTGTCCGCGTATTCCTTGCTGACATCGTTAAAGATGGTCTTGATGTTGCCGGGCAGGGCGTCCCACTTGGCTTTGTTCATGACCAGGTAGAAGGTGTACATATTCCCAATCTGCCAGGCAAAGGCGGTGTATTTGCAGACATCAGCCATCTTGAAGCTCTTCAGGGTCTCGATGCCTACCAGCGTCCCATCGACGACACCCTTGGAGACGGAGTCGTACATTTCCACCATGGGAATATCGCGTGCGGTCGCCCCCAACGCTGTGATAGCCTCGGCCACCTCGCCGGCGCCGCGCAGGGTCTTACCCTGCAGGTCCTCGAGCTTGGTCACCTTGGTATTGCGCAGCATCAGGCCGGCGGTGCAGCCGGCGTTGAACAGCAGCACGTGATAGCCGTCCCACTCCTTAGCCTTGTACTTATTATAGAAGTCCGTGGCGACGTGGGAGCCTACCCAGCCGGTAGGATAGCCCATCGGCAGGTCGAGCGCTTCGCTGACCGGGAACCGGCCGGGGTTATAGCCGATATGGGAAAAAGCGATATCGGCGATATCCTGGGTCACGGCATCCGGCACCGCCGCGGCTTTAACGAGCTGGCCGGCGGGGTAGTAAGTGATGATGACCTGGTTGTCCGAGCGGGCCATTATTTCCTTACCAAATGCTTCCTGCAGGGGGGTGAACGGATGGGTGGCCGGCAAATAGTTAGCCATGGAGAGCTGGATTACTTCCCCCGTGCCGCCCCCGCCGCAACTGCTCAGGGGCAGGACACCGGCGATAATGACGATTATAGAAAATATAGAAATTAAAAATATCTTTTTCATAAATTTCTCCTGTTATCAAAGATGAAAATCTCTAGTCTGGGTTTACTTAATCCTTCCGACCACCTCCTTTGTCTTATTGTTGTTCGTATGATATATGAGGATTTTTGGGACAAAAGGGATACTGAATACTAGAATAAAACCGTATTGAATGTCAAGTTTGAATATCAGAGGAAAATGCCCGGCAACCGTAAACTGCGTTAACCGGGGGCTTCGACGGTAACGGTCGTCCCCTTGCCCGGCTGCGATTGCACGGTCAGCGTGCCGCCCACGAGCTGCGCCCGCTCCTGCATGCCCGCCAGTCCCAGCTTGTCCTGCTTGGCCAGGTCGCTCATTTTTTCGGGGACGTGAAATCCTTTGCCATTGTCGCTCACGGTTATCCTGGTCCGCCCGTTACTGAAGTCAATGGTGATTTCGGCGCGGGTAGCCCCGGAGTGTCGCCATACGTTCCTCAGGGCTTCCTGGGTAATACGGAAAAGGGCTATCGCTACCTCCTCCGGGAGGCGGTGCTCTTTACCCAGCAAATTGATCTTGGTGACCACGTTGGAATACTTGGTCACTTCCGAAGCCAGCAGCTCGACGGCCGGCAGCAGTCCTAGGCGGTCGAGGGTGGCCGGCCGCAGGTCCTGGCTCAGACGGCGCACCCCCTGCAAAATACTATCGGTCCGGTGCCACAATTCCTCCAAACGCGCCCGGTTCTCCTGCGAAAGGCCCTGGTCATTAGCCAGGGCGTCCAGCTGGCGGGACAACACTACCAGCGACTGTATGGTATCGTCGTGCAATTCGTGGGAGATACGTTTTCGCTCTTCCTCCTGCGCTTTAGTGGCCTGCTGAAAATAGAAACGCAGGTTCTCGTTCATCCTTTTCTGTTCGGTAATGTCCCTGGCGATATGGTGAAACGCCACGGGCTTTCCTTTATCGAACACCAGGCTGGTGGTCAGCTGGATATACGCCTCGCTGCCGTCCCTCCGGAAGATGCGCTGTTCGTAGGGCTGCTCGACTGCCTCGTTATTCAGCAGTTTTTTCCGTATCTGGTGGGCAAGTTCGAGGCTTTCCTCGGAAAGAAAGCTTTTGACATTCATCCCGCCGAGTTCTCCGGTGCTGTATCCCGTGAGCTTTTCGGTGGCTTTATTTACCGTGATGAAATTACCCTCGAGGTCATGGAGCCAGATGGCGTCATGGGCGTTTTCGAACAGATAGCGATAGGAGTCCTCGGATTCCTTGAGCTCGTGCTGTGAGGCCTTAAGCTGGCGGCGGTATCCCCGCGCGCGAATGAGAAATATGATGCCGGCGACGAGAAAAATACCGGCGAGGATAAAAGCGACGATTTCCAATACCATATCTGATTATATTATATCAGGGTATGTCCTCGAGTGTAACCCAGCCCTGTTTCAGGGCGTGTACCACCGCCTCGGTCCGCGAGCTTACCTGTAACTTATTGAAGATGTGCCCCAGGTGTGCCTGGACGGTACGCAGGCTGAGGCAGAGTTCGTCGGCGATTTCCTGATTGCTCAGACCGCGGGTCGCCAGGCGCAGCACCGCCAGCTCCCGCTCGCTGAGCATATCGGAGGGCTTCTGACGGGTCGATTTATCGGGGGCGGGGACGAAACGGTTAAGCACCTTGCGGGCGATGGCCGGGTGCAGCACCGATTCGCCGGCGTGGACCTGCCGCACGGCGTCGATGAGCTCGCGGCCGCGGATACTTTTCAACAGGTAGCCGGCGGCGCCGGCTTCCAGGAGGCTGAAGACGAACTGGTCGTCATCGTAGGCGGACAGTATCAGCACGGCTATCGACGGATAGAGCGATTTTATCTGGCGGGTGGCTTCGATGCCGTCGATGCCGGGCATGGCGATATCCATGATGGCCACGTCCGGCCGGGAGCTGCCGGCCAGTCGCACCGCCTCTTCGCCGTCGGCGGCCTCGGCGACCACGTCTATATCCGGCTCCTGCTCCAGTATCTGGCGGGTGCCTTCCCGCACGACGGCGTGGTCATCGGCAATCAGGACTTTTATTTTGTTCATCATGATTTACCAGGGATTGTCCCGTTCTTTCAGGGTTGTAATCAGGTCGTCGATAGGTATGGCCGTCAGGGTCAGGGTCTGGGTAGTGCCTTTGGCGCTGAGCCGTATCGCCAGCTTGGCGATAGCTTCGTTGCTGGGGGCTTCGAGGATGTTCACGAAATCGTACTGCCCCAGCAGAGCGTACTGGGTCAATATCTTCGCCCCCATGAACTCCACTTCTTTATTAATTTCCTTGAGAATCTCCGGGTCTTCCTGGAGGGCTTTCCTCCCGGCATCGGTGAGGGTCGTCAGCATAAGATAGACAGACATCGAAAACCTCCTAGAGCATTGGTTTACGGCTTATTATGGAGGCATATTCACCCTGTTTGTCAACAGGGCGGTTATGTTATAATGTACGAAATCATTGCCGGAGAGAATATTAAAATTGTCCGAACAAAATATAGAAAAGCTGAAATCCGCCGAAGCTGATGAGCCCATCGCGTCGTTTCTTAAAATGCGGCTGATAGAGCTCACGCCGGGCTATGCCAAGGTCGCTATGAAGCTTACGCCCGACCATCTTAATTTTAACGGCATGGTCTTCGGGGGCATCGTGATGGCCGTGGCCGACCAGGCCTTTGCCTACGCCACCAACTCACTGGTCAGCCCCAGCATCGCCACCCAGTTCAATATCCACCTCATCTCCGGCGCTGCCGCCGGCGACGAGCTCACCGCCGAGTGCCGTGTCATCAAGAGCGGAAGGCGCATCGGCGTATCCGAGATGACGGTGACCAACCAGGCGGGCAAGCTCATCGCCAAGGCCACCGGCACGACGGTTGTCACGGGTTAACGCTGAACGCCCGCCAGCTTCATGCCATATTGACAGACAGATAATCATGTGTTAAGCTATGACGTTATTGCGTTTAAGGCCAGACCGCTCATGTATATCAAATACTTTGAACGGGAGAAACCAAAATTCGTCTTTACCGGGCGCACCGGGAGTGCGCGTGGGAGGTAGTAACATCCGCAGTTAGGTCAAAAATTTCTTATTAATATATTATAGTTTTGGATTACCTCCCGCACGGGAGGTAATTGATTTTATAGAGGTATTGAATTGGCTATCGGCACTATAGAAAAAAGAGATACCATCCCGCAGATTATATTAAGCAACGCTACCAAGTGGGGCGGGCAAACGGCGATGTCGATGAAAATGTTCGGCATCTGGCACCAATACAGCTGGCAGGACTACTTCAGCAACGTCAAGTTCTTTTCGCTCGGCATGATAAGCCTGGGGCTCAAGCGCGGCGACGTCGCCTGCATTATCGGGGACAACGAGCCGCCGTGGTTCTGGGGGGAGTTTGCCGTCCAGGCGGCGAGGGGCATCGCCACCGGCGCCTTCGTCGACTCGATTCCGTCCGAGGTAAAATACATCGCCGAGCATTCGGACGCCAAATTCGCCATCGTCAACGACCAGGAGCAGACGGACAAGCTGCTGGAAATCAAGAAAGACCTGCCCCTGCTGAAAAACGTCATTTACTGGGACCCCAAGGGGCTGCGCAATTACGACGACCCCATCCTCGTCAGCTTTAACGATGTCATGGAACTCGGGCGGGAATACGAAAAGACCCACCCCGGACTTTTCGAGAGGAATGTCGAGCAGGGCAGGGGAGACGATATCGCCTTCATTTATTATACATCCGGTACTACTGGTCTGCCCAAGGGCGCTACCCTTACCCACCGCGCCCTGATTACCACCGCCAGGGGCTTCATCAACCGCTATCCTTTAAATGAAAATGACAACCTCATCTCCAACTTCCCGGCGGCCTGGGTCGGGGACAGCTTTTTCGCCACCATTCCGCATCTACTCACCGGCGCCAAGCTCAACTTCCCGGAGGAGCCGGAGACCATCGCCGAAGACACAAGGGAAATCGGCCCCAACTTCGTCATCTACGGGCCGCGGCAGTGGGAGGGGCTGGTCAGCGAAATACAGGTGAAGATGCTGGACGCCAACTGGCTGAAGCGCCTGACCTATAAGCTATTCCTGCCGGTCGGACATAAAATCGCCGATTTCAAGTTCGAGGGCAGGACGCCAAACCTTTTCTGGCGCATCCTCCACGGCATCGCCTATGTGGCGCTGTTCCGGCCGCTCAAGGACAGGCTGGGACTGAGCAAGGTCAGGTTCGCCGTCACGGGAAGCTCGGTCCTGAGTCTGGACACCTTCAGGCTTATCCACGCCATCGGCGTGGAGCTGCGGCAGTGCTATGCCAGCACCGAGGCCGGCCTGATTTCTTCCCACGGCCAGGGCGAGATAAAATTCGAGAGCGTCGGGCGGCCGGCGCTGGGGACTTCGCTGAGAATAACTAAAGAGGGCGAGCTCCTGGTCACCAGCGACTGTATGTTCACCGGCTACCATAAAAACCCCGAGAAAACGGCCGTCACCCTGATTGACGGCTGGTGCCATACGGGGGACGCCGTCAACATTAACGAGCAGGGGCACCTCATCTTCATGGACCGGCTGGAGCACATGGGCATGCTGAAGTCCGGCGCCAAGTACGCACCTCAATATATCGAGGGCAGGCTCCGGTTCAGTCCCTATATCAAGGACGCGATGGTCATCGGGGGGAAGGACCGGGATTACGTCTCCGCCATCGTCAATATAGATTTCGCCATGGTGGGGAAGTGGGCGGAGCGCAACCGCATTCCGTACACGACCTTCGTCGATTTGTCCCAGAAAAAAGAGGTGGCGGACCTGGTGCGGCAGGACCTGGAACGCGTCAACGGATATCTGCCGGAGCCGTCCCGTGTGAGGAAGTTCGTGCTGCTGCACAAGGAGTTCGACCCGGACGAGGCGGAGCTGACCCGCACCAGGAAGCTGAGAAGGGAGTTCATGGAACAGCGGTATAAAGAGCTTATCGATGCCATGTACGGGGGCGGGGATAAGGTGGACGTGCAGGCCCCCGTAACCTATAGAGACGGACGTAAAGGCGTGGTGACGACGGGCATACAGGTCAGGAATATCGGCAAAGAGGCGTTTTCCTAGATGTCTGAGTTGCTCCAGTTCACCATCACCGGCATATCGGTCGGCATGGTCTATGCCCTGATCGCGCTGGGCTTTGTCCTCATCTGGAAATCGAGCAGCGTCGCCAACTTGGCGCTGGGGCAGATAGTGCTGCTCTCGGCGTGGTTCACCTACGCCATGCTGGTACAGGCGCAGCTGCCCCCTTACGTCGCCTTCCCTCTGGTGCTCATCTTCGCGCTTTTCCTGGGATGGGCCATCGAGCGCTTTGCTTTACGCCCGCTCATCGCCCAGCCAATCCTCTCTCTGATTACGGTCACGCTGGGCATAGGCTACCTTATCGAAGGCGTTATCACGTTTATCTGGCCCTCGAGCGTAGCGGGCTACGGTGACCGGCCGATTTTCCCGCAGGGAGTCGTTCATATCGGCCCGGCCGTCGTCTCCCAGGAATATCTCTGGGTCATCGGCATCTGCCTGGCGGTCTTTATCCTGCTGACCGTGTTCTTCCGTTATCACCGGCTGGGCATTGCCATGAGGGCTACCGCCGACGACCAGATGGCGGTGCAGGCCTGCGGCATCCCGGTGACCAGGGTCTTTTCCACGTCATGGATGTTCGCCTGCGCCGTGGCGGCTATCGGCGGGATTCTCATTTCCAGCATCGGCGGCATCACCTACGGACTCGTCGAGACCGGCCTGAAGTCGTTCTCGGTGGTGATACTGGGCGGACTGGACTCGTTCGTCGGCTGCATGGTCGCCGGGCCGATGATCGGACTCGCCGAGAGTCTCGGCGGCGGTTACCTGACGCCGTACCTCTGGGGCGGCGTCAAAGACATCATACCCTTTGTTATTATCATCATCGTCATGATTATCAGGCCTTACGGGCTGTTCGGAGAGACGCGCATAGAGAGGATATAACCCGATGAGTATGCCGTGCGGGGTACGCAACTATAACTACGCGCAGGACATGGCCATCGTGCGCACCAGGACGCAGTGGGGCCTGCTCATCGGTTTTCTCGTCATAGTCTTTACCGCCCCGCTTTATTTATCGAATTACTGGCTGAGTGTCTTTGACCTGATCGGCATTACGCTGATAGCGGCCACCGGGCTGAATATTCTGGTGGGCTACTGCGGACAGTTGTCCATCGGTCATGCCGGTTTCATCGCCGTGGGCGCTTATACATCGGCCGTCCTGACCAACCGTTTTGAAATGCCTTTCCTGGTGGGGCTCATCAGCGCCGGGCTCCTCTCCGGCTTGGTCGGGCTTGTTTTCGGCCTCCCTTCGGTGCGGGTCAAGGGCTTCTACCTGGCCATCACCACTATCGCCGCCCAGTTTATCATCATCTGGGTGATTAACCACTGGGGCATCACCGGGGGCTTTTACGGCATCACGGTGCCCTACGCGTCTATCGGCGGGCTGGTCTTCCGCTCCAAGTCGAGCCAGTTTTACCTCATCATTATTATCGCCGTTCTCGGCGTCTTTTTCGCCAAGAACCTGGTGCGCACCAAGGTGGGGAGGGCCTTCATTGCTGTCCGCGATAACGACCTCGCCGCCGAGGTGATGGGGGTCAACCTTCTTTATTACAAGCTGCTGGCTTTCTTCATCGGCTGCTTTTTCGCCGGGATAGCTGGCAGTCTCCTCGCCCACTGGGCGGGCTCTCTCAGCACGGAAATTTTCAGCTTCCCGGAATCAATATTGTACGTGGGCATGATTATTATCGGCGGGCTGGGCACCACCCTGGGCCCTATCCTGGGCGTGGTCTTTATCCGCCTGCTGCAGCAGTTCCTGACCGTGAACCTGGTGCCTTTCCTGGAGAGCTCTTTTACGATGCTGCCGGCCGGTTTCGCCAGCGGCGTCACGCCGATGCTCTTCGGACTGGTTATCATCCTTTTCCTCGTTCTTGAGCCGAGGGGACTGGCCCACCGCTGGGCGCTTTTCAAGGCCGAATACCGTCTCTGGCCGTTTTCATATTAAATGATAAGGGGGGTAGAGAAAATGTGACTCACGAATGTAGAGAGACCGTAAGTTTAATCTATAAAGGAGAAGAAAATGAGAAAATATAAAACGCTTATCGTGATTATCGTCTGCCTGGCGTTGGTGGCGCTTGTCGTGCCTCTTGCCAGCGGCTGTTCGGGGGGAGGTGGGGAAAAGACCCTTAAGGTGGGTTTCATGACGCCGTCCACCGGCACCGCCGCGGAAAAAGGCTCTCCCATGGGACACGGCAACCTTGACGCTGTCAAGTACATTAACGACGAGCTGGGCGGAGTTAAAGGTTACAAGATCGATGCCGACTGGCTGGACAGCAAATACGAGCAGCCCCAGGCCGTTACTGACGTCGAGAAATTTATGACCGATGGCTGCATCATGTTTACCGCGGCGGCTTCCACCGAGATGGGGTATGTCGCGGAGACCGCTAACCGGGCAGAGTTCCCCGGCCTGGTAGCGTATTCCTCCCCCGCCAACCTCCGCCCGCCGCAGCACATTTACGGCATGGCGCCGGACTATGGCGACGACTGGACGGCGTTCGCCAACTACTATATGCAGTATATCTGGAAGGGACCGGGCAAGCCGAAGATGGCGCTGGAGCTGCTCAATAACCCCACCGGCGCCGGGGCCAAGACGGCCGCCCGGGCTTTCGCCGACCAGCTCGGTATCGAGATCATCGCCCAGGAAGAGCATGCCACCTCGACAACCTCTGAAATGGACGCGCTCACCCGTATCAATGCCCTGGACCCCGATGTGCTCTATATATCCAGCACACCGGCCCCGACGGCCGTTATCATCAAGAACGCCATCACCCTGGGGATGTATCCGGGCATTACCATCGGCGTCTGTCACGCCGCCATGACCAAGGCGCTGGTCGACCTGGGCGGAGCGGATAGCGTCCAGGGTGTTTACGGTATCGTTTCCTCGTCCGCCTGGGGAGCTGATGTCCCCGGCATGGCTAAAGTCATCGAATATGCCCAAAAGTACCATCCTAATGACGTTGGCAATACCGACTACCTGACCTCGTGGACACAGAGCCTGATCGTCGCCGAGATTCTGAGGTTGGCCTTAAACAACGTGGGCTATGATGCGCTGGCCAAGGGGGATATCACTACCTGGCAGGCCGTCGAGACCAACGGTATACAGAAGCTGGACGGCTACGATGTCCAGGGGCTCCAGCCGCCGGTGAAATACACCTCCGGCGATAACCGTTTATCCAACTCGCTGCGTATTTTCCAGGTAAAGAGTGGCGTCCTCACTGCGGTGACAGATTGGATTGGAGCGCCGCTGGTTAAATACGAACTGTACGACTGGTTTGGCCATTAATGGGTGATAAAGGGGGGCTCCGGCGCGGGGTCCCCCTCGCGGCAGGAGCAATATGCTTAAACTGAATAGCATTGAGGTCGCTTATCTCAATGTCATCAGAGTATTGCACGGCGTCTCCATGAGCGTGGAAGACGGCGCCATCGTCGCCCTCCTCGGCGCTAACGGTGCCGGCAAGAGCACGACCCTGAAAGCTATTTCCGGCCTGCTCCACGTGGAGGAGGGGGAAGTGACCGACGGCTCTATCGAGTGGAACGGCGAGAGAATCGATAAGAAGAACGCCGAGGCGATAGGCAAGATGGGCATTATCCAGGCGCTGGAGGGGCGGCATGTCTTCGAGCACCTTGATACCGAGGAGAACCTGATGGTCGGCGCCCATAACCGCCATGACCGCCGCACGGTAAAACAGGACCTGGAAATGGTCTACGATTACTTCCCGCGTCTCAAGGAGCTGCGGCGTAACATCGCCGGCTACCTTTCCGGCGGCGAGCAGCAGATGCTGGTCATCGGCCGGGCGATGATGGCAACCCCGAAGCTGATGATGCTGGACGAGCCCTCGCTCGGCCTGGCGCCGCTGCTGGTGGAAGAGATATATAATATTATCAAGCGGTTCAACACGGAGCACCAGACCTCGGTGCTCCTGGTGGAGCAGAACGTGCGCGTCGCCCTGAGTATCGCGCATTACGGCTATGTCATGGAAAACGGGCGGGTCGTGCTTGACGGCAGCGCCGATTTCCTTAAGAATAACGAGGACGTTAAAGAGTTTTACATGGGCCTTTCCGCCCTGGGCACGAAAAAGAGCTACCGCGAGGTGAAGCACTACAAGAGGAGAAAGAGATGGCTGTAAAACCCCGGAAGGGCGAGTTCTTCGACGAGCTGGAAACGATGTCGCCGGCGGCCCGAAGTAAATACCTCGATAAAAAGCTTGCCGAGACAGTTGCCCATGCCTGTAAGCACGCCCCCGCGGTGAAAAAGCTGTTCGATAGAACGGGCATTACCCCCGACCGTATTCGCACGGTAAAAGACCTGGAAAAGCTGCCCGTCACCCGCAAGACCGACCTCCTGGAAATGCAGAAGGCCGATTTGCCTTTTGGCGGGGTTTTAGCCATACCGCCGGAAAATATCGAGCGGTTCTTTATTTCCCCCGGGCCGATTTACGAAATCCAGCCGTCCCGCGTCCCGTGGTTCGCCAAGTCGTTCTGGGCGGCCGGGTTCAGGAAAGGCGACGTGGTCATCAACACCTTTACCTACCACATGTCGCCGGCGGGCATACTTTTTCACGAGGCTATCCGCGACTGCGGGGCGACGGTGGTCGTCGCCGGCACCGGCAATACCGACCTCCAGATACAGATAATGAAAGACCTGAAGGTGACCGGTTTCGTGGGGACGCCGAGCTTCCTGAATACGGTGATAAAGCGCGCCGAAGAAATGGGCAATAATATTAAAAAAGACCTTTTTATCAGGCGCGCCTGGTTCACCGGCGAAATGCTGCCCCCTTCCCTGCGCAGGACCTTCGAGAATGACTATGGTATCGATACCTTCCAGACTTACGCCGTCACCGAGCCGGGCGGCGCCATCGCTTATGAATGTAAACAGAAAAACGGCATGCACCTCATGGACGAATATGTCACGGAAATCGTCGACCCGGAGACAGGCAGGCAGCTGGGGCCCGGCGAGG
Organism: uncultured Chloroflexia bacterium; assembly: GCA_963727315.1. Taxonomy (GTDB): domain Bacteria; phylum Chloroflexota; class Dehalococcoidia; order Dehalococcoidales; family RBG-16-60-22; genus JBFYTX01. The sequence goes on along the minus strand of CAVSFE010000003.1, from coordinate 28,593 downwards.
TGGGGGAAATCGTTACCACTCAATTACAGAATAAAGATTGGGGACTGATACGTTTCGGGACGGGCGATTTATCTTCGTATATTGTGGAACAATGCCCGTGCGGTCGCACCGCCTGCCGCCTTACGGGCATCGTCGGTAGGGCAGGGGACGCAGTAAAAGTCAGAGGTATGTTCATCGTGGCCAAGCAGGCGGAGCAGGCAATTCTGGGCTTCGGACAGGTCGCCAGGTATCAACTGGTGGTGGGCCGCCGCGAGCACCGCGACGAAATGACGCTTAAGGTGGAACTGAAAGGCAAGGGAGTTGACAATGATAAACTCGCGGTTGACATAAATAACAAGTTCCAGGATATCTGCCGCATCAAGATAGACAGGATTGACTTTGTTTCCCCCGGCACAATTTCCGATAAACAGCAGGGGATTGTAGATGTAAGAAAGTGGGAGTAATAGCGATAACTGTGGAACGTAATAACAAACATAAGGAGGAAACAATGAATTCAAACAGAAAGGCAGCAATAATTGTGGGGGTATTGTTCATAATTGCGACGGTTGCCGCTTTACTAAGCAAGCCATTCTTGGGGCCCATCGATGCTTCGAACTATCTTGTTAGTATTTCTGCCAATGGGAACCAAGTGACGATAGGCGCCCTTCTGGCCTTTATCGCCGCCGCTGCGAGCGCCAGTATTGCAATTTCGCTGTATCCAATACTGAGGAAATATCGTGAAGGTCTAGCTCTTGGAGCTGTTGGTTTCAGGCTTATTGAGGGAGTATTCTATATTGTCGGTGTAATCGGTATACTATCTCTAGTCACATTAAGCCAGGAATTTGTTAAAGCTGGATCTCCGGATTCCTCGTATTTTCAAACCTTAGGCGCATTATTACTAGCAGGATATCATTGGGCGGGCAACGTGGGATCGCTTCTGGCTTTTTGCTTAGGTGCCCTTATTTATTACTATATATTCTTTCAAACAAAACTCGTTCCGCGATGGTTATCAGTTTGGGGTCTGGTTGGAGCCGCATTATGCATGGTTGCAGGATTGCTAGTCATGTTCCGTGCCATCGGACCTATGTCGACTGTCCAGATCGTTTTGGCTCTTCCAATAGGCGTGCAAGAAATGGTTCTTGCGGTATGGCTGATAGTGAAAGGATTTAATCCACCGGTAGTCGCTTCTCTATCTGCCAAACAGATATAAACCAGACAAAGAAAATTTGGAGGTAACTAATGAAAGCTGATTGTCTGCACAAAATATGGACCACCGGAAGTTCTTCAACTTAAAGAGGTAGAAAAACCTACTCCCAAGGACAATGAAGTACTGGTAAAAATATATGCCACAACAGTATCGGTAGGGGACTCCAGGATTCGTGGTTTTCGAGTTCCTCTCTCTTTCTGGCTCCTTGCCCGAATGGCTCTTGGTCTTAGAAAACCCAAAAAAGCAATACTGGGGTCTGAGTTGGCCGGGGAAATTGAATCAGCAGGCAAAGATGTAAAACTGTTTAAGAAAGGTGACCAGGTTTTTGCATATCTCGGACACAATGTTGGTGCTTATGCCGAGTATATATGCATGCCCCAAAATGGGTGTTTGGCAATCAAACCCGCAAATGTGACCTTTGAGGAAGCCGCCGCTATTCCTTTTGGGGGCAATACAGCCTTGCATTTTCTGAGAAAAGGTAATATCCAGAGAGGACAAAAAGTGCTTATTTATGGAGCTTCCGGAAGTGTAGGTACCTTTGCAGTTCAGCTTGCCAGGCACTTCGGGGCGGAAGTTACCGGGGTTTGCAGCACTACGAATTTAGAATTGGTGAAATCTCTGGGAGCCGATAAGGTGATCGATTACACCAAAGAAGACTTTACCAAAAACGGTGAGACCTATGATGTTATTTTTGACACGGTAGGCAAAAGTTCGTTTTCAGGTTGTATAAGATCCCTGAAGAAAGAAGGAACGTATCTTCACGCTGTTGTTACGCCGGCGCTAGGTGTTCGGATGCGATGGGCTTCGATGATGAGCAGCAAGAGACTAATAGGTGGGACCGCAATCCCTGACACTGAAAATCTAATTTACCTCAAAGAACTCGTTGAAGCGGGAAAGATAAAACCGGTCATTGACAGACGCTATCCGCTGGAACAGATTGTCGAGGCTCACAGATATGTGGACAAAGGGCATAAAAAGGGAAATGTAGTAATAACCGTAGAGCATAGCGGCAAACCTGAAGGATAGACGGGCTATCTTTTATCTTCCCCGAGGTAAGCGGCGATAACTTGCGGGTTGTTCTTAATTTCTTCCGGCGTGCCCTCGGCGATTTTCTTGCCGAAGTCCAGCACCACGATCCTGTCCGCGATGTCCATGACCACACCCATGTCATGCTCCACCAGCACGATACAGCTCACGCCGTCCCGCAGCACCGGCGTGTCCGGGTAGGTAACTCCCTGGCCTTCGAAGATATCGATGATGAACCGGGCGATGTCCTCCTTTTCCTCGAGGTTCATGCCGGCCATCGGCTCGTCCAGCAATAACACTTTCGGTTCGAGCGCTAAAGCCCTCCCCAGCTCCACGCGCTTGCGCATCCCGTAAGGGAGCACGCCGACCGTTTTCTGGCGGATGGGCTCTATCTCCAGGAAATCGATGATATCTTCCACCGTCCGGCGGTGCACGATTTCCTCTTTATGGGCCCAGCCGAAGTAAATAGCGCTGGCGAGGGCGTTCTGTTTCATCAGAATATGCCGGGCCGCCATGATGTTGTCCAGGGTGCTCAGCCCGGTGTAGAGCTCGATGTTCTGGAAGGTCCTGGCCAGGCCCAGTCTGGCGGCTTTGTCCGGACGGATGCGCGTGATTTTCCGGCCATCGAAGGTAATTTCGCCGGACTGCGGCTTATAGAAACCGTTGATGCAGTTCAGGATACAGGTCTTGCCCGCGCCGTTAGGCCCGATAATCGCCAGAATCTCTTTATCCCTGATGTCCACATTGACATCCACCAGGGCGCGCACGCCGCCGAAGGACAGAGAAAGATGGTCAATCTTTATTCTTACTTCCGGAGGACTCTTTTTTTCGGTCGATTCTTTATTCGGTGTTGTCACTTTATTTAATATAGAGAAGGCTAATTTTTAAACAGGCTATCATGATATTGGCTTAATCTGGTGCAATCGACTCCGGTGCATTCGCGGTTCTTTGTCTTGGCCGGGCGTTTCACTTTCTTCTCGGAATACTTGTCGCGGCCGGTGCACCGGGAGGTGCCGTCGGCATAGACCATCAGCGTCACTTCGTCATCGACGGCGTCGCAGAAAACGGTCGTCGCGGTGATTTCCCAATCAGGCTTTCCCAAGTGCCTCCTCCCTCTGAATCACTTTCATCTTACTATTAATGAAATGAGAATTCAAACGTAATCGGCTTGATATTAGGAGTCGGGCAGGGTTAAAATAGGGGAGAAAATCGGGCTCGTAGCTCAGTGGTCAGAGCGGCCGGCTCATAACCGGTTGGTCGTAGGTTCGATCCCTACCGAGCCCACCAATCTGCCCGCTTTGCCGATACTTTACATAACATTAGGTACGATTCAAAAAATCCATCAAATCGTTTTGCCTGGAAAATGTTTTGGTCGAGCGGCTATTGGCCGGACGATGCCAGCGCGTTAGCCGCCTGCTTGTCCTGCTCGACGGCGCTTAGAAGCATGTCGAGGGAAATTTTATAGCCTTCGTAGTGCTGGCGGTCGAAGCGGGGAGTGCCCCAGTCGTAGGCGATTTCGCCATCGCCGGATTTTACCAGCAGCCAGACGTGGTTGCTTTCCATGTAGGCTTCGCCGTCCATTTTAAGGTTGCCGATAATCGGCGTGGACTCGATGCCGAGACTCTGAAAATGCTGGTACATCGCCAGGGCGCAGTCATCGCAGTCGAAGGTCGCGGAGGCGCGAGGTAACGACGGGAAGACTATCGAGCTCAGGCGGGGGAACGCCAGCCCGACGACCAGGATAACGAAGATGAAAGCCAATATCTTGGTGATGTTGAAGAAATGTCTCACGCTACCGATTATATTCGGCGCGTATTATCCGGCATATGAAAATTCGTTAAGGTTTGATAAAGTTTTGATTAAGCTTTCGTAAACAAAGTATACTTTGATTAGTTAAAAGGAGGCAGAGTGATGAAAGTCCTGGGTATCGTAGGCAGTCCGCGGAAGGACGGCAACACCGAGATCATGGTCGAGGAGGTGCTGGAAGCCACGCGGCAGTCCGGGGCCGAGACCGATATCTTTCTCATCGTCGGCAAGACGATCAACGGCTGCGACGCCTGCGGGAGCTGTGCCCGGACCGGCCGGTGTAAAATCAAGGACGATATGCAGTCGCTTTATAAGAAGATGGAGTGGGCGGACGCCATCGTTTTCGGCAGCCCGGTCTATTTCAATTATGTCACCGCGCAGGCCAAGGCCATCATCGACCGTACTTTTTGCTATCTTTTCGGCCATAAGCTGGCGGGCAAAGTAGCAGCGCCGGTCCTGGCGCTAAGGAGAATAGGCGCCGGGCAGACGCGCGTCCAGGTACAGGGCTGGTTCATCAACCAGGGGATGATAGCTTTAAGAGGGGCCGTCGGTTATGGCCCGGGCAAAGGCGAGGTCAGGACAGGCGTTGGCGGCGGCATCGGGGTTACGGCGATGGAGGAATGCCGCAACGCGGGCAATGAAATCGTCGAAATGCTTAAAAAGCTGGGAGTAAAATAAAACTCAAATCTCGAAACCGCAGATGAAAAATAAAATCTCTATTTTTTGATTTGCGTTTTTGATTTTAAAAATTTGTACTTTGATTTATTTAAAGAGCGGCAGGGGACTGCCCTGTTATTATGTAAACATGCCCTTCCCCGTGTGAGTCACACTACATAACATATATTGTGCGCCCCATTGTTTGGGGCATAGAGAGTTTGACATAATAAAGTAAGGTTGGGAAAAGGCGGGGGAGTGGATTAAGAATATTTGTCAATAATCTCATCGGCTATTTGCCAAGTTCTTCTGATAGTACCTAACAATCTTTTTTGGTTATCGTTATTTACATTTAAAAACGGCGCGATGTCTATAGTACCATATATTTCATATCTCGCAGCCTTGGACTTTGATATTTTTAATATTTCTTGTTTTAAACGTTCTTTCAAAGAATTAACTTTTTCTTCAAAGGCTTGTAGTTCTTCATGTGATATGTCTTTCAACCAATATTTATTTTGTATATCAACTGCACTATTTTTTATTTCTATAATTTCTGGCAGAACTTTATTCCATTCATGTTTCTGCCATTTTGGGAATAAATATATTATTAACGATAATAATAAAGTTCCGCTAGCTGCAACAGCAGCAGTAATTTGCCAACCCATGTCTAAATTATATCTCGTTTGTCAATTATATCCAAAAATCAAGAAATTTCCGTGGAATCATTATGTAAATTTATTTTTTTGTAATGTTACCCTAAGGGTGTCAAAGAGGGGCGACCGCCCCTCTTTCTTTATTCCCCCCTCCCTGAAAACGCAGGGAGGGGGATTAAGAGGGTGGGTCACCCTGAAAAAGTTAAAAAACCTGAAAATCCAGGGCTGCCAGGGCCCTTCCGGCATGTCCTAAAAGTAATCAGCTATTTAAAAGCCCCTGGAGGCCCTCAGATTTCGATTCTGGTGCGTCCCAGCTTCGTGCAAACGGTAAAATCGGGATTTTGGCGAACATTTTCGACTGTGCCCCTTTTATCCCCTTGGGAAATCCAATCCCGTTCATCCTGAGCTTGTCGAAGGACGACAAAATCCTCTTTCTTATTTCCCCGGATTTTCATAAACTATCAGAGGTATCTTAATAATTGAATATTGTGTGGTTCTATCCGTTATTAATCGTTTTAAAAAACGAATGCCGGAAATTGAGGCTGATTTACCATAAATCGAAAAACGAATAATAAAAGTTAAAGCTGACTTAACATATAACGAAAAACGAATAATTGAATCTGCCCACTCGTGAAAAATGCTAAAAAAAATTTAAAAAACGAATAACGAATCCCAGCCGCGCTGGTGGTCCTGCTGGAAAAGCAAAAAGGTCCCCGCCAGCGTCGCCGCCATGCCGATAAAAACCTTCGGGGTGAAAAGCTCGATTTTCCGGTTGATTAAAAAAGATAAAAAAGATAAAAAGTATCTGGATGCTGATTAGGGGGTGTTAATCGGATTGATAAGCAGTCTTCGCCAGAGTCCGGCTGATCACCCAGAGAAGCCTTTTAAGTCCCCACCCCTTGACCGCGGAAATAGGCACCGTGAAATCACCGGCGGACGTGCCCTGAGAGTCGAAATAGTCCAGGGCCTGTTTTTCGTCCTGGAACTGGGCGCTCGCCAGCAAATCTATCTTATTCAATAACGTCAGGCGCGGTTTGTCTCCTAGGTCCAGCTCGCCGAGGATGTCCTCGACCGTCTGGCACTGCTCGGTGGCATCCGGGGAAGCGAAGTCGACGATATGAAGCAGCATGCTGGCCTCGGTAAGCTCTTCCAGGGTAGCCCGGAAGGCGTTGATGATGGTCGGCGGCAGCTTGCGGATAAATCCCACGGTATCGGTGACCAGCACCACGCTATTATCGGGAAGCGTCAACCTCCGCGTGGTGGGGTCGAGGGTGGCAAAAAGCCGGTCGTCCGCCAGTACATCCGCCCGGCATAAGGCGTTAAGCAACGTGCTCTTGCCGGCGTTGGTATAGCCCACCAGCGCCACGACCGGGATACCGCTCTGCTGCCTTTGCTTCCGGTACTGGGCGCGGCGCCGCCTGATCTCCTCGGTCTGCTCCTGGAGGCGCTGTATTTTACGTCTGATCAGGCGGCGGTCCGTCTCCAGCTGCGATTCGCCCGGGCCCCGGGTGCCGATGCCGCCGCCGAGCCTTTCCAGGTGGCTCCATTGCCCGGCCAGACGCGGCAGCAGATACTGGTGCTGGGCCAGTTCCACCTGCAAACGACCCTCGTGGGTGCGGGCGCGTTTGGCGAAGATGTCCAGGATCAGCGCGGCCCGGTCGATTACCTTAACTTCGAGGGCTTCTTCCAGGTTTTTCTGCTGGTTTGGCGTGAGCTCGTCATCGAATATAACGACGGTATAAGGGTTCGTGGTTTTTAAAGCCAGAAGCTCGTCGATTTTCCCCTTGCCGATGTAATAATCATGCGTCGGCGCCGGCAGCTGCTGGATGATTTTATCCAAGACGACCGCGCCGGCGGTATCCGCCAGTTGCGCCAGTTCTTCCAGTGAATTCCTGACCGACTGCTTCCCCCGGCTCCCCTTATGGGCGACGGCCATTAAAAGGGCGCGCTCCGGCGCCGCCCTGGTGATAATCGCGTTCCTGGTGATATATTTTCTCCCAGACAAATAGTTTATGTCAACTTATTTTTTCAGGGTCAAACGCCGCGTATTGCGCCACCCCGAAAGCCGCGATAGTCCTTTGACCAGCGAGGCGTCCGGGATGGTCAACGATAGTCTCACATAGCCCTCGCCGCTGCGGCCATACCCTACTCCCGGCGTGACCGCCACGCCGACCTGGTCCAGCAAATCGGCGGTGAAATCCACGGAGTTATAGCCTTCCGGCACTTTGGCCCATACATAAAGGCTGGCTTTGGGCGGCGTTACTTGAAGTCCGATATTGTTCAATACTTCGCAGATCAGGTCGCGGCGCCTCTGGTAAATGGCGTTATGCTCGGCGATGCTGTCCTGAGGGCCGCGAAACGCCTCGATAGCCATGCGCTGAATAGCCTGCGGAATGCCTGAGTCGAGATTCGACTTGAGCGTCTTTAGTGCCCCGATTGTCTGGGCGTTGCCCACGACCATGCCGATACGCCAGCCGGTCATATTGTAGCTCTTCGATAGCGAGTGAAACTCCACCCCGATATCTTTGGCGCCTTCGGCCTGCATGAAACTGGCCGGCTGGTAGCCGTCGAAAGCCACCTCCGAGTACGGGCCATCGTGGCAGACGAGAATATTGTACTTCTTGGCAAACTCGACCACCCCGTTAAAAAAACTGAGGTCGGCGACGGCGCCGGTTGGGTTGTTGGGATAGTTTATCCATAAAACTTTGGTTTGTTGCAGGATATCGTCGCGGATACCGTTCAGGCTGGGCAGGAAGCCATTGCTCTCCTTGAGCGATAGATAGAAAGGACGGCCGCCGGCCAGTTGCGTGCCAATGGCGTAGACCGGGTAAGCGGGATCCGGCACCAGCGCGATATCCCCGGGGTCGATGACGCAAAAAGCGATATGCCCGATGCCTTCCTTGGAGCCGATAAGCGGCAGCACCTCGGTGGCGGGGTCGAGAATGACGTTAAAGCGTTTATGATACCACTCGGCGATGGACTGGCGCAGCTCCGGCAGGCCTTCGGACTCGGGATAACGATGGTTGGCCGGGTCCTGGGCCGCCTGGCAGAGTCCGTTGATGATGTGCGAGGGTGTCGGGATATCGGGGTCGCCGATGGCGAAACTGACGACCTCCTCGCCTTTAGCCCTTTTCTCAGCGATTTTCTTGTTAATCTCGACAAACAGGTATGGCTTTAGATTCTCGATCCGCCGGGCTACTTTCATATATCACCTCAATCTGGCCATCTTCCTTCGAAAACGACCTCCGCTGGGCCTCCCAGCACCACCTCACCGTTACCGTTCCATTCGGCATTAAGCACGCCGCCGGGAAGGGATATGTCCACCTTTGATTCGGTATGGCCGAGCAACTTGGAAGCCACGGTGATGGCGCAGGCGCCGCTGCCGCAGGCGAGCGTTTCACCTACGCCCCTCTCCCACACGCGCGCCTCCAGGTGTTTGTGGTCGAGGACCCGCGCTACTTCAAAATTTACCCGGTTGGGAAAGACCGGCAGGTTTTCCACCAGCGGTCCTATCTTGGACATCGGGAAATCCTCCACCGGCTCGCGGGAAAAATGGACGGCGTGGGGGTTCCCCATGGAGACAAGATTCAGCGTCAGGTCAGTGCCGTTTACCCTGACCTTATAGCTAAGCATGTTCTTTATATCAACTACTCCATCCCTCCCGGATTTCAACATCGCCGGGATTTCTGCCGCAGAAAGTCTCGGTTTTCCCATGTTGGCCCAGAATTTAACGACCCTGCCTCCCTTCCTCTCCAGCCGGACACGATTTATGGTGGCCACCGTTTCGATGGTCATTTCCTCTATACCGGGGCTTACCAACCCTTTTTCCAGGACATATCTTGCCAGGCACCGGATGCCATTGCCGCAGGTCTCGGCTTCGGAGCCGTCGGCATCAAAGGTGCGCATGGCGAAATCGGCCTTATCCGAGGGCAGCAGTATTATCAGGCTGTCGCAGCCGATGCCCAGATGGCGGTCGCAGACCGCTATCGCCAGTTTCGACCAGTCGCGTTTTATATTACGGGCATCCACCATCACGAAGTCGTTGGCGGCGCCCTGCATCTTGGTGAAGTCCATTCCTTATCTCTCTTTCTAATCTCATTTTATTCGCTTCCCAGAAACTCAGACAGCATTCGCTCGATCTCAACTTCCGGCTGTGACTTTATATCGAACCAGTGAATTTTCTCATCATCCCGGCGGAACCAGGCGTACTGATGGCGGATAAACCAGTGGGTCTCGGTTTTCATTTTCCCTTTTGCGTCCTCCAGTGTCAGTTCGCCCTTTAAAAACTGCCCCGCCTGCCGGTAGCCGATGCCGGACATGGACGGTAAATCCAGAGCATAGCCCATTTTCTGGAGTTTTTCGACCTCCCGGACGAGACCGCTTTCCAGCATGGCATCCACGCGGCGGTCGACCATGTGATAGAGTTCGGCCCGGTCAGTCGTCAGGCCAATGATGAATGGAGTGAATGCCGGGGTCTTTTTACGTCCGAGCTGGGAAAAAGCCTTGCCGGCTCTGGCACGTACCTCAAGTGCCCGTATCACACGGCGCACATTGCGGCGGTCAATTTTTGTTGCCGCGTCAGGGTCGGCAATGATAAGTTCGTCATAGAGTTCATCGATGCTTCCCTCGCTGGCTTTCTTCTCTCTATTATACCTGAATTTCCGGTCGGGAGAAACTCGCGGGACTTGCCAGCCTTCCAGCAACGCCTTCACGTAAAGTCCCGTGCCCCCCACCAGGAGAGGTAATCTGCCCCGCCTGAAAATCTCTTCGATCGCCCGGTTGGCCAGTTCGAGATACTGCGCCAGGCTGAATTCTTCATCGGGGTTAACGATATTGATAAGGTGGTGCGGTAATAGAGATAGTTCTTGTGGAGTGGGTTTGGCCGTGCCGATGTCCAGGTAGCGGTAGACCTGCCGGCTATCGGCGCTGATTATTTCACCGTGAAAAACAGTTGCCAGACGGAGGGCCATGCGGCTTTTGCCGATGCCGGTGGGACCAATGATAGCGATGAGACGCTTCATGGCCTGATTATACGCCTTTAATTTCGGAGACCTGTTTCACGATACTGACGAACTCATCGGCTCTGAGGCTGGCCCCTCCCACCAGGGCGCCGTCGATATCCGACTTTCTTATAAATTCGGCGATGTTGGTAGCGGTAACACTCCCCCCGTAGAGGATGCGAACGGTATTGGCGATGCCGCGGTCGTGCAGACGGGAGATAACCTGGCGTATAAAGCCGATGGTCTTGTTGGCGTCGTCGCCGCTGGCTGCTTTCCCCGTGCCGATGGCCCATACCGGCTCGTAGGCGATAACACAGCCGCTGAGAAAGTAAAAACGGTCGGAAGACGCCATCAGCTGGCGTCCCAGTACCTCTTTCGTTTGCCCCGTCTCGTTTTCCTCCAGGGTCTCGCCGACGCAGAAGATGGGCCTGAGCCCGCTCTTGGTAGCCGCCTTAATTTTCTTATTGATTATTTCGTTCGTCTCGCCGAAGTGCTGCCGGCGCTCGGAATGACCGATGATAACATAGTCGCAGAGCCCGGCCAGCATTGGAGGAGAGATTTCGCCGGTAAAGGCGCCTTTTTCTTCGTAAAAAACATTCTGGGCGCCCAGTTTGACTGAGCTTCCCTTGACAATCGCCCTGGCCGTCATCAGGGACACGAATGGCGGGCAAAGCACTTTTTCTACACTCTTTATCTTATCGAGGCCGGGCTGCATCGTTTTAATCAGGTTGATGGCTTCTTCGATAGTCGTGTTCATTTTCCAGTTGCCGGCAACTAAAGGGGTACGTGACATTTTGGACTCCTAAGCACCGAACTTGGTCAGCTTCAAGGCATTGGCCATCGCCAGGGGCATAATATCTGTAGCGTAAATCCTGCCGATTCCGCCTGCCAGGAAGGCCTTCTCCGAGAACTCTTTAACGCCATCGGTGCGGCAGTATTTAGAGCACAGCAGGACCGGCACCGGGTGCCAGCTATGGCCGCCGAGCACGGCCGGCGTCGAATGGTCACCGGTAATTACCAGCACATCCGGTTCCAGGGCGGTCAGGCCGGGAACAGCCGCGTCGATTTGCTCCAGGACCTTTACTTTGCGGGCGAAGTCGCCGTCTTCGCCGGTGGTGTCCGTTTGTTTAATATGCAGGAAGAAGAAATCGTGCTTCTTAAAGTTTTCCTTTAATGTTTTAAATTCATCTTCCAGCGTTGTGCCTGTCTCTGTGACCTGCATTCCAACCAGTCGCGCCAAACCCCGGTACATGGGATAGACAGCGATAGCCAGCGGATTGAGTTTATAGATTTCCTGCATGGTGGGTAAATGCGGCTTTTTAGAAAATCCGCGCAATAAAATCATGTTCGAAGGGTGCCGATTCTTTAAAATGTCTCTTGCGTTGGCGATAAATTCATTGACGATATTAGCCGTTCTACGGGCTAACGCTTTTCCCGCTTCAACTCTCAACGGAGCTACGCCGGTTTTCGAAGGGTCGGCATCGGTAAGCTCAGCTCGCAGGTTTTCGCCGCTGAAAATAACGACAAAGCGATGTTCTTTTACAGAGTATAACTTTATGTCGACTCCCTTTATTGACATACCATCAAGCAATCTGCACAGTTCTGCGCATTTCTCGGTAGAAATCCGCCCCGCTCGGCGGTCGGTAATTATCCCCTTTTCGTTGATAGTGCAGAAATTGCCGCGGGCGGCCAAGTCCCCTTCTTTAAGCTCAATATCGATGCCCATCGCTTCCAGGACGCCCCGCCCGATGCAATATTCCACAGGGTCGTAGCCGAACAGCGCTAAATGCCCCGGGCCGCTGCCCGGCGTGATGCCGGGGGCTATCGGGTCGGCGAGGCCGCAGATTCCCCGCGCTGCCAGCGCATCCAGATGGGGAATGCGGGCGGTCTCCAACTCGGTCTGGCCATTCTTGGGGTCGGGCAGCCCACCCAGGCCGTCGATTACAAGAAGAACTATTTTCTCCGGCGAGGTCCGGGAAATTACTTTTATCAGCTCCAGATTATTCATTTCTTATCCAGTAATGATACCACACCGGGCAATTGCTTGCCGCCCAGGAACTCCAGCGAAGCCCCGCCGCCCGTGGAAACGAAGGTCACTTTATTTGATAGCCCCAGGGAGTCGATAATTTCTGCCGTAGAGCCGCCCCCCACCACAGTTTTGGCTTTGAGCTTAGGTAACAATCTGGCTAATGCTTCCGTGCCCCTGGCAAATTGCGGAATCTCTGAAACGCCCACCGGCCCGTTCCAGAACACTGTCCGGCTTTTTTCCAGTTCTTGGCGGAATGTTTCTATAGTCTTCGGGCCGATATCGACTATTTTCTTGTCTGGCGGTATTGCGTTGACCGGGACGACCATGCCCACGGCGCTGCGATCGATTTCCACCGTTACGATCACATCGACCGGTAACATTAGTTTTACGCCGCACTTTTCAGCCTGTTTAATCAGCTGGCCGGCTATCCCGATGCTCTCAGCTTCGACGGACGATGTGCCGACTTCATATGACCTGGCTTTCAGGAATGTCGCCGCCATGCCGCCGCCGATTAGCAGGCAGTCCACCTTGTCCGTGATGTTTTTCAGCACGGCGACTTTATCGCTGACCTTGGCCCCGCCAAAGAGCGATACGAAGGGATGTTCCGGATTTTTCAATAGTCCCCCCAGCGTGTTGATTTCCTTTTCCAGGAGCAACCCGGCAACCGACGGCAGGTATTTCGTGATGCCGACTATCGAAGCGTGGGCGCGGTGACAGGTGCCGAAGGCATCGTTGACAAATATGTCGCCCAGTCTAGCCAAAGCTTTAGCGAATTCGTCGCTGCCCGCTTCTTCCTCGGGATGAAAACGCAAGTTCTCGAGCAGCAGGACATCGCCGGCCTTCATAGTGGCTACGGTTTTTTCCACTTCCGGCCCGACGCAGTTCGAGGCGAACGCCACCTTTTTATCGAGAATCCTGGAAAGCCGCTCGGCCACCGGCGCCAGACTGAATTCTTTAGACGCTTTTCCCCCGGGCCTGCCGAGGTGGGACATCAGGACGACCCTGGCTTTGCGTTCGACGAGGTACTTAATCGTTGGCAGGGCCGCCCGGATACGACTGTCATCGGTGATGGCGCCGGTCCCGGCGTCAATCGGAACATTGAAGTCGACGCGGACCAGGACTCTTTTCCCGGCGACCTCGATGTCTCTGACGGTCATCTTATCCATGTCGCGTCCTGGCTGATGAATCACGCCCCTAATATCGTTCCCACTCCCCTGCCCTACTATACGTAATACTGGCTTTATCGCCGGGTGGTCCTGGTTTTATCCACAACCGGAAGAGGCCGGACTTCGATGGACTCCGGGAAAAATTCCATGACCTTTCGCACGATACCTTTAGCGTCCAGGTTGTATTTGGCGCGTAAGATAACCTGGGTCCCTTGCTCGATAAACTCATCCGGGAGGCCGATATTTCTTACCGCCATGTCACCATGCGCGGACTCCTGTAATAGTCGGGTTACACTGCTACCGAAGCCGCCGGTAAGGACATTTTCCTCCACCGTGACGATTCGCTTGATGCGGCCGGCCAACTCTTTAATAAGCGAGGCGTCCAGCGGCTTGGCAAACCGGGCGTTGACCACCGTAGCCTCGATCCCTTGCGTGGCCAGCTCGGTGGCGGCTTCCAGGGACGGCGCTACCGAGGAACCCAGAGCCAGGATGGCCACGTCCTCGCCGTACCTCAGGACCTCGCTCTTGCCGACCGTTATCTCATGAAGCTCCGTGTCCAGTGACACCCCCAGCCCGGGACTACGCGGGTACCGCACCGCCATCGGCCGTCCCAGCTTTATCGCCGTGTAAAGCAGGTGCTGAAGCTCGTTTTCATCCTTGGGAGCCGCTACCACTATTTGGGGAATTAATGTCAGATAAGATATATCGAACGTACCCTGGTGTGTCTTGCCGTCATCGCCGACGATGCCCCCGCGGTCGATGGCGAAGACCACCGGCAGGTTCTGGAGGCAAATATCGTGAATTACCTGGTCGAAGGCGCGCTGCAGGAAGGTCGAATATATCGCCACGACCGGTATATAGCCCTGGGTCGCCATGCCCGCAGCGAGAGTTACCGCGTGCTGCTCACAAATGCCAACGTCGAAAACGCGCCGGGGGAACTCGGCCTCGACAATGCTCAAGCAGTTGCCTTCGGGCATGGCCGGCGTTACCACGACGAGACGCGGCTCCTCGCGGGCTAAACGGAGCATCGTCTGGGCAAAAACTTCGCTATAGGTCGGCACCTTATCGTTATGGCTGTTTTTAGCCGGCACGCCGTGGAAGTAGACGGCATTCATCTCCGCGGGAGAATAACCTTTGCCTTTGGTAGTAATGACATGGACCAGGACCGGCCTTGAAGTGTACTTCTTGGCACGGACAAGAGCCGTCTCGAGGTCATGGATATTATGCCCGTCAATCGGCCCAACATAAGCAAAGCCGAGCGCTTCCCATATAGGAGTCGGCGCCAGGAATCCTTTGAATCTCGTCTCGATTCGCTGGCTGAGTCGCCATATTTTATTGCCTAGGGGCAGGGCCGTGACTATCTTCTTGCTTCTCCTTTTTGCCTTCCCGATGCGCTGGTCGAAGCGTATGCGTTCCAGCAGCCTGGCCAGGGCCCCCACGGTGGGAGAAATGGACATGCCGTTATCATTGAGTATCACGATGAGCCTACTGCTCAAGTGCCCCGCATGGTTCAAGGCTTCATAAGCCATCCCCGCGGTGATAGCGCCGTCGCCGATGACGGCGATTACCTGATAGTCGTCGCCGGCCAGGTCGCGGGCAATGGCCATGCCCAGGGCGGCGGAAATCGAGGTGCTGGCATGCCCGGCCCCGAAGGGGTCGTGTTCGCTTTCGTCGCGGGAGGTGAAACCGGAAAGTCCCCCGTACTGGCGGAGGGAATTGAACTGGCGCCGGCGCCCGGTGAGCAGTTTATGGACATAGCTCTGATGCCCCACGTCCCAGACAATTTTATCGCGGGGGCTATTAAAAACACGGTGGAGAGCTATCGTAAGTTCAACGACGCCGAGGTTGGAAGCCAGGTGGCCACCGGTGTTGGTTACGGTATTGATGATTTCGTGTCTGAGTTCGTCAGCCAGCTCCTGCAGAGCTGCCGGCGATAATTTTTTCAAATCGGCGGGACTATCGATACTATCAAGTAATCTCGGCATAGCATTTTTAAAGGACTTAGAATCGCTACTAAATTAAATGCTATCCCACCTATGAGTGAATGTCAAGCTAAGAGTCGTGAGGGACACAGCTTAACGCCAGCTTGACGATGATAGCTTTTGTTTGCTAGACTCCCAAAGAGGCATCGTTGGAACAACATATACTGGATTTCATCGCCGCCACCTATAATCTTCTCCAATGGCCGGGCGTCATAGGCCTGATGGCCATAGAGAGCGCCCTTATCCCCTTCCCCAGCGAGATTATCATGCCCCTGGCTGGTTGGATGCTTATCAAGGAGCAGGGACTGCCCGCCATCTATTCGCTGTTAGCCGGTGTCTACGGGGCCATCGGCAACACCATCGGCTCCGTTATCGCCTATTATGTGGGGATGTGGGCAGGCCGCCCTCTTTTAAATAAATACGGCCGTTATATCCTGATATCACCTCATGACCTTGATACGGCCGACCGATGGTTTAAGCGCCGGGGCGGTTGGACCGTGTTCGTGGGGCGTTTATTGCCTTTAATACGCACCTATATCAGCCTCCCCGCCGGTATCGCCAGGATGAACATCTTTAAGTTTCTGGCTTACACTTTTACCGGGTCTTTTATATGGAGCACCGCTCTGGCTTATGGTGGCTACCTACTGGGAGAGCACTGGGAGCAACTGAGGAACGCCATGCGTCCTTTCGATCCGCTGTTTATAGCGATAATCGTCGGGCTAATTGTTTTTTATATTTATCGGCATGTGAAGCATTTAAAGAAGCATTCACCGGAAAAAGAATAAAACCGGGTAAAACCGCTGTATTGACCTTGGTCTGCATTCATGCTAAATTTTTAAGTAAGTAGGGATGTCCCTGTAGCTCAGCTGGATAGAGCGGCTGCCTTCTAAGCAGCGGGTCGAGCGTTCGAATCGCTCCAGGGACGCCATCTCAGGCTCAGGCTGAGGCTAAACTTAACCCTCCCAAAAGCGGGTAAAATCCTCCGAAAACGGCAAAAAGACCCGCTGCTTCGTCAAAAAGGCACGATGAAAAAGACCCGTTGCCTTTTATAAATCGGGAGGGTTAAGATGACAGTTAATCTTCAGCAACAGCTGAATCATATCGTTGAAACCAGGAGCCGGGCCACCCGGCTCGATACCCTGATCCAGGGCTACAAGCTCTGCGCCCGCAGCGAGGGCAAGAGCGAAAACACCATCCGGATAGCCAATACCGCACTCACCACCCTGAAGGGCTTTCTTGAATCCAGAGAATATCCCACAGATGTTACCGAGATCGGCGTCAACGAGCTGAGAGAGTTTATTCTCCATCTACAGCAAGTAAAGGCCTTTGAGCACCATCCCTTCACCGAACCTCAGCGTAAAGGACTCTCCGGTCATGCCGTCAACACATACCTGAGATCCATCAGAGCCTTCTGGTCGTGGCTGGTGAGAGAGGAAATCATTACGTCAAGCCCATTCTCTAAGGTCAAAATCCCTAAAGCGCCGAATAAGGTCATCACCCCCTTCTCTGACAAGCAGCTCACCGATATGTTGAAGACCATCAACACCGCCATGCCAGCCGGTTTCCGCGACTGGGTGATGATCCTGATGCTGCTGGATACCGGCCTGCGGGCCAGCGAGCTTGTCGGTCTGACCATCAACAATGTTAATCTGGAAGAAGGCATGGTCAAGGTCTTCGGTAAGGGAAGCAAGGAAAGGATGGTTCCTTTCGGAGCCAAAGTGCAGAGAATAGTATGGAAGTACCTGCAGAAATACCGGCCACAACCGGCTAATCCACTGTGCACTACCCTATTCCTAACTGCTTCCGGTAATCGTATATCCACTGACAGTCTCAGAACGATAATTGAGAAATATGCGAAGAGGGCCGGTATTGAAGGCGTCCGGTGTTCACCGCATACGTTCCGGCATACCTTCGCTATCAGCTACCTGCGCAATGGAGGTGATGTTTTCTCCCTGCAAAAGATACTGGGACACTCCAGTCTGGAAATGGTCAGGCTTTACGTTAATGGTGGCGGAGCATTCATTAAAGATTGCCACCGGCGGTTCAGTCCAGCCGACAATTTAGCTTCAAAATAGGCCTAAAAAGTCACCTAGCTTTATTTGACAGGTTCCCGGATAATATTTATATGAGCCTAATACAGGAAACGGTGGCTGTATGGCTGTTCAAACACAATGTTTTACCAGCCTAGATAACCTTCTGGAAACCTACAAAATCCAAGCACGGACAGAAGGCAAATCTGATAATACTGTCCGTATCTATACTACAGCTTTGACTGTCCTTCGGAGATTCCTTGAACGAAAAGGTTACCCTACCGACGTAACCAAGATTAGCCATGAGGAACTACGTGAGTTCGCAGGCTATCTTCATAATATTAGAGCCTTTATGGATCACCCTTATACCGGCCCTCAGAAGAAGGGATTGAGTGGGCATACAATCAACGGCTATTTGCGCGCAGCACGGGCCTTCTGGGGCTGGTTACTGGCCGAAGAATTTATCGATATTAATCCATTTGACCGGATAAAGGTTCCTAAAGCACCAAAGAAGTTAATTGTACCCTTCAGCGAAGACCAAATTAGTGTTCTATTGGCAACAATAGATACAAAATCATCCATCGGCATCAGAGACCAGACAATCATACAGACACTCTTTGATACGGGTATACGGGTCACAGAATTGACTGGTTTGGAACTGGAAGATATGAATCTAGTGCAACGTTGTCTGAAAGTGCACGGGAAGGGTAGTAAAGAGAGAATAGTACCTATTGGGGTAACCGTGCAAAAGGCATTGGCTAAATATATTAACAAATACCGACCACAGCCTATGTATCCTCTATCGAACAACCTCTTTCTGACTAGAGATGGCATGCCTCTTGCTCCCAACCGCATTCAGTCAATAATTGAAACGTATGCAAACAAAGCCGGAATACAAGGGGTCAGGGCATCGCCGCACACCTTCCGCCACACATTTGCTATCTGTTACCTCCGCAACGGGGGCGATGTGTTTACGCTGCAACGGATACTAGGCCATGAGACCCTAGATATGGTTCGTAACTACGTCACACTCGCTCAAACCGACCTCCAAGAAGCCCACCTTCGCTGCTCTCCGATGGATAACCTAAAAATGAAGCCAGAGACAGCAATCAAACCACTCATCCGTTTATCACCGCAGTAATACTGGCAGTCTACTGACCAGCTACTGACCTACTCAAAATCAACGCTAAAGGAGGAACTTTAATGAGTGTCAAATGTGAAATTTGCGGGAAGGAGTTCAAAAATACTCAAGGCCTAAGAGGGCACAAAAATTTCGTTCACGCCAACACTGGCAATGGCATCGGGCAGTCAGTAACTCAGCAAACTACTCAGCAGCTACTGAGTTCAAATTCAAGTGTTCAAGTAACTGCTGAGCAGAGGCTGAGCCAACTGGAGGACAGATTTACTAGGTTGGAGCATATAACTGTATCCAGGGAAACGGACGAAATGGAGAAGATACTAGGTATTACTGACATACCACTTATTCAGCGAGTTGCTCAGCTTACTGAGCAACTCAGTAAACTGACTGAACAACTGAAATCTGAATACGTTTCTAGAGAAACAATAGAAACTATGGCAAGTGAGCTAACCGAAGAATCTAAGTCTCTTCATAGAGAGATAGCAAATACATATAACATGTTGACCCTTGGTGTACGCAAGAGCCATGAATCGTATGAGAATAGATTTTCGAAAATAGAAGTGCGAGCAGTAGCTACAGGTGACGAGTTACATGGGCTGTCGACAACCGTGAAACATATCCAGGAGTCGCTACAAAGTAATCATGAATCCATCAATCAGTTAAATGCAAAATTAATTTCGCTCGAACATACATTATCTGATCTTGAAAATAAAGTTGCCAGAGTGAAAAACCTCACCCGGCGAGTGCCGACAGGGGAAATAGTCGGCATTGAGCTAAATGACAAGCATGAGCATCACTTCCGAGCGTACAAGAGTAAAGAAGGGTTAGCTCGGCCACACAGAACTTCACGTGATTTTATTTTAGGTGATCGCTGGATAGATTTGGCAGAGCCGGAGGATTAAAAGTTACACTAAATTTAACCAAAAAGATGAAAAGTGTGATAGAAAGAGTCTAATCTCGGTTACAGTAAGGTGAGTGGCTGTTAACCGCTAGGTTCAAGGTTCGAATCCTTGTCGGGGAGCCAGCCTCTATTTTCCATTCCCTTTGGCCTCCTTTTCCGTCTTCTTTGTTACCTTCTTGGGATTCTTTTTAGGCTTCTCTTCCGCGGTCTTCTTTGCCTTCTCCGCCTCCCTGGCTTTCCTCTTCTCCTCCCTCTCGGCGAGGAACCTGGACGGCGGAAGCGCGATGGCATCGAGGGGTAGACCATAGTGCTCTGCGACCGCCTCGTTGATGAAGGCGTCCGCCCCTGTCCCCCTTCGCCTTGCTGAGGAGGACGAGACCCTCCTTGGTGGTTCTGGATGAGTATACGTAGTGCTTGTCTCCCATCGGGTTCTCCTTTCGGCCGCCTCCCCTTTCGGGTGAGGGCTTGCGCCTTCAATATAATCATGGCGCAGATTCGGCTGTTTGGGAGCGCCTTTTTACAACGTTTTTACAATGTTTTTACCGAGGATGTTCATGCCCATAGTCAATAGGGTAAAGCCAGATTCTTGCTGTGGTGAATGTGGGATATAGCAAAACCAGCACCCTATTGAACTTCAAGGAGGCTTAGGGTTTAATACTCACAGGACCACCGGCAAGTCCCGTTTTGTGACATGGCGCTTCATGCTCAGCCGTGTATAGTCCTTGCTATGGCGAGTGCCAACTTTATGTTATGACAGACGGCGCTCTAAGTTGTATAATGGCATAAAAGCATATGTTGGGGGGTTGGGCATGGATACGAATGTCCTTTATTATGGCGACAACCTAGAAATCCTGCGGAAGTATATCCCTAATGAATCCATAGACCTCATCTACCTTGACCCGCCGTTCAACAGCAAGGCGACCTACAACGTCCTCTACAAGGAGCAGACGGGCGAGCCTTCGCAGGCTCAGATAACCGCGTTTGAGGACACCTGGCACTGGGGGCTGGAATCCGAGAAGGCATTGCAGGAGATATTTGAATCCGCCATAGCGCCGCCAGCCGTTAAGGATTTCATGTCTGTCATACCGAAGTTCTTGGGTAAGAAAACGGATATGGCAGCCTACCTAACCATGATGTGTATTCGACTCCTAGAGTTGAAACGGGTTTTGAAGGATACTGGTTCCATATATCTACATTGCGACCCTACTGCGAGCCACTATCTGAAGATTCTCATGGACAGTATATTTGGGCCAACCAATTTCAGGAATGAAATAATTTGGAGGCGTACAGGTGCGCACGGTGCACAACGGAGCTTCGGCCCAATTCACGATACAATACTGTTTTATACCAAAACAGATAACTATTACTTCAAAGTCATTAAGCGTCCCTACATGATGGAACACGTTGAAAGCAGGTATACGCAAGATGAAACGGGCAAATATAAATTCACAAGTGGCGGCAACGTGCTCACAGGTGCAGGAGCAACCAAAGGGCAATCTGGACAGGTTTGGAGAGGTTTTGACCCGTCAGCCAAGAATAGGCATTGGGCAATACCGCAATTTCTTGCCGAGCAGATGACACCTGAATTCAAAGAGTTAGGTACTTTAAAAAAACTGGAGGCACTCTATCAAGCAGGTTTGATAGAAATCACAGAGGGTACTCAGTGGCCTACACCCGTGCGATATTTAACTGAAAATAGTGGCAACCTAATTCAGGACATTTGGGCATATCAGCCATACACTGAAGGCACTGTGTACGGGACAAAGGACGGTATTGATAAAGAAGTAGCATGGTTAGGTACCACTGACCCTGAACGGTTGGGGTATCAAACACAAAAACCACTTGGCCTACTGAAGCGCATCATCCAGAGCTCATGCCCGGATGATGGGGTTGTTCTTGACCCCTTCTGTGGTTGCGGTACAGCAATCGTCGTTGCGCAAAAATTAAATCGGAAGTGGATTGGCATTGATATTACCCACTTAGCCATAAGCACAATGAAGTGGCGACTTGATAAGATGTTTCCTAATATCCTATACAAGGTGATTGGAGAACCTAAAGACTTAGAAAGCGCAAAGGAACTGGCTGGGCAGAACAAGTACCAGTTCCAATGGTGGGCGGTCTCGCTCGTGGGCGGGCAGCCCTACGGCGACAAGAAAAAGGGCGCGGACACCGGCATTGACGGCTACCTGTACTTCATGGACGAGAAGAACAAGGTAAAGAGAGCTATAATCCAGGTGAAGGCGGGCGGGGTCTCGGTCAGCCAGATAAGGGACCTGATTGGCGTCGTCCAAAGGGAGAAGGCCGAGATGGGAGTGTTCCTCTGCCTGGAGTCCGCCACCAAGCCAATGCAGATGGAAGCCGACTCGCAAGGCTTTTACAAGTCGCCTTTGGGGAAGGATTATCCAAAGATACAGGTATTCACCATCGAACAACTTATGGAAGGCGAGAAGCCCGACATTCCACCCTGGATAGCGCCTGTAGATACTCCGCCCACTGCAAAAAAGGCCGAGGGCAAAGCCATAAAGATGCTTTAACTTGTGCGGGCGATGATTACAGGACTTCAAGTGGCCACAAATTATGCAGAGTATCGGCGAACTAGAACAACAGATTAGGGACTTCATTAACAACCCAAGGAAACGGCATGCTCTCATGCAAGATACTGCGGCATGGAATCTTTTGTGTAGTTGTCTGGATACGGTCGGAGATACAGAACTTGCCATCGGCGCTTACGAACAATCCAGCAATCCACCCACAGCCGCTGCCGCCTACCTTTTGGTATATGGAGTACTGCAAGCATTGTTTATTCAACAAGATGCAGTTGAAAACCTGTGTCAAGCATTAGTTATCGATTATGTACCTCATAAGTTACTGAATGAAATTAGAGACATCCGAAATGACAGTACTGGCCATCCGACCAAGAGAGGCAGCGGTAAAGGGCATGCTTACAACTTCATAGGACGGTCTAGCCTTGCAAAAGAGGGGTTCGACCTAATGACAGCCTACCCCGATAATAGGAAGCCTCTTTTTCGTCATGTAAGTATTGAATCTCTCATCAAGGACCAAAGAGACATTATGCAAAAAGCTTTAACGGAGGTACTCAGAAAATTGAGAGAAGAAGAGGCAAATCATAGAGCGAAGTACAGAGACCAGAGACTTGAGGAAGTCTTCCCTTCAACGCTCGGCTACTACTTTGAGAAGATTGGTGGCGCTATTGACGGAAGCGAACCCAGGGACTTTGGAACAATGCATGTTCGTTTGGTCGCTGAGATGATAGAAGCCTTCAAAGAACGCCTTAAAGAGCGTGGAGCACTTCAAGCCTATGATTCGGTCGTCGATTTGATTGAGTTGATAGAGTATCCAATCCAGGAGTTGGCCAAGTATTTCGCCGATGCTACCCGTAGTCCTCTCAATGCGAAGGGCGCCCATATCTTCTCTTTCTTTGTTTACAAACACATTGAAGAACTGAAGAGCATGGCGAAAGAGATTGACGAAGACTACAAAAGTGAACCGTGAGCGATGCCATGTAACAACTGATTGAATAACCGGACGGGGGCGGACTCCGCCGCCAATAGGGTAAGCCCAGAATCTCGCCGTGGCGCGCGTGGGATACAGCGGAACCAGCGCCCTATTGGGCTTTGGCGAGGCCTAGCCGTTTATGCTCGCAGGGCCGCAGGCAAGCCAGGATTCTCGCCGTGGCGCATGTGGGGATAGCCCTACACCTGCCCTTCCTGCCCGGGGGCCCTGGCGGCCGCCAGCTGAAGGCGAGGCTGGGGGCGCATAACTGCCAAGTTAACGGCCCCATCCCTATTGGGGTTACATATCGGCCACATCACAAGGGCCCTTAGGCACCGGGCGGCGCGCTGCCCATCTACCCATTAGGGGACTGTTTTCTTCGCTCGGCCTTACTAATGAGTTTTCTTCCAGGCAATAAGAACCTTGGGTCATTTTGAATTTTTTGTAAACCAAACTCAGATAATATTTGTTGTCTTTTCCTAACAGGCCAAGGATACAGGTACATATTCAAAATCACTAGTTGTTTTAGCAATTCCTTTGCGAAGGCATTCTTCTCTGTAGTTCTTGTTCATGTCCAAGACTTCCGCTATTGGAGGATCTGCATAGTACTCTAGCCGCATAGACAGATTCAATAAGCCAACTGATAGTATATCCAATTTCTTCTGAGTGTCTTCATATATAATATCAAGCTCTGGGGCTCCGACTGCAAACGTAAGGTTTCTAACGACAAGCATAGACAGAAGGACTAAAATCTCATAGATGAACCCCACGAATCTTATTATTAAGTCGGCTTCGAGAAACTGCTTCCCCTCTTCTTGGAGTGACTGGCGATATTCTTCTCTGAGGTCAGGCAATGCCTCCTCTATATTCAAGAGTATTCTCTTTAGAACTCTGAGACCGAGGCGATAACAGACATCCACAATATTCTGCTTATGTCCACTATCTAAAACACCCAAATAGTTCTTGAGAATCTGGCCAAGTATGTGTATTAATGAGAATGAATAGACTATTGAAGGGATGAGCTGCAGTTCCTTGACCTCTTTGACTTCATCTTGGGGGAATAGCATCTGACTGTCTTCATGTTCTATACGATCTTGGGAACGAAGAACAGTTTCGCGTGACCTTTCATTAGGAACCTCAGCAAAAGAGGTTATAAGGCTCTTGGGTTCAAACCTATTGATGAATTGCACATCCTTTGCCAAATCGCATGGAGCGACATCGGTGAACAACGTGTCAGCATTGGCTATCAAGAGATCCAGTACTATTGGGTCTTTCGACAGATAGCTCAAGAACATCACGATATTGGAGTAATTTTCTCTATGCAGATTATTACATAGTCTCAAGACTATGTACATGATCTGCTTGCGGAGCGTCTCGTCAGTACTTCTGAAATTGTCAGCCATAAATAGTGCTGTGAAATATTGATATTCATAAGGATGAGCAAAGCGATATCTGCTCCCATCAAAGTCTAAAATCCCGCCACTTACCAATTCTTTTATGATCCGATTTGAATCAATAGTTAGTTTCGAAAGGGGTCGGTAAACATTTGCACAGAATTCAGTCATATCAGAAGAATCGATGTGCTGTTTCTGATTAGTAAACATGTCGTATGCCAAACAGGATAAAAATCCCATTTTGATACCTGTTTCGCGTGTTGAGACAGAGGTTCTTGTGATTGTGTGCTTTATCAGTATTTCGTAATAGTAGCCATACGCCCCTGCTGCCGTGGAGATATCGTAATTAAAGTCGGCTGCCTGGAGCAATGTTAGAATGATGAAAGGATTATATGGCAGTACATGGTTTCCCATGACGGAATTGATTTCGTGCTCGAGGAATTTCAGTCGACTTTGAAGTGCCGTTTCTTCGACATCGTATTGCTCTCCAATCCGAAGCCATTTCTCGATTAGCATGCTCCGAAGATAATATCCGAATTCAGAGAGAGTCACCTTCACATACCCCTTCAAAGCTATGTGCTTTTCTGCTGTCAGTTCGTCTATGTCGACGAATGACATACTAGTCAAAATAGTATATGCAAAGATGCTCTCTAACTGTTTCAACACTAGGTCTCTGCCATGGAAGTTCAGCGGTGATTTATCAAAATCATCGATCATCAACACTTTTTGTGTTCTTGACAACTTACCATACTTATCTACTAGTTCTTTACTATATATACTTTCGATAGTCCTTTCTAACAGCTCTGAGACTCGATCTTCGTTTACCATCTTAAGATCTCTGCCATTCATAATAATTGGAACCAGTTGTCCACCCGAAACTAAGTCACAAAAGAGCCGCCGCAGAAGGGTTGTCTTACCCGATTGATGAGCTCCAATTATGAGCAAGCACCTTTCTTCCTGGAGAAGCTGTCCAAGATTCTCAACTCTCACGTTCGAATAACTCATCTTATCTGTCACAAGGATCCTATCTAAATCAGGATTGACGTAGATATCCGAAAGCTGCAACGGGTCTTTTCTAGGATGATGGAAATTGTAATCAAGACTGTCCATTTTCTTCATGTATTCCTGATTCGGGATGAAAGATGAATCTGAATACCGGTTTTGCACAGAATTCCGTGGTGTTCTGGTAACAAGATTATAGTTGCCTTGCGACCAGATAAACTGTATAAACTGACTCGTCCTCGTTTCTGCATCTATGACAATGGCATTGAAAGAGCTCTGATCGGAGCCTTCCTTATTGAACAGACCTCCTTCAAGATAGTCACTAAATCTGCCTTTTGCATCAATTACTTTATATGTGTCAGAGTCATGCTCGTGACCAGTCAGAATAAAATTCGAATTTCTCAATAGAAAATTTCTGAGGCTTTTCGCATCTTCCGATTTGAACCAAATAAAAGGATGATGCAACACTGAGAATGATATGGGATTGCCCGGCTCGGTCTTCATGGTGATAGAATCAATAGGGAATCTAAGTTTGCCTTGTTCCTCTGGGACCGTTGACATCCAGGCCGTGTTAAAGCAGTTGAAAACGATGGGGTATGAGCAACAGTCAAAAACGAATCGATAGTATAGGCCATACTGCATTGACTGTGGTTTAGGACCAATCTCCTGACTCAAGTCAAAGAAAGCATTTTGCGCGCTTATTACCGCTTTTATTGGTGACTGGTCTACTTGCATGTTCGCATTACCCTGTATCTCTTTTATTAAGTTCTTCCTCTCTTCATTATCTAAGCAAGGGTCAATATCGTGGTTACCGGGAACCATGATATATTGGATGGTATCGAATAGCTTTTTTGATTCAGTTTCCTGCCTAAGGCTGCGTAAGTGGCTGCCTAGAAACAGGTACTGCTCATGGGAGCCGCTGAAGGCTAGGTCACCCGATATGACAATAAAGCAGTGAGAAATACCTGGAGCAAGTTGATTTATAACACCATTTAGTGCATTCATTCGTTCTTCGAATTGACGGCACTGAGGCCTAGCGTGCATATCGCTGAGATGCAAGATGAGTATTTTCATATTTGCCCTCATTAGGTCAGAAATGTCATTAGAGTCGGGTACCTACCTTATTACCTTTCCAAGTCAGCCACATAGCATCAAATAGGAGTCTTTTTGGTATTGGTAATTATACACCTCTTGCTACCTGTCAACAAGAGAAAACTCTTTTGGAGTGCCTAACCAAATCAATATCCTAAGATACTTAACTAATTGATCGATACCTTTGGAGCCTACCCACCCAGCTGAATAATGAACTCGACTGCCAATAGGGGAAGCCCAGGCTCTCGCCGTGGCGCATGTAGGATATGCCCGAATGACGCCCGTATTTGCACTATGGCTTGGGAGCAGGATATACACCTCACAAGGGTTCCTGCATGCCCGGATTCGTGACGTGGGGCGTGTGAGGATATCCTTATCCCTGCCCTCGCCGCCTGGCCGACGACTTGTCCGCCTGTAAAAGGCGCGCCTGCGGGCACTTAACCACAGGGTTAGCGGCTCCATCCCATATCGGGGCCCAATTCGGCAGGATTACGGGCGGGTGCCGGCCTCCGGACGCCGCTCTAGGCATAATTGATGCGCAGTACATTTGGGGTTTTCGAAAGTGATAGATAGGTGAGGAAATAGCTTGCCCTTGCACTTTTGCTTGGATTGTGACTTCCGAGAGGATTTGCGTATGAACCTAACTATCTAGTCGGATTGTAACCAGGCTTGACGCAAAATCATTGACTTTGTTATTTCCTTAGTTCACAATATGGGATAAAGAGCATAAGATTAAGGGAAATCCGCAATCTCAAAAAAGGAGGTGATAACCCGGAGAAAAAAGACCAGCTGCTTCGGTGGATTTTGCTTAAGTCTCCGGGTTAAGTTAGCCTCAAAATTAATGAAAATCCCTGAAAATTATGTTGATACCTTCTAAAGGCCGGGCGAGCCGTTATGTTATCGTATTTACCCCTATCAATATCCATATCACTTACTCATAAGCATGTCTGTGTTTCCATCGTAACGTCTGTCTCTGCCAGTAGTTACCATTGGACGAACTTCGGAATGTCTGTCCAGCCATGCGTATAGTTATGCAATACCGTTTGCTTTTTTCATAAAGTAAAACCACGATTATCTGAAATGTAGGATAAGTTAATTAAAGTGAGGTTG
The DNA here is from genome assembly GCA_963727315.1 of uncultured Chloroflexia bacterium. Classification (GTDB taxonomy): domain Bacteria; phylum Chloroflexota; class Dehalococcoidia; order Dehalococcoidales; family RBG-16-60-22; genus JBFYTX01. The sequence continues at coordinate 911 of CAVSFE010000003.1, read as the reverse complement.
ACAAACGTGTTCCTGCGCTATAGTATATTTTACGTATACATATATATTAATATGCTTAGGGGGCTTTGAAACGCTGCCTTTAGTTGGCCACTTGGGTAGCGCTGAGCCAATAGTGAAACCGACCCGAAAATGGTCGGTTTTATGTTTTTAAAGGAGGCAGAATATGAAGGCATCTAGGTTCCTAATATTAATCCCTGTCCTGTTGTTCGCAACGGTTCTGGCCAGTGCCCCAGTGTTGGCATCAACGGCGGAAGCCACACAGTTTGGTGCTACTGCGGTCGGGCCCTGTGTTGTGGGTATTGGGCCATCCTCCGGGTCTGCGGTTGACTATCTTGAGACAGCCAGAGGGACTTTTAGCTTTCAAGGTAATGCTAAGGTGACCCCGGAACAGGTCGGTCCTTGGTATATCTATGCGGTTGAACCTAGAAGTGTGAAGGCACTCGGCTCTCTCACGGCAACTTGGAGCCACGACGGGCAAAGCTACAATTTTATAGCCGGCATCTATGCTACGGACTTGACTGAGGGCTGGGTTAGACCCGACTACGACTGGATCATTTTCGGCGGCTCAAGTGGTCCATACGGGTGCCCGCTGGAATACAGAGGCGTGTTGAAGGTTGGAAAAGAAATAACAAGGTTCCAGGGCCCTTGCGGACTCATGGTGGGGAACGGCCTGGCTCTCGGCTATTCGGATATGTCTGTTGTCGTAACTAAGTTCATCGCTGGCGATATCTCAATCAACGCATTCTGGGCAGAAAAGGCAATGAGCCTGGACATAGGTAATGGTGTTATCATCAATATCCCCGCAACACAAGTTATCCTTGACCGAGTGATTCTCAGGGGGCACTAAGGTAGATTCACCTTATCTCTGCTAGTGTAGCAATACGTAGTCGCTGAACGAAGGTTATACATAA